>JAGCVH010000083.1 GCA_017962495.1 Bacteroidaceae bacterium
CGCAAGAGCTATCCTGTAAAGTGATGCATCCTTGTGGACCGTATTGCTAGTCGCTGCAACTCACAGGTCGCTTGTTACGCTATCGTCTAATCTCACGCTTGAGATAAAGCTGGTTATGTGCAAATAAAACTGTGCCGTCCTTTGGGCGGCACAGTTTCTTGTTCTTAGTTGAGATTGATTTTTCCTGTCTTCAGTCCTTTACCTTGTACAGTTACAGTGACGCGACCTCGTTTGGGAGTACTCCTGACGACGAGCAGGGCGCGGCCTTTCCATGCTTTCTGAACAGCATCGGAGTAGCGGTCGCAGTCCTTGATGTCGGCATTGCCGAAAGCCGCCAAGGTGGCGGGACCGCTGATGCTTGCAGTCAGCTCGTTGGCAGCAGTGGGGTTCAGATTCCCATTCTTATCCAAGATTTCAACAGTGATGAAAGCGAGGTCTTGCCCATCAGCCTTAAGAGTAGAGTGGTCGGCGGTTAGACGAATGGTTCTTGCTTCGCTAGCGGTTTGCAGGGTTACAGATTCTTTTACCTGATTGTCAGCTATGCCTTCTGCACGGAGTTTGCCAGGTTGATAAGGTAGCGTGAACATAACCTTGCAGTCCTCTACGGCTTTCTCTTCGACTAGCTTGTCGTTTAAGTACAAACGCACCTTGGGGTAATGGGAATACACCTCCACATCAATGGGCTTGCCCTCATGGCCCGACCAGTTCCAGTTCTCAAATGTTGGCCAAGTGCTCCATTGCGTAGTCTTAACTTTTCCGTAATATCCATCAGGTTCTCGCACGGCCATGTATAGGTGCTCACCATTTCGGTTGTAGAGCATGGAGCGATAGTGGCTGATGGGTTTGCGCAGTCCTGTAAAATCCACGTCACCGCAATAGGCGGCATGCCAGGGATAAAGCGGACGCTCCCATGACTCGCCTGGCACCTCGCCTTCGTAGAACCAACGACCGATGCCTGACTCACCGAGATAGTCGAGTCCTGTCCAGACGATATCGCCAATGACATACGGATACTCGCTGACAACTTTCCAGTTTTTGAGCGCATCGGCGGGATAGGATTCCGTTTGCCAGATTACGCGATTGGGAACACGGCGATGGTCGCTTTCGTGTTTGTGCAACATATAGTTATAGCCTGCGATGTCCAGCACATCGGCGTGAGGGTCATATATTTCCCAGTCACGATCCCACGCACAGAGCGCTTCTGTGACAGGTCGTGAGGTGTCGATGCGGTGAATGGCTTGCTTGAGCAGTTTGGCGGTATAAACGACGCGGATGTCCTTGCGTTCGATGACTTCGTTTCCAAGGCTCCACGATATGATGCTGGGATGGTTCATGTCGCGTCGCACCATACTTTCAATCTCTTTCTCGGCTTGTGCATCAAAATAGGTGTGGAAGTCGTGGGCGGTCTTTTGAGTGCGCCATCCGTCAAAGGCTTCGTCGATAACGAGCATACCCAAAGAGTCACATGCTTCCAGGAAAGCAGCGCTTGGCGGGTTATGTGAGGTGCGCAGCAGATTGAAGCCTGCCTCTTTCATCAGTTTTACCTTGCGAGTTTCAGCTGCATCGAAGGACGCGGCACCGAGGAATCCATTGTCGTGGTGGACGCAAGCTCCATTGATGAGCATGGGCTTTCCATTGAGGCGGAAGCCATTCTGGGCATCATACTCGATAGTGCGTATGCCGTAAGTGACAGGTAGCACATCGCCCTCTGCCTCAATGGTTGTTTTATAGAGATAAGGGTCGTCAGGCGACCAAAGGCGTGGCTGCTCGACATGCAGTGTCTTCTCAATAGGCTTGCGTGAACCGTCCTCCATCACCACCTCAGCTTTGATGTTCACGGTGTGGATATCGGGCGTCGTCACGCAGACACTCCATTCATCGATGTATCGCTTACCTTTGTTTATAAGCCATACATGGCGGTAGATACCGGAACCGCTATACCAACGACAATTCTTCTGTTGTGAGTTGTCTACGCTGACTACAACATTGTTTTGTCCTTGGGTCACGAAGGACGTTACATCAACGGTGAATGGAGTATAGCCATAATCGTGGCGCCCAGCCAGATGACCGTTTACGAAGATGGTGGCGTGTTCATAGACGCCATCGAAGTACAGCTCGGTACGAGGCGATAGATTCTCGATGTTGAAAGACTTTCTGTACCAGCCTTTACCCGTAGGCAGATAAGCCCCTTCGTTCCCAGCGGGAGTGTTCTTGTCAAAAGGTCCTTCAATGCTCCAGTCGTGTGGTAGGTTGACAGCCCTCCATTGGACACTGTCTCGTGAGAATTGCCAATTGGCATCGAATAGTTGTTTACGAGCCGGTGTCGCGGCTGTAAGACTGCTCATGCAAAGAAGCATCAGTGCAGAAATGAAAAAATGTTTCATCGTTATGAAGTTTTTAGATTACAATTGTTATTCATCTTTCGGAAGAAATAAGCCACGATGGCACCTGAGATGTTATGCCACACGCTGAAGATGGCTCCTGGGATGGTGGCTAATGGATAAGCGGCAAAGTGCAGAGTCGCCAGACTGCTTGCCAGTCCTGAATTCTGCATGCCCA
Source organism: Bacteroidaceae bacterium (assembly GCA_017962495.1). GTDB lineage: Bacteria > Bacteroidota > Bacteroidia > Bacteroidales > Bacteroidaceae > Physcousia. The sequence goes on from JAGCVH010000083.1 coordinate 2,560, forward strand.
CTTCGATGGAGATTGCTCGCTTTTTAGGTTCGGAAAGACCTAATAGTCGTCCTGTTAGGTAGCCAAGTCCCAATCCGCATACGTTGTGAAGGACAACTACCAGTACAATTAGCAGTCCACCTGCCAACAATCTATCAGCATTGGCCGAGATGATGATTGCTACAATGAGGGCAATGGCAATCGATGAAAAGGCTGGAAGATAGTCTGTTGCCTTCTCCGTAAACTTCGGCCATAATCCCTTTACCAGCAGACCGATAACAATAGGTAGGATAACCACCCAGAGAATGCTTAAAAGCATACCTATGACATTCACATCAACACTCTTGCCCGCTAGCGCCCATGTAAGTAATGGTGTGAGGAATGGTGCTAAAAGAGTGGAGACGCCAGTCATTCCTACGGATAATGCCAAGTCGCCCTTGGCCAAATAGGTAATGACATTGGAAGCAGTGCCGCCTGGACAACAACCTACTAAGACAACGCCTAAGGCAAGAGCCTCGTCTAACGAGAACAATCGTGAGAGTCCCCATGCCAGTAGAGGCATCATGGTAAACTGTGCCATACACCCAATGATGACATCTTTTGGACGGGAGAACACAATGCGAAAATCCTGCAAGTTTAATGTTAGTCCCATGCCGAACATCACTACACCCAGCAGATAATTGATGACAGTTGGGCGTATTCCCACCATAACTTCAGGAAAAGCTAATGCCAGTATGGCTGCAGCAAGCACCAATACACCCATGTATTCCGATATGTAATGACAGAGTTTCTTCATATCTACATTTATGTTTATCGCTTTCGTTTATTAGAGTCTGGCAAAGCCTTGTAAGTGGCAATGACAAGGTGGGAAAGATAGTCGCGGTCATCCACCTCTTCGATATAGAAATAGTCTTTTGCTCCAGGGTATGGTGGTCGCAAGTCGACAGTTAGCAGCAAAGGCCTTACTTCTTCAGTAGGCTTGAGGTAGAGATGGTTGTCACAGATCAGTCCCACTATCTTGCTTTGACAATAGAGGCAATAGTCACCAAACATTTTTTTGTAGGTGATTTCGCCAGCTCCGGCACACTGGTCTGTGATGTATTGCACAAAGTCGATGTTGCTTGCCATTATTGTTTAATCTGTTTAGGTTATCTATTGATAGTTCCGCATTTGGGACAAGTCCCTTGGTCATGAAGAGGTGCACCACACAGACCACAGCGATAGCGAGGCCGATGGCGACGAAGGTATTGCCATAGGGCAAGAGCAGCATAGGCCATCCATAGGAAATACCCAAGAAAGTATTGTGTTGTAAGAGAGAAGAAAAGATAGATGACGGCGAGAATAGCTAGTAGAGAGAGTGTATAGAGTATGGCTTCTGTGGCGTTCAGCGAGCGACGAATGTCGTCCATCGCTGCAATGGCAAGTATGACGATAAGCCAGGCTAAAGCCAGAAATATTGTAAGCATGGTGGGCTGTCCAAAGGGATTCAGCGTGGGATGAAAATAGAAATTAACCCAGAGCTGTGGAACGAAAATCTGGATTGTAGTGTAGAGGACCGTAGCTGCAGCAAAAGTAAGGCAAAGGAGCATGGGGTAGGGGGAGGCGATGTCATCGATGTGGACAATATGGAAGCGACGCCTCTTCATTCTTCTGAAAAGCCATGCAGCCAATGCTATAACAAAAAGGGCAATGGTGGCGACAACGTGTCTGTCGGAGAAAAGATGAATTCCTTGTGAAATGGGGTCGTCAGGAACAACAGCATCGAGAAGGGTCGATTCGTGCACCCAACCCTGTGTCAGCTGGTCGCGAGCAACCTTTACCCATACACTGTCGATTGAGTCCTCAGGGATTATTTCTATTTGCGCCACAACCAGAGGGTCATCCTTATATACTACGAACGAATCAGTTTGCTCAGGCACGATGAGCAGATGCATTGGGCGATCTTCTTGCAAGACGAGGCTATCAGCCGAGAGAACGAAATTGTAGTCGACGTCCCAAGCTCGCTCCTCTCCCTTGGCTTCTCCTGTGGGGGAAGACGTGCACCCTACTAGCATAAGCAGAATGAAAAACGTGAAATTATAAATGATTAGTTGTTTCATGCTGCATATACTTTCATTTGACACTGCTTGCAATCAAAATGGAGACGAAAGCGACGGCCGTCGGAAAGGCGGAGGAAGAGTTCCCCTTCATTCTTCATTCTTCGTTCTTCATTCTTCATTCTTTTGCACATTCCCAATTCATATCTTATGCAATAGCGACAGGTCATGAGCAATAACCTGTTTTCGTCTGTCGTCTTGGGCTTCTCTATTTCCAACGCCCAGTCCACTTGCTTTGCGCCTTGCTCTAGATAGAACTGGCGAGCAACACGGTTGGCAACATTGCCGAGATATGTTATATTTGAAGATTGCAATCTAGAAGATGAAAGTGGTGCTGGTGTGTTCTGCCTTTGTTGAGAATAATAAGTTTCAACACTTGACGACAAACTATCAACTAATATCCTTCTCCACTCCGCCAACACACTATTGGGTATGAACCAGTTCTGCGACATCTGAATATCTACATTCGTGGCTTCGTAAGGTGTGTCTCCAAGGCGTGATAGTTGACGTGTAATAAGTTCCGTTTGTGGCGAACGGGCAAGCTCGTGCGGGAAGGAAAAAGTCTGTTTCACTTGTTTGCCGTCTTCCCTTGTAAGGTATAACTGGAAACCTTCGTCAGTCTCCTCCAACAGCCAACTTACATTCACTTTTCTTGTAGCTGTCGGCTTCGAGAGTTGTTGCTCGAATTGTTGGTCGTGATTCCTATAGAATTGTGGAGAGAGACGAGAGGTTTGAGGTAAGAGTTGGGAAAAGATGGATGGTAAGTCCTCCACACGATTAACGCGAAAGCCCTCCAACACTCCTTCCTGATTGATGTAGCAAAGGCCGTCGCCATTGTGAAACTCAGTTTGAGAAGAAATGGGCTCTCCCATGCTTTTAGGCGTATAGATATTCGCCATGTTGGGCGTTCGGCCATACATGAAATAATTAGTAAACAGCCGATTGAATGATTTCTGAGGATTGGGCGTGAAGGAAATTACTTCGTGGCCAAGACTGCTACGCTTATATTCATGTCGACGACGGAATATCTTATCGAGTAGCTGACGATAGTATGCCACTATATTCTTTACGTATGCCACATCTTTCAATCTTCCTTCAATCTTTAGGCTTGAGGCACCAGCATCAAGCAATGCTTCAAGTTCATTGCTTCGATTCATATCGCGAAGCGATAGTAGATGTTTTTGTTGTTGCAAGATATTCCCCTCTTCGTCGATGAGGTCGAAAGGCATACGGCAAAACTGGGCGCATTCACCACGATTGGCTGGCCGTGCGAAACAGTGTTGGGACGCGTAGCATTGCCCATTATAACTGACGCAAATTGCTCCATGAACAAACACTTCCAGCCGCACTTCAGGCACCTGTAGATGAATATCCCGAATCTCGTCGAGTGTCAGTTCGCGGGCCATCACCACCTGCTCAAAGCCCAAATCCCTAAGCCACGCCACTTTTTCGACGGTGCGATTATCCATCTGCGTGGAGGCATGGAGGCTTAATTTTGAATTTAACAGGGCAAAGTCTTGCACGATAAGTGCATCAACATCAATATGTGTCAACACATCAACGAGTTGGCGCACTTCCTCGAGTTCATGGTCATAGATGATAGTGTTCAGCGTGACATAAACCTTCACACCAAAGGGATGGGCAAACTCCACCAATTGACGAATGTCTTCCACGGAATTGCCTGCTGCCGCTCGTGCTCCAAACTTTGGGGCTCCGATATATACTGCGTCTGCCCCATGACGAATGGCTTCTATGCCTGTTGTTAGGTCGCGAGCAGGAGCAAGTAATTCAATGGTTCGCATAATATAGAGTTATCTTTTTTCACTCCATCACTTGTCCTTTAGTCTTTCTCTATCACGACTCGGCATTGCTAAAGCTTTGTACCTCTATCACTGCACCATCGTTTCATCACTTCCCTAATGTATCTCGTCCAAGTTGTATGGTGTCTCCTGATAAACGTAATAGTTAAGCCAGTTGGTGAAGAGCAGGTTGCCATGTCCACGCCAAGTGACATGAGGAGGTTGGCTGGGATCATCGTTCAGGTAGTAGTTTTCAGGCTTATGGATGGGTAATCCTTTGCCAAGGTCGCGCTTATACTCAGTATCGAGGGTATAAGGCTCATATTCCGAGTGACCTGTAATAAAAATTTCGCGTCCTCCTCGAGCCATCACCATACCCACACCGCTTTTAGGGCTTTCTGCAATCAGGGATAGGTTTGGATGGGCAAGGATATCCTCTTTCCGAATCTCAGTATGACGGCTGTGTGGCATGTTGAATTCGTCATCAAAACCTCGGAAGATGGGCAACTGTGGGTCAACAATCGTTTGAGGGAATACGCCGAACATCTTCTCTTCCAACGGATATTTGGGTATGCCGTAGTAGTGATAGAGACCTGCTTGTGCAGCCCAGCAGATGTACATGGTACTGGTCACATTGGTTCGGCTCCAGTCGAATATCTCGCGTATCTCGTCCCAGTAATTGACTTCCTCAAAGTCGAGGTGCTCCAGTGGAGCGCCCGTAATGATGAATCCGTCGAACTTTTCATGTCTCATCACTTCAAAGTCGCGGTAGAAAGCCTTCATGTGTTCTACAGGCGTGTTCTTACTTGTATGCGCCTTTACCTTCATTAGATGAATCTCTAACTGCAAAGGAGTGTTCGAGAGTATGCGCACGAGGTCGGTCTCAGTTGTAATCTTCAGTGGCATCAGGTTCAGTACTGCGATGCGTAGAGGGCGTATATCCTGATGCTCAGCCCTTGAACTGCCCATGACGAATATGTTCTCTTTCTTGAGCAGTTCAATGGCTGGCAACCTATCGGGAAGTCTTAATGGCATTTATATTAATTGCGATTAGTTACGAATTACGAGCGATAAAATGTGAATCGTTCATTACCAGATGGTGACGCGCTTGTCTTTGGGTACGAACATAGGATCTTTCTCTGTGATGCCAAAGGCTTCGTACCAAGCGTCAATGTGTGGCAACTGTCCGTTGACACGCCATTTGCCCAACTCGTGTGGGTCACTCTTCACGCGCTTGCGAATTTCCTCGTCTCGGATGTTCTGTCCCCATACATTGGCATATGCCAAGAAGAAACGCTGTTCGGGTGTGAAGCCGTCGATGTCACCAAGGGGAGCATCCTTCGTAGCATTCTTGAATGCTTGGAAGGCAACCATCAGACCACCATGGTCGGCCATGTTTTCTCCCAACGTCAGACTACCGTTAGCGTGCAAACCAGGTAACACTTCAATACTGTCGTGGAATTCACGCATCACTTGAATGCGCTCTGTGAATCGCTGTGTGTCTTCGTCGCTCCACCACTGGCGCAGGTTACCGTCCTTGTCATACTTCGCCCCTTGATCATCAAATCCGTGTGTCATCTCATGACCAATAACTACGCCGATGGCTCCATAATTGAAAGCATCGTCGGCTTGCATATCGAAGAATGGTGGTTGCAGAATACCAGCAGGGAAGCAAATCTCATTGGTTGTGGGGTTATAATAAGCGTTCACCGTCTGTGGTGTCATGAACCATTCGTCGTGGTCAACAGGTTGGTTAAGCTTCGTGCGTATCATTTCTTTTATCTCCCACTCGTTGCAAACCAGAATGTTACGCAAATAGCTGTCGCCAATCTCCAGACTGGAGTAGTCCTTCCACTTGTTAGGATAACCCACCTTCACATAGAAGGCATCCAACTTCTCTTGTGCCACCTTCTTCGTGCTGTCGCTCATCCACTCCTGCACGGCAATGCGCTCGCCAAGAGCCACCTGTAGGTTCGCAATCAGTTTCTCCATGCGCTCTTTGGCTGCAGGTGGGAAGAAACGCTCTACATAGAGTTGACCAAGAGCCTCGCCCAGTCCGCTCTCGACACTGGCCACGGCACGTTTCCAACGCGGACGATCTTCTTGCTTGCCGCTCATGGTGGTACCCCAAAAACCAAAGTTCAGGGCGCGGCTTTCGTCGTCTATGTATGAGCTGGCCATGTTCATCGCATGCCAAAGATATACATTCTGCAAAGCTTCAGGAGTTTCCTCTTTTAGCACCTTCTCCACCTCATGAATGGCAACGGGTTGGCCTAAGCAAACTTCCTTTACGCCTTCTGCACCAAGGTTGCCGAAGAATCCATCCCAGTCGATGCCTGCAAACTGTTTTTTCAGTTCGTCATACGATAATTTGTTATAGTTTCCTTCTGGATCACGCAGTTCAGTCATGCTCTTGCTGGCTTTGGCAAGGCGAGTCTCTATTCTCATTACGTCCTGACTGATGCGCTTGGCATCCTTCTCGGAAAAGCCCAGATGCTGGCTCAAGTCAGCTATGTACTTGGCATAGGCCTCACGAATCTTTGTTGTCTCAGGGTCTGTGTCCAGGTAATAGTCCTTCTGTCCCATTGTCAGACCACCTTGGTAGATGCTGACCAAGTTGTTCTTCGAATCTTTCTCATCGGCTCCAATGTACATGCCAAATAGTCCAGGCACACCTTGGCGTTGCATTCTTGGCCATACATCGCGTAGCCAGTTCTTGGTGATTTCTGGCGAGTTCTGATAGCCGTCACACAGCATGAACTCCTCGAAGGCACCCCACCAGTGTTCGTTTAGATTCACACTGTCCATGGCTGAATTATAGAGGTCAGCAATCTTCTGTGCCACGCTGCCTGGCTCGTTTTTCTGTGCAGCTACGCTATCGATGAGTTCGCGCAGTTGTTTGTTGTTGTTCTCTTGTAATACGTCGAACGAGCCATACCGGCTATATTCTGCCGTCAGAGGGTTGGCAACCTGCCATCCGTGGGTGGCGAATTCATAGAAGTCCGTTCCAGGCAGGTACGTTGTGTCGAGGTTGGCCAGGTCTATACCAGAACTCAGTGTTTTGTCTCCCATTTGACATCCCGTCAGGGTGGTAGCAAGTGCTAACATTGCCATTAGTTTCAATCCTTTCATAGTTTTGTATATTAATTAAGTATGTATTCGGGTTCAAAATTACAAAAAAAAGGTGAGAAACTTTGTATTTCTCACCTTTTTTAAGGAATAAAGCCACTTTTGCTATTTCAGTGCGGGCGGGTTCTGGATGATTGCAGGAATTTTGGTGAAGATGGCGCGAAGTCGCTGTGTATCAAACTTGGGTGTGCGATCATAGCGGTAAACGCCATTCTTCTCCTGTTCTACATCTGTAATCTGGGTGTAACAGTAGCCAGTGATGTTAGGACACGCAATGATAGCGTCAACCTCGCGCTCGAGAATGCTGTAGAATTCGTCAAGCGAGTTGATGTTATCACCATAACCCCACGAGGTGGCGCGCTCTTCCTCTGGAATCCAAGGCAGTCCGCCCCACTCATCGAGCATGTAGGGTTGACCTTCATACTCGGCAAGGAACTTCTTGTCGGGTTGGTTGCGGAAGATAGGCATTCCCTTCACAAAGGTGTGGTTTGTGACGAGCTTCAGCGAGTCGCGCTCGTAGTCATGAACACTCCATATATCGGTCTTCACATGGCCGTCGCCGCTTGCATCGTTGATAGGACGAGTGGGGTCAATGGCTTTTGTGATGTCATAAACGTCACGCATCATGCGCTGGTATGTTCCCTCACGACAGCCCCACGTCTCATTGAAAGGTGTCCATGTGACCAGACTTGGATGATTGCGGTCGCGAACTACCAGTTCCATCCACTCTGAAATGAAGTTGCGAGCAGCATGGTCGTTGTTGACGTCTAGTCCCCAGCTGGCTTGTTCGCCCCATGTCAGATAACCCAGATGGTCAGCCCAATAGTAATAGCGCTCTTCGAAAGCCTTCTGATGGAGACGGGCACCATTGAAACCTACGGCCTTGCTCAGTTCAATGTCACGGCGCAGAGCCTCGTCAGAGGGCGCAGTCCATATGCCGTCGGGGTAAAAGCCTTGGTCGAGAACCAACCGTTGGAAATAGGGCTGATTGTTTAGGTAGAAATAGCCGTCCTGTGTGTGTACTTTGCGCATGCCGACGTACGACTTAACTTCGTCGATGACCTTGCCCTCCTTGTCGCGCACCGTATAGCGCAGGTCGTAGAGGAAAGGCGACTCGGGACTCCACAGCTTCTGATTCTTGACAGGAAGCACGAGGCTTACGCTGTTATTTGCTGGTGTGGTGGCTTTGGATACCAGTTTCTTGCCGTCGAACAGTTGAACGGTAAGTGTGCATCCACTGTTCTCTTGATAGAACTCGGGACGGACGATGAGTTGTCGTTGGTCGATGTCAGGAATGGTAAATACCGTCTTCAAAGCATTGGCAGCTACAGGTTCCATCCACACCGTCTGCCATATACCAGTAGTACGGGTGTACATGCAACCGTATGAGTTCAGTCTTTCGCATTGCTTGCCAGCGGGTTGCAGACCACTGCGCAAGTCATCACGCACGCACAACACTAAGTTTACCGTTTTGCCAGGCTTAGCATAGGGCGTGATGTCTACAGCGAAGGAGGAACCAGCGCCAAAGTGTGTTTCCACAAAATTGCCATCGATGTAGATGCTTGTTTCGTAGTCCACAGCACCAAAGCGAAGTAATACTCTCTTTCCTTCCCAGCCAGCAGGAACGGTGATGGTGCGCTGATACCAGATGCAAGGAATGAAGTCTGTGAACTTGACTCCTGAGAGTTGGCTCTCCGGACAGAAGGGGACGAGTATCTTTCCGTCGAACCCTTGTGATTTTGCCCAATCCTTCTGACTGCCCGTGTTGGAGAAGTCGAAGGCGTAACTCCAAGTGCCGTTAAGATTCTGCCACTCGGCACGCTCGAATTGCGGGCGTGGGTATTCAGGGCGTGGTAATACTTCGGCTTTCGCCATTAAGGATAGCATCAAGAATGCTATCAGGATGGTGATTTTGTTCGTCTTCATAACTTATTGTGTTAATAATTACAGGGTGTCGAGTTGTTCCATCGCCAGAGTCCATTCTTCCTCGGCTTTGGCGAGTTGTTGTTTCAGTCGGCTGTGCTTCTCATAGAGCGAGATGTCGGCAGAGCCTTCAGGTGTTGACATTTTTGTTTCGAGAATGCTTATGGCTTGTTCCAGTTCGGCTACTGCCTGCTCGGCATCGCTAACGGCTTTCTCCAATTTCTTTCGTTGGCGGGCTTGCGCTTTTTGTTCTGCCCATGCCAAGCTTCCGGACGTCCCCTGTCCTTCTCTTGAAGGAAGGGCGGCAGGTTTTGCCTGATGAGATGAATCCTGCGTTCCAAAGTCCTTTCCCTTTATGGACAAGTTAGATTGGGTCTTTAGATAGTCATATATTCCTCCCAGATGTTCTCTTACCTTACCACCACCGAAGACATATACACGACTGACCAGTCCGTCGAGGAAATCGCGGTCATGACTGACGATGATGGCTGTTCCGTCGAATTGACGAATAGCTTCTTTCAGGACGTCCTTCGAACGCATATCGAGGTGATTGGTGGGTTCGTCTAGGATGAGCAGGTTGACGGGCTCGAGCAGTAGTTTTATCATTGCCAGACGCGTACGCTCACCGCCAGAAAGCACCTTGACCTTCTTGTCCGACTCTTCGCCTCCAAACATAAAAGCCCCCAGGATATCGCGAATCTTAGTGCGTATCTCGCCTCGTGCAGCTCGGTCGATGGTGTCGAACACCGTCAGTTCTTCATCGAGCAGTTGGGCTTGGTTCTGTGCGAAATAGCCTATCTCCACGTTGTGTCCTATCTTCAGGTTCCCTTCGAAGGGTATCGCACCCATGATGCACTTTACCAGTGTTGTCTTACCCTCTCCGTTTCGTCCTACAAACGCCACTTTCTCACCACGACGCAGTTGGAGATTGACATGGGAGAAAACGGGTGTCTCCCCGTATGCTTTTGTGATGTCGTCGCAGATGATGGGGAAATCGCCTGAACGCTGACTGCATGTGAAACGCAGTCGCAGTTTTGAATTGTCCACCTCGTCAATCTCGATAGGCACAATCTTTTCAAGCGCTTTGATGCGGCTCTGCACCTGGTTGGCTTTGGTGGCTTTATAGCGAAATCTTTCGATGAAATCACGTGTTTCTGCAATTTCCTTCTGCTGATTCTCGTAGGCTCGGAGTTGTTGTTCGCGACGTTCGGCTCGCAGGACGACATACTCGTCGTACTTCACCTTATAGTCGTAAATCTGTCCACAGGAAATCTCGATGGTGCGGTTAGTTACATTATTGATGAATGCACGGTCGTGCGATACCATAATTACGGCACCTTGGTGATTGATGAGGAATTGCTCGAGCCACTGAATGCTGTCGATGTCGAGGTGGTTGGTAGGCTCGTCGAGCAGTAGCACGTCGGGCCGTTGCAAGAGAATCTTTGCCAGTTCTATGCGCATGCGCCAGCCTCCTGAGAACTCACCTGTGGGGCGGTCGAAGTCCGTTTGCCGGAATCCCAGTCCAGTGAGTGTGCGTTCCAGTTCGGCCTGATAGTTCATGCCACCCATCAGGTGGAATCTTTCGTCGGTTTGCGTAAAGCGTTCCACCAGTGCCATGTATTCCTCGCTCTCGTAGTCGGTGCGCTCTGCCAGCTGGCGGTTCATTTGGTCCAACTCGGCCTGCATCTCATGGATGTGGGCAAAAGCCAGTTCCGTTTCTTGTCGTACGGTCCGTTCATCACGTACCACCATCACCTGTGGCAGATAGCCAATCGTCGTTTCTTTAGGCAAAGCCACCGTACCGCTTGTGGGTTGTTGCAGACCAGCGATAATCTTGAGCATCGTGCTCTTTCCGGCTCCGTTCTTTCCGACAAGGGCAATACGGTCACGGGCGTTAATCACATAACTAACGCCCGCGAACAACGGTTTAGCGCTGAACTCAACGCAAAGATTCTCAATGGAAATCAAAACATCTTATCGGGATACTGGCCATCCTCGTGCAGTTTAGCCAGTTTGGCCACTACCTCGGGACGATCCTCAGGGTATGTTACTCCGAACCACTTGGAGGTGGTGTCGAGCACTTCGCATGTAGCCTGACCCGTGCGAATCAGATGGTCGACCATCAGGGGGATGAAGAACTCAGCCTTCAGATTCTCGATGTTCTTCGGGTCAGAGAGGAACTGCTTGAAATATTCCTCACTGTGCTTGAAATAATCGGGAGTGAAGCCCCAGAAGTTCATGGAAACGGGAGTGGTGTCGGGAATGCTTACCCACTCGTCGTTCTCATCCAGATACTGCACAACGCCATCGTGACGCTCAATCTTCGTGCGTTCAACAACAGAGGTCAGGTGATGAGTCTTCTCGTCGTTCTCGCAGATACCACGGCTCACGGTACCACTTTCACTTAGGGTGTTGTCTACGCGGAAGCCCACCATTGCATATTTGCCAGTGGATCCCTCGGGTAGTCCGCTGAGGAACTTGGCCATTACGCGGAAGGCGTCGCGATCGTAGAAGTCGTCACAGTTCAATACGGCGAAGGGCTCGTTGATGACGTCCTTACCCATCAATACGGCGTGGTTCGTACCCCACGGCTTGATTCGACCTTCGGGCACGGTGAAGCCTTCGGGCAGAGCATCAAGGCTCTGGAAGCACAGTTCGCAGGGAATATGTCCTTCGTACTTGGCCAAAATCTGCGTGCGGAATTGCTCTTCGAAGTCTCTGCGGATGACCCATACGATTTTGCCGAATCCGGCTTGAATAGCATCATAGATGCTGTAGTCCATGATGGTCTCTCCGTGAGGTCCCAGTCCGTCGAGCTGCTTCAGACCGCCATAGCGGCTACCCATACCGGCAGCCAAAAGAAACAATGTAGGTTTCATGTCGTTAGTAATGTTTATTGGTTCGTATTAGTTTTATTGCTGACAAAGATACGAATAAGTGAGAGGAAAAACAAATTTTATTGATATAAAGACAAAGAAATGCTTGCATTTACTTTGAATATGGAGCAATAAATAAGACCGACAGGTCAATATGAATATATTGTTTTTCCCGAACGAGAGTATTTTCGAGTCTCAAGGAGACTCAAAGATACGATAGGCAAGCAAAAAACAGACAAGAAGTTCCCCCCTTGTCCGTCAGTCTTTACTTAAAAATGAGAAAAGTCTCTCAGAATTCTAAGCCAGATAGTTGTAGAGCAGAAGGCAGATGATGGCGCCAGCAACGGAGATGAGGAACTGGCCAATCCAGTTGCTACTCTTGATTCCCAGCAAGCCGGCAACGAATCCGCCGACAACGCTACCAACGATACCGATGATGATGTTCAGCCACCACTGATGGCTGGAACCCAGCAGCCACGAAGCGCAGGCACCTGCGCACAAGCCATAAAGAATCCACAAAAGAAATCCCATAGTAGTAAATTTTAAAGGTTTGATCATATGATCGTTGCAAAAGTAGTGATTATTCTTGTAATGAGAAAACTTTTTGCCACTTTTTCGTACTTCCGACTTTAATTCTCTCAATCTCAGTCCTTTCCCAAAATAATATTCACCAGCGACGTCACATCGCCCAATGCCTACATAAAAGTACGGGACTTAGAACGGGTAGCCTACGGCAAGGTGGAAGCCGAGGGAATCCCAGAACTTGGTCATGTTGTAGTAACCACTCTTGCCAGTGTCATAGGGGGCGTGCAGACCGATGCCGACATCGAAGCGGACGACGAGGAACGAGAGGTCGTAACGAAGGCCGAAACCTGTGCCTAAAGCAATCTCGCGAGCCATAGAACGGGCATTAATGGTACCGCCAGGGCGACTTTCGTCCTTCTTCATCAGCCACACGTTGCCGGCATCCATGAACAGTGCTCCGTGGAGGTTGCTCACCAAGGGGAAGCGGTATTCGAGATTGGCTTCGAGTTTCAGGTCTCCCATTTCGTCGATGTAGCTGTAGTGAGAGTGACCGGGATGGTAGCTGCCAGGTCCAATACTGCGCACACCAAAGGCACGAATGGAGTTGGCTCCACCCACCGTGAAGAGGTCGGCATAAGGGGCTATGGTCGCATTCCCGAAACTGTGTATGATGCCGCCAAAGGCACGCCAGCAAAGGTAGGTCTGTGTCTGGGCAATACGATAGCGATGGGAGTATTCGGCTGTGAGGCGGATGTACTGGGCAAAAGGCACTCCAAAGAGGTTCTTATTCTTCTCACTGAACGACTTTCCTCCTATGCGATAACCGAGACTGGTGAGATTGCCCGCTTCCTTCACACTGAGGGTAATGCGTCGCTGGTGATAGCGGCTGGCGGGATTGGTAAGGGTGACGGTGTACTGTGCCGAGGGCACAAACTGGTCACGAAGCGAGGCATAGAGGGCTTGGTTGGTAGTGATGATGCTGTCGAACTTTGCTGTGGTGTGGAGTTGTTTCTCGTAGTCGAGACGGAAAGGTACTACCTCATGGAACACACGCGAACGACGCTGATAGGTGTGGCTTACGCGGGCTCCGAACGAGACGCGACTGAAGTAGCCCGAACGGTTGAGCCAGTCGGCACTGAGCTTGTATGTCGTTGTGGCCTTGGCTCGACGGTTGAAGCGCTGTCCCAGTCCCAGCAGGAGCAGGCGAGGGTAGGCCAGATTGATGGCGGCTCCCCACTCGTATGAGTTCATCAGGCTGTGTTTGCCCTTCATCTGTGCACCCGTCATCCATTCGTAAGAGCCATAGGCGTCGAGGCTAAGCGTTTCAGCTCCGCGGAACACGTTCTGTTTCGACATGGAGAAACTGACGCCAGGACCTACCAGACCATTGCTTTTAGTGGAGATGTTGCCCTTGAACTCGGCATCGTAGGGTTTGTCGAGGCGAAGGGTAATCTCGGTGTCCAAAGTGTCACAGGTGGCTGTGGTGTCGCGTGGACTCATGCGGACATTGGCTTGCGAGAATATGCCCATAGCTACAAGGTTGTCCTGCATGGCTTGCACGCTGCGTAAGTCGTAGAGGCTGCCTTGGCGATAGTTGATGTATCGACGTATGGCACGCATCTTCAAAGGCGGACGACCAGGCTTGCCACTATAGGCCATAGTAACACTGGGAACGCGATTACGACGAGACATGCGCTCTGCCAGCTCTGGGTGTTGCTTCATGTAGCGAGCCATCTGTTTACGCATACTGCGCGACATCTTCTCCGGACGACTTAGGGTGTCGACGAGTTCGAAAGCTTGGTTCTCATACAGATTGATGCGAGTGCGACCCATATAGTATTGTCGACGGGCATGGTCGGGGGTGTCGGCAGAGGGAACAACCTGCAGTTGAACATGTAATGGACGAGCCACTGTGTCGGCTCGATAGACGATGTATTCAGGTCGGAAATAGAAATAGCCATTGTTGCGGAAGGTGGTGGAAAGCCGTGTTCGCTCGGCATCGAGATTAGGCACGCTGAAGGGATCGCCCCGATGGAGCTTTGTGGAACGACGGGTAGCATGGATGAGCGAATCGGCTCGCATGGGGAAATCGAGATAGGCTATGGAGTCGATGTGGAACAACGGACCGGGATGTATCTCATAAGAGACCTTTGCCTTCCTGGGATGCTTTTGCGGCAATTCTCTGTAACCCGTTTGTCCGCGGAAGTATCCGTAGTTGCGAAGGGTGTTCTGGGCCACTTGTGCTCGCACACGAGGGTTGACGGTGGTCATGTATATGGGCGAGGCGGCAAAGGTGTTGAACATCCACTTGCCAAAACGGCTATTGCTACCTACGTAGCGATTGTAGGTCCACAAACCGATGGCCAACGGCTGGCGATAGTACGACGAGCCCATCAGGGAATTGTTGGGAGCATGGGCAAGAACTCCTTCCACCTCGCTCTTTGCCGTTGCATAGGCCTCACGGTCCTTCTTGGCGTCGATGGGTAGGGGGGTGAATGGTGAGATTTGAGCGGCCAAAGAGTCGCCTTGGATGGCATTGAGGGCTTCGCGAGCCGAAGCTTCGCCTTCGATGAGGCCAGCAACGGTGTTGTAAGCATTGCCCAGGGCTGTGATGACTCCCGTTGTGTCTTCACTCTCCTTCGCCTGTTTCGGCATGCGGTCGTAAGCCACCTCCTTGATGCCCACATACAGCGTTTCGCCTTCCGCCAGGTTCTTGGTTTCAGAACAGGAACATAGGAGCAGGAGGATGAGTGACCCCACCCCCAATCCCCTCTGGTAGGGGAGTATATGGTTTAGTATCTTGAGAACCTTTATCATATTATAGCTCCAATGGCGTTTGTTATTTATCTTTTATTATTAAGCCTTAGTTTAGTCCTTCCCCTCGGGGGAGGTTGGGAGAGGGGTCGCCTTCCTGAATATGAACAGTTCGCCTAATCGGTTACTCTTCTTGCGAAGCACTAAACCGGCACCCATCTCTGTGATGTCTCCTTCGAGCAACGACTCGGTGTCGCGGTCGTAGTAGATGCGAACGTAGCGGGTGGCACTCTTGTCGAGGCGGTATTCCAGAGAGATGTTGTTGATGATGCTCTCACCCGTGTTCACAGCTTCGCTGCCCGAACTTACCTTACCTCCGACAATGAGACTTATGCGATTGCCCCAGAATCGTTTTGCGAAGCTGAAGCTGTAGTCTGTCTGCGTACCGCCAGAGGCTGTGCTGGTGTTGTCCACACCGAAGTTTAGGTCGATGGTGGATAGAGCCCTGTTCGAGATGGCGGCAATCTGGGTTTGCAGGAAGGAGTTCAGGGCATTGGTCGCGCTGAAGCCGCTGGTTCCGTTTCCGCTCTCTGTCAGGTACATACCCGTGGCCAACATCGTTACAGCCACCTTTCCGCGTTCCTCAGGCGACATCGTGGCCAGTTGATTGCTGATGGTCATATCTCCAGGTGCCTCGAGGGTGAACTCCAGACCCAGGTTTTCGAGCGTTTGGGTTACCTTCAGACCCACGTCGAAGTTGACGCTTCGTGGTACGTTGTTCTCATAGACCGTAGTCTTCACGCGTTCGGAGGCAGAGATGTTGAGTTTTGGATTCAGTAGGTCACCCGTGAACTCTGCATAACTGCCACTGTCGATGGCGAAGTTCTTGAGGGACATCACCATCAGCGAGTAGTTCATCATTCCACTGATGATGGTGTAACGACCATACATGTGAATGCCGTCCTGCGTGGTATAAGTCATGGTGAGGTTGCCACCGCCTTCAAGATCGATGTGGTTGGTACCATCGACGCTAAGCAAGCAATGTACTTGTGCTGCCTGTTCTATGCCAATGTCCATGAGCATATCGATGTTTTGCGGTGATGCCTTCTCTTTTTCACTTACAGATAGCGTATCGGAGAAATCGACGAAAGTAACCAATTCTGCCAATTGGTCTTCTACCGTCAACGGCGAGTCGGTGAGCACATAAGTGACATCGGTGTCGCCCAGTACGTCGAGTTTTCCTCGAAGAAGCATGTCGTTGAGTGTTCCAGTCAGGCGTGCTCCTACGTTGACATATACCTTTCCATAGGCCACCGCACGCTGGCTCTTTGGCGCATTGATGAGTTCGAAGTTACGAGCCGAAAGGTTGAGGTTAAGTCCAATGCTGCTGAGGTCGCGAAGGTCGATGGTGCCGTCGAGCACAAGTGGATTCCTACCCGTGGAGTATGCTTCGATGCGGTTCAGGTCGAGCTTGCTTTTGCTTACGCTGATGGTATCGTCGGGGAAGCGAAGTGAGAGGCTATACATGTCGCTAACCAGATACATGGAGTCGGTGACGATGGCCCCGTCGAGTGTAGGATTGGACACACGGCCAGTAACATCCACTTCTCCTGTCACGTAACCCCGTAATTCAGCCATCTGGTCGGGGATGAAGCCATTGGCGAGGCGTAGTGGCAAGCGTTGCAGGGTGGCTTTCGCGTCGATGGTGCCTTCGTCCTTGGGATTATATGTACCAGCCAGCAGCATCACCTCGTTGCCGTCTTGCGAAACGATTCCATCGACGTAGTGTGTACCATCGGCATTGGGCAGGTAAACGGCATTCAGACCTACGTTGCCCATCTGAGCCTGTTCGTAAGCAAAGTCGCGCACATTAGCGTCAACAAGCACACTCATCGATTGCTCGTCCTGAACAAGGTGGAAGTCGCCTGCCAACATGCCGCCGATAGAAGGCATATAAGGAATGACGCTGGAGAGTTCGCCCAGGTTGAAGTCGTGGACTGAGAGCGTGATATCCTGCAAAGCATCAGCATTGGGCGTGGAGTAGAGTTTGAAACCCGTTCCGTCGTCGGCCAGCAGGTCGATATCGGCTTCCACATGCTTATTATCGTGAAGCAGGATGTAATTGTCTTCGTTCAAAGTGAAACGACGGTAGGCAATGACAGGATTGAGCGGATACAGGTGCAGACGATAGGCATCATCCTCGAGGAAGATTTGTGCGCCGAAATCAACACCCTTGCGCCCCTTTGCATCAAAGAAGGTGAGGGAAGCATCGGCTCCCGTAGGCGTGAGTTCGGCTATAGCTTTCGATTCGAATACTACCTGCTTGTTGCGAGGACCATTCTTGACGCGAGCACCCAGTCGAACGACATCGGTGGAATCCTGGTATATGTTCCACTGGATGGTATCGATCATGATGGCTCCCGTGTTCAGGCTATGGAGGTAACCTTGACCATTGACTCCTGATTCGGGCGAACTATTAAGAATAAGGTAGAGCTGGTCGAAATCATAACCCATGGATTGTACGATATTGGCCATCGTATTCTGGTTACCGCTCTTCAGACGCAAATCGAGGTGGGGCAGGAGGTTTGTCAGGGTGTCTTGTGCAATGCGGTGGTCGGCCAACTGACGTTTGAGTTCTGTAGTAAAGAGATTGGCCTTATCTAACAATTGCTCATAGCCATCACTTGAATGGAGTTCGAGCTCAAGGTCACCTGATGTGGCTTGTGCAAACAAGGTGTCGGGTGACATGAGCAGATTGAGGTCGATGTCGGTGGGATAGAAGATGGTGTCCTTGGGCATGAGCTCAATGGCACGGATGGTTCCTTGCAAGCGATGGGTGTCGGATAGGTTTGTGCTTCCCTCCATGTCCATAACCATAGACACAGCCAGTGGCTCGTCGACAAGTCCCAGACGATGGAGGTCGATGTAGGTGGCTCCAAGACTAACGTCGGCCGCTGTTATTTTTTTGTCCAACTGCAAAGTGGCACAAGCATCGGCACGAAGAAGGTCGTTGTCGCTATAAAGATTAACCAAGCCTTTGCCTCCTTTTATGTCGGCCAACAGACGTATGTTGTCAAGGTCGTTTTGTCCGTATCTGAGGTGGTTAATTTCAACATTAGCTTTGGCGATAGCGTGTTTCGAGAGCAAATCGGTTCCTTTTCCACTGATACGTGCTCGTCCCGTTAACGTATAAAGCGAATCCTTAGGGAGGAAGTTGTGAAGGTTGAGATTGCGTACACGAACATCGGCATCGTAAACTTCCGTCTTCGTATCGTAGTTACCCTTTAAGTCCACCGTTCCTTTGCCTTGAGTCAAGTGAAGGTCGGCCAGCAGTTTCGAACCTTGCATATTAGCCTTGCCTTTGACTCTCATTTGAGGCAGACGTACGGAAGAGGGTAGGTTGAGAATGTGGCGTACAGGACTGAGGTCGGTTGTCTGCATGTCCATGTTCAGGTCTGCTCCAAATCTGTCAGAGTCAAGCACGTTGGTAAGTCGGCCGCTGAATTGGGCATCTACCATCGGGCTGGCCTTGAGGGTACATCGTTCAATATCCATGCAATCGACATTTCCTCGAGCCTTGGCCGATAGGGTGATGGGTGCAATGGGGATGAGCTTGCGTTGGTCGGGCGTCAGGTAATTGCCTGCCACAAGGAGCAAATCGTCTCGGGCGATGGTGGCGTCAACATCGACGTCCATTGTGCCTCGTTTGTTGGGCGTGAGTGACGACCAATCCATATCAACGCGTCCGCGAACATTACTCTTTGGAGTAACGAGCTGGAGGTCGGGAACTTGGATGTGAGTGTCGTCGAGACGAACATGACCGCATAGTTTATCCACCTGCAGGCCACTTTGTTCCTTGCCTGAACATTCGTTTAGGGTAAGGCTAAGCTCGCTGGTATCTTGCTGGAAGAATATGTTGTCGGCATCGAGATGGAGCGGACGGAAGGATAGGTGATTGTAGTCGAGACCTTGTGCCAACGGTGGCTCTTTGGTGTCGTAGCTAAGTGAATCGGCATCGATGTACAGGTGGTCGACTTTATAGATTCCACGCCCTAAATCGATGTCTCCGCCCTTTATGGCTAATTTCTTGACACCTCCTCGAATGCAGATGCTATCGCCTACGGTGTGGAAGGCAACGCGTGTGTCGTTGGCTTGGATATCGCCCAAACCAATGCTCCACAGCAAAGGCGCGGATTCGGTGGTGTCCACAACCGTGGTGTCGCGCAGGGCAATGTCAACATCGCACTTGTCGAGGCGAGCACCTGTCAGAGTGGCACGTTGTTCCTTCAAATGAATGTCTTCGGAATTGAGATGGAAGTTTCCAACCTTGCCTTTTACTCTGACTGTCGCAATGAGGTCACGCGTGTCGACGACTCCTTCCTGAAGGTCGAGGGCATCGACTCCTATGTGTCCTTTGAATATGCGACTTAGGTCGAGATCGACGATGACATGTTCGAGAGCCATCACCGTATCGGGTGGGGTGGTGGCAGAGAATTCTTGTAGGTCAAGGTCGAGGGGAAACTTGATACGAATGCGTTGCAGACGAATGTCCATCCCTGTTTTCTCCGAGGCATAGGCACAAACTTTATTGACTGCCCATTGCTGCACAGGTGGCAGGTACAAGGCGCCAACTAACAAAAGCACGAGCACCACCGGGGTGAGCAATACTCCTGCTATCCAACGGCCACGGCTGCGAGTATGCGAGGGGAGTCGGAGCTTGTTTCGACTCCCGAGTGTAAGCAGACTCGACCTAAGGTCAATTTTCCGTCTTCGGCTCATATCACGGATGCAAAGATAGTGCAAACCGAGAGCAATATCAAATAAAATGGGTGAAAAATCCCTCTATAGGGCAGAAATACATGCTTCGCCATGAGATTTATGCCACATAGGAGGGATGCCGAGCGCGACGCAGTCAGAGTTACTATTTCTCAGAGCGAGAGGGCTCGAACTTGTTCGCTTTGCTCGTCAAAGAAGTTCGAGCCCACGAAGTATCTTCGGCCGTAGTTGCAATAGTATCACTGTCACACGACTAAAAGTGTCGGTAGACAGTCACCTAATAGCCTCATCGACTGCCACAATATGGCACCAGTTACTGCCATAGTATGGCAGTCATTACTGCCACAATATGGCAGTCGACCCAGTTCCCTATTGAAGTTCACGAAGATACTGTTTCTTTTACTTGATACGCTTAGTTGTTTTTTTTGAATGCATTATGACGTCTTAAATTTGGTATTTCACTCACTTAATCGTAACTTTGCCCCAAATAAGCGTGAAATATGAGAAAACTTGGCTACCTCCTCTTGTCTGTGCTGCTCCTGGCATCGTGCGGCAAGAAGAAGGAAGGCACAGAAGTGCTGATTGAGACTTCGATGGGCGACATACGGGCAGTGTTGTTCGATGACACTCCGCTTCATAGGGACAACTTCATCAAACTGGCTCATGAAGGATACTTCGATGAGATGATGTGGCACCGCATTGTGCCGGGTTTAATGATTCAGACGGGTGATCCTACACTGAAGCCTGCCAATCGTCCTGTGACGGTTGACACCAGCGCTTTGCATTATACCATTCCGCAGGAAATACGATTTCCCAAGTACATCCATCGGCGTGGTATGTTGGCGGCAGCTCGTCAACCAGATAATCTGAACCCAAAGAAGGAGAGTAGCTCCACGCAATGGTATATTGTGACAGGCGAGAAATATACGCCAACGTCTCTGGCCGATTTCTATCAGACGCTTTATCAGGAGGCAGTGAACACTAAATGGCGTCGACTACAGGATAAGAATGCCAAACGGCTTGATATCTTGGAATCGTCGAACAAAGATGCTTATTATGAACTGCAGGATTCCATCTTAAACGTGGCAGAAGCAGAGGTGGCCAATCGTCCTCCACGCCCGTTCAATGAGCAACAGAAACGCGTTTACACCACAGAGGGAGGTTGTCCGCATCTGGATGGCGAATATACCATCTTTGGACAAGTAACCGAGGGGATGAATGTGGTGGAGAAAATAGTCAACGTTCCCACTGATGAGCGAGAACGTCCTATGCGAGAGGTGTATATTAAGCGAGTTATAGTCCTTGACTGATAGCTTGCCAAAGGCTGTCGTCGGGAACGGGAGCCGTAACGTCGATTTGCAGGTGTGAGACAGGATGCTCTAACGTGATGCGACGAGCATGAAGCGATATGCTCCCATCAGGATTAGAACGTGGTGCACCATATTTAAGGTCACCTTTTATCGGACATCCTATTTTGGCAAGCTGACAGCGTATTTGATGGTGGCGCCCTGTGTGTAAATCGATTTCCAAAAGCCAATATCGTTCGCTCCTTGCGATAACGCGATAGTCGAGTACGGCTTGCTTGGAATTGGGTACTTCCTTGTCGTAGGCTCGTGCCGTATTATTTTTTGGATTGCGCGTGAGCCAATGGGTAAGTGTCCCTTCTTCCTGTGGTGGTTGGTTGCCTACAATAGCCCAATAAGTCTTCCGTACGGCTCTTGTGCGGAACATTTCCGACAAACGAGTAAGGGCTTTGCTGGTGCGGGCAAACAGGACTATTCCGCTAACGGGGCGGTCTAATCGATGAACCACACCAAGGAATACCTCGCCAGGCTTTTGGTACTTCTCCTTAATATACAACTTCACCGTCTCCGAGAGGGGTGTGTCGCCAGTCTTGTCGCCCTGAACGATTTCACCTGCGCGCTTAGAGACGATGATGATATGGTTGTCTTCGTATAGTGTTTGCATTACATGTTCATGCCGCCATCGACCTGGATAACCTGTCCGCTAACATACGAACTGAGGTCGCTGGCCAGATACAAAGCCGTGTTGGCAATGTCTTCCACTTGTCCGCCACGACGCAAGGGTATCTTTTTCTTCCATTCCTCACGTACGTTGTCGGGCAAAGCAGCTGTCATAGCTGTTTCGATGAAGCCAGGAGCAATGGCGTTGGCGCGAATGCCCTTAGGTCCCATTTCTTGGGCGATAGACTTAGCCAGAGCGATCAAACCGGCCTTTGAAGCAGCATAGTTGGCTTGACCAGCATTGCCGTGAACGCCTACAACGGAGGCCATGTTGATGATGCTTCCACCACGCTGGCGCATCATAATGGGTACGCAAGCATGAATGAAGTTGAATGCCGATTTCAGATTGACGGCAATCACAGCATCCCATTGCTGCTCGCTCATGCGAAGCATAAGTCCGTCCTTGGTGATACCTGCATTGTTGACAAGAATGTCAATGCTTCCGAATTCTTCCTTAACCTTAGCCACAACTTCCTCGGTCTGAGCAAAGTCAGCGGCATTCGAAGCATAGCTTTTAGCCTTCACGCCAAGTGCAGCAATCTCCTGCTCAGTCTCCTCGTTCACCTCAAGGTCTGTGAATGCGATGTTAGCGCCCTCTTGGGCAAACTTCAAGGCAATAGCCTTGCCAATTCCTCGTGCTGCACCCGTGATGAGTGCGGTCTTTCCTTCTAATAATCCCATATTATAAATGTAAATCTCTATTCTCTAATCTCTAATCCATCTCTTCGTCGGGTCGTTCTATCTTGGCCATAGCACGATGGATAACTTGTTTCACCATTGGGCGGCTTGTTTGTATGCTGTTGCCCAAGCGTCCAAAGATGTAAGGAACCTCGAGTCCTTTGATGCAATAGTGAATAATCTCCACAGAGAGTTGTATGTTGACAACGTCGAGCTTTCCCTGTCGGATGCCTTGCATAATGATTTTCTGAAGAATCTCAACCTCTGTTCTGTCGAAATTCTTACGCACCTTCTCCACCAGCCAAATGTCGCGGAAGAATTCGGCTCTGAGGTTACCGTTGCGGATAACCGTTTCCTTGATGAGGCTTAGGTGGGTGTAAACAAGCTGAACCAACTTATCCTCAGGCTCAAGCTCCTTGTCGGCAATGGTACGCAGGCGTTCGCTCATGCGTTCCATCTCCATTTCTATGACGGCGTAGAACACATCTTCCTTACTTTTAAAGTATGTGTAGAGTGTGCGACGTCCTTTGCCTGAGGCTATGGCGATGTCGTTCATCGTGGTGCCGTCGAGACCATTTTTCGCAAAAAGCCGACGGGCCACGTCAATAAGCTTGTTTCTCGTCTTTGGTGTGCCCATATCTGCTGCAAAGGTAGGCAAAAGTGTGTATTCAAACAAGAAATTACAGCGAATATGTGATTAAAAGGGCATTTTCTTACCAAAATGTTTGGCCGTACCAATTTTTCTGCCTACCTTTGCAGTCGCAAATTAGATCGCGGAGTGGAGCAGTTGGTAGCTCGCCAGGCTCATAACCTGGAGGTCACTGGTTCGAGTCCGGTCTCCGCAACTACAAGACGAAAGCCTTTGAGGGATAACCTCAAGGGCTTTTTCTTTTGTGCTATAGGCTCGTTTTATTTGCACCTTAGGTTCGTTTAATTTACACCTTAGGTTCATTTGATTTGCACCTAAGGTCTTAATCCGTTTGTGCCTAATCCTTAATCCTTAATTCTTAACCCTTAACCCTATTAATATAGGTATATATAAACAAAAATCGCCCGCCTCGGCAATCCGAAGCAGGCGATTTGTTAATTCAGGTCTTTGTGGTTTACTTCACATAAACCTTCTTGCCGTTGATGATGTAGACACCACCCTTGACAGCCTTGCTTACGCGACGGCCGTTGAGGTCGTAGATTACAGCATTCTCCAGATCAGCATTGATACCATTAATACCAACGGGGGTAGAGTTCAGAATGATGTTGTATGCAACATATTCCTTAGTAGCCTCATTCACAAGGTAGAAGGTGGTGCTCAGGTTTTCTGTCACAGCTTCCTTCGTCCATGCGCTGAAGTGGAATGTTGAATAATCCTCACTGAAGATGAGACTTACACCAAATGTGCTATTAGCCCATTGATCGGCAGTTCCATCTGCCAGGCACCAGAATCCGGGAGCTGGGTCGCAAGAGTAGATGTTGGTCAGAGTGGCCTTACCATCTACCTTCACTCCTACACCATAGACGTCTTCCCACTCTGCTCCAATCAGTTCGCTGACCTCGCTCTCCTGATATTCATCGGAAAGAACGGCATTGTAAGCTTCACCATTGGCAGTCGGATAGAGGTTCACATCTATTGTTCCCTTTGCTGTGTAGTCCTCCAGATACTTGACAGGAGTCTCTACGAATGTGACGTTGATGGTGTAAACCACCTTCTTGTCATTAGCAGAGAGAGCATAGCGTACAGTGTAGGTCGTACCAAGCACGTCTGCTCCGTTCATGTCGAAAATGCTAAAGTCGGAATCTGCGATGTTGAACTTCACACAAATCTTAGAGGTTCCACCCCAGCCTACCAATGCGCCAGTTTCGTCGCACCAGCCGTCGGGAGTTCCGCCGCCAAAGGTTGCCTCAACTTCACTGTCATCAGGATTGATGAAGGTAAGAGTAGCATCCGTCACATTCTCAATGCCGAGGAATGCAAGCGCCTCAGTAAAGTCAGGCTCGAATGTCGTTGCACCATAACCCAAACCGGTATAACGCTCAACATCGATAGCCAACTCGAGTGCAGCGGGATGGAAGAATGCTTCCAAAGCAGCCAGTGCCTCAGTAGGATCGAAGTCTGCAGCCTCAACAATGTAGTACTGGTTGCCTGCGTCTGCAGTCATCCAAGAGTTGATGACATATCCGTAAGGATCGTTACCATTGGTGTTGAAACCATAGTTGGTTCCGCCAGCTGTGAAGTAAGCGAGGAAGTACGGATCGGTCTTAGCCTCCAGGATGATAGCATCTTCGGCTCCATGAGTAGGCTCGTCAGCCAAAGGACCACGAGCGCCTTCGGGCGATGCAGTGGGATCAAATGTCATGAACTTACCATCGGCAATACTATAGAGGTAATAGTTATCCTCATAGTTGATGATGGCGAACTGACCAGCTTCAGCACCGTTGAGTGAGCTGTGAGCCGTTGAAGCTACATAGCCGTCCTTTGTGACAAGAGCACCACGATCGCAACGGATGGTGTAAGCCTTTTCATTGCTCAGCTCATCCAGTGAGTGAACAACACCTTCCTTGAAGGTACGTACAACCTTGATGGTGCAGTCTTCCTCGCCAATGGTACCTTCAGTGGTGTAGTCATAAGCGAAGTTCGAAGTCATGTCAGTGGGAACACTAATCTCACTGTTCTGATCCTGCTTCTTGGTTGCAGTGCTGATAGGCTCTGTTCCATCGGCCTCATAGAGTGCATAAGTAACCTGGATAGGAGACAACGGGCCTTCTATCTGCCATACATAGGTCTGGTCGTAGGTGTATTGTGGAACAATAGCGTCCTCAATGGCCCATGTCCAGTAGGTTCTACCTGCATCGTTCCAGCTGCTTGTGCCGTCGGTAACGTTACAAGAACGGATGGCATACTTGCCATTTGTCAGGAAGAGTACCTGAGCTTCCCAGTCATTGCGATCACCAGTGGTCGTAGCATAGGCACCTGGTGTCAGGTTGGCAACATTGTTGCTCAGAGGAGGATTGGTGAATCTCTTCGAGCCGCTGTCAATCTTCCAACCATATTCCTTATATGCGCCACCGGTTACCTTCTTGAAGGTGAAGATTCCACCATCAACTACGGCGTCGGTCAACTTACCTGCTTCAGTTACATAGTACTTCTTGCCGCCAGCCTCAGTGAAGATGCGGTAGTACTGACCATCCTCAAGAGCAGCAAGAGCACGCTCGTAAGCTGCATCGGGTGAAGGATCGTCGGAAACAGTGTAGCTCACATTCTTGAAGCTGAGCCAGCTGATGTTGTTGTCTTCAGCAACGTTCAGGTTGATCTTCAGGATGCCGTCTTCGCCAACCTCACCAATGGTCTTGAACTCGGACATGTAGAACTGGCTTTCGCCGATCTGCTGTCCACCAGATACGTCAACAGCGTTTCCGCCATTCACGTCGAGCGTGATGCCGTATGCGGGAGCGGTGTAGCCGTCCTTAGCACGAACACGTGCCAGCACGCTTACCTGATAGAATCCAGCCTCAATGCCAGTCATAGTAGCGCTAATGGTAGCGGTACCCAACGAGTTACCATCATTAGTCCAGTACTCGTAGAACGGAACCTTGAAGTTAGAACCGTCGCTTTCGCCTTCTATAGACCATGTGTTGATGTACAGGGATGTAGTAAAGTCCTTAGCCTGAACGTCGTTGATGGTCCAAGCAGAGAGCAAGAGGTCGTCGGCAACCTTCGAAGCATCGTGTTGCCAGCCAGTTACAACCAGAGGATTCTCAAATGCGAGAGCCTCGGTCTTAGTCAGTGTACCTTCGTTGTACTTGGTCTCAGCATCAGCGATGTAAGCCTCGTAAGCGGCCTTAGCCTCAGCAGTGACAACGTTGGTAGAAGCAGCCAGAGTCTTAGCGGCCTCAAGCTTCGGAACAATCTCAATGCCTGCCTCTGCCAGGTCGATGGCTTCGGTCAGGGAAGCGATTGCTGCCTTCAGGGCCTCTTCTTCCTTGGCAACGTCAGCGGTCTCACCAAGCACGGTCTCCAGACCAGCGTTGGCAGCCTCACTTACGTTCTCAGCACCCTTCAAGGCCTCAGCCTTTTCACGGAGCTCGTCAACCTCTGCAATCAGAGCAGCGAACTTCACATTGTCAATGTTGGCGTCGGCACCGTAGTACTTAACCTGGAAGTTATCCCAGATACACCAGAGGCTGGTGTTAGTCTCCAACTTGACACCAATGTTCAGGGTACCATCCTCTACCTTAACATAGATAGGATCGATGGTGTACAGACCGTTGGTGAAG
>JAGCVH010000084.1 GCA_017962495.1 Bacteroidaceae bacterium
ACCTCAGCTGGGGCCGCGTAAGCGATCCCCGCGAAATCGTTGAACTTGACAGCAAGATCAACGTCGTTAGTCTCGACTTTGACAATGAGAAGAAGCGCATCGCTTTGGGTCTGAAGCAACTGACCCCGCATCCTTGGGATGCTCTCGATCCCAACCTACAGGTTGGCGACCACGTAAAGGGCAAGGTTGTCGTTATGGCCGACTACGGAGCATTCGTAGAAATCGCTCCTGGTGTTGAAGGTCTCATCCATGTTAGTGAGATGAGCTGGAGCCAGCACCTGCGCAGCGCTCAAGACTTCATGAAGGTTGGTGACGAAGTAGAAGCCGTCATCCTTACCCTGAACCGCGAAGAGCGCAAGATGTCTCTGGGCATCAAGCAGCTGAAGGAAGATCCTTGGTTGAACATCGAGGAGAAATATCCTGTAGGCTCAAAGCACACCGCTCGCGTCCGCAACTTCACCAACTTTGGTATCTTTGTTGAGATTGAAGAAGGCGTCGATGGACTCATCCACATCAGCGACCTCAGCTGGACCAAGAAGATTAAGCACCCCAGCGAGTTCACCCAGATTGGTGCAGAACTTGAGGTTTGTGTACTGGAGATTGACAAGGCTAACCGCCGTCTCAGCCTCGGTCACAAGCAACTGGAGGAGAATCCTTGGGATGTATTCGAGACCATCTTTACCGTTGACTCTGTTCACGAAGGCACTATCACCGAGATGCTCGACAAGGGTGCTGTAGTTCAGCTGGAGTACGGTGTTGAAGGCTTTGCCACTCCTAAGCACCTCGTGAAGGAGGATGGCAGTCAGGCTCAACTCAACGAAAAGCTGGAGTTCAAGGTAATTGAGTTCAATAAGGACAACAAGCGCATCATCCTCAGCCACAGCCGCATCTACGAAGATGCACAGCGTGCTGCTGCTCGTGAGGCAAAGAAGGAAAAGGCTCCACGCGTCAAGAAGGCTGCTGAAGCACCTGCTATTCAGAACCAAGCTGCCAGCACCACACTGGGTGACATTGACGCTTTGGCCGAACTCAATGCTAAGATGGAAGGCGAGAACTAATCTCCCTAATTTCCTAATGGAAAAGGCGCGCAACATCTGCGTGCCTTTTCTCTTTAAAACCCATGGAACCACTCGAACTACATATCATAGGATGCGGCAGTGCCAACCCCACACAACGTCATCGCCCGGCCTGTCAAGTACTTTCAACCCGCGGTAAGCTATTTATGATTGACTGCGGCGAAGGCACACAGGTGCGCTTTGCCAAACAAGGACTTAGCATGAAGCGTGTGGGGCACATCTTCATATCCCATGCTCACGGTGACCATTGTTTGGGACTACCAGGCTTAATCTGCACAATGAGTCTTTTGGGGCGAACCGCTCAACTCCATATACACGGACCACAAGAGCTGGAGGCTTTCCTGCAATCTGCTATAGGACTATTTTGTCCGAATCTGGAGTTTGAAGTATTGTTCCATGCCGTTGACACAAAGAAACATCAGATTATCTACGAGGACAAAAGCATAGAGGTATGGAGTCTGCCTCTATATCATCGTGTTCCCTGCTGTGGATACCTATTCCGCGAGAAGCCAAGCCTTCCACACATCCGTCGCGACATGATAGACATGTACGAGATACCTGTCAGTCAAATCAACAATATAAAAGCAGGTATGGATTGGACACTTCCCGACGGGACGGTGGTACCTAACGAGAATTTGGTTACTCCTCCAACTCCCTCACGAAGCTTTGCTTATTGTAGCGATACTACCCCATTGCCTTCACTCGTCCCAATGATAAAAGATGTGGATTTACTCTTCCACGAAGCCACATTTGACCAAGAAAATGAATTCAGGGCAAAGCAAACCTATCATAGCACAACATTGGAAGCAGCTGAAATCGCAAAGGAGGCCCACGTTGGCCAACTTTGTATCGGACACTATTCTTCTCGTATGCGTGATGAAGAGAAAATGCTTCTCGAAGCATGTTCTATTTTCCCAAATACTATCCTCGCAGACGAAGGGAAAACCGTTATAATCACCCCTACAACGAGATAATAAGAGAAAAATTGCAATAAATAGCAAAAAAATTTGGAAGGAAAGAAAAAAACACATATCTTTGCTTCCGTAAACTATGTACTACACATATAAAGACATGATAAAGAAACTGCAAATAATCGCGCTTAGCCTCCTATTAATAGGTGCTCCCATCAGTTTGATGGCGCAAAGCGAGCGTGAAGACATCGAAACTGAGATGTCGGCAGTAACTTTATCTGTAAATGGAAGTAAAGTACATATTACAGGGGCTGAAGGTGAAACGCTTGAAGTATATAACTTGACCGGCGTAAAGGTTGCAACCATTCGTATCGACAGCAATGACAAGACGCTATCGCTGAATCTGCAACGCGGATGTTATATCATGAAAGTCGGGAAAGTAGTTCGTAAAATTTCCATTCGTTAAATTACGCGCCCCATGCGCCGCGTTTTTTTTCTAATCACATCCTTTTCCTTATTATTATTTATCTGGGCTTGTGGTCGCAGGTCTGGTGCTTCGCGCATGCTTGATATCGATGACCTGAAGCAATGGATTAAGCCAGAATATGTCATCAATGCTTCCGCCATCAACAAGGAGGTGCAGAAACAAATAGGGAAAACACCTAACAACATGTATGCCGATGCCTATTCAAAGAAATACTACAACAAAAGTAATCCCTTTGTATGGGCCACACGCATGGGCATCAGTCCTGAAGCCGACACCTTATTAAACTATCTTTCGCAAACTGGAGACTTAGGGCTTAGCCACAACGCATTTTACGCCGACACAATAGGCCGTTTGCTCCAACAACTGCGTAAGCACGAATTCACGGAAGCAAACGCAAATCAATTGACAGGCAGACTTGAATACTTGCTTACCCGAGCCTACCTTCGTTATGCCTGCGGACAGCGCTTTGGCTATCTACACCCTCGACACTTGATGAATAATCTGCTTGTTGATGCACCAGAACCTGGAGAAACAAGGACCTCTGTTATTTACCGACAGATATATGACCAACAATCCGAAGAGGTAAGCGATAGTTTCATACATCATGCACTCGAGCAGGTGCGCCACCATCGCCTGTCAGCCTTTCTCGCAGAGATACAACCTACCGACACTCTTTTCCGACGTATGCAATCGGAATACATTCGTGCTAAGCAATTGGGAGATACAACTCGTACACGCTTGGCTCGTATCAACATGGAACGTGCCCGTTGGCGTTATCCTCATCCCACTGGTGGACGATACATTTGGGTAAATCTGGCATCACAAGAACTAACAGCGGTAGATACACAACGTGATACGATGACAACCATGCGCGTTTGTTGTGGCAATGCCTCACACAAGACTCCCCTACTCCATAGCGCCATCAAGCATGTCGAACTGAATCCATATTGGGTTATTCCGCAAACTATTGTCAGGAAGGAGATTGTGCCTCGCCATGTGGGCGACAGCGCTTATTATGCACGAAACAACTACCATGCGATCAACAAGGAAACCAAGCAGGTAGTCAATCCCAGATGGTTGTCTGCAGCCGACCTGCGCAGTGGACGATATACACTAAGGCAGGAAAGAGGTGCTGGAAACTCTTTGGGACGAATCATCTTTCGTTTTCCCAACAACTTCTCGGTATATCTTCATGACACCAATAACAAAGGAGCTTTCCAGCGTTCCGACCGCGCTATCAGTCATGGTTGCGTACGCGTAGAGCGGCCACTCGACCTGGCTTTGTTCTTCGTTGACGACCCCACACCGCTCTATGTCGATCGCATCCGCATGGCTATTGGCCAGCAACCCCTCTCGGAACAAGGCAAAGCATACCAAGAGAACCATCCCGACGAAAAGCCCATGAAGACTATAGGATATTCAAGCCCAATTCCAGTTTGGCTCGATTACTGGACGCTCTATCCTTCCCCACATGGCACATTGCAATCCTTCTCGGACAAATATGGTTACGACAAGGAATTGGAAAAAGAATTAAACCGAATATAAACCTTTCTTCATTATTCACATCTAATAGAAGATGACTATCATCGACGAGAAACTACTCATTGCACGACTACAAGACGAGACGACACGAACAGCCGCCTTTACAACGCTTGTCGATGCATACAAGGAACCCCTATATTGGCAAATCCGTCGCATGGTACTCAATCACGACGATGCCGATGACGTGCTACAAAACACAT
Source organism: Bacteroidaceae bacterium (assembly GCA_017962495.1). Classification (GTDB taxonomy): domain Bacteria; phylum Bacteroidota; class Bacteroidia; order Bacteroidales; family Bacteroidaceae; genus Physcousia. The sequence goes on from JAGCVH010000084.1 coordinate 4,217, forward strand.
TTATAAAAGTATGGACAGGTTTATCTTCATTCCGAGGCGAAAGCAAACTCAGCACATGGCTCTATCGCATTGCCACGAATGAGACCCTGAACTTTCTCGACCGTCAAAAGCGAATGACCGTAAGCATCGATGATGAAAACCATGTAGCGGCAACCCTTCAAAGCGATGAATATTTCGATGGTGACGAGACCCAGGCACAACTACAAGAAGCCATAGGAAGACTCCCTGCCAAACAACGTCAAGTCTTCATGCTGAAATACTATGATGAGATGAAATACGAGGACATGAGCCAAATATTGAAAACAAGTGTTGGAGCCCTGAAAGCCTCATACCATCATGCCGTAAAAAAAATATGTGACTTTTTTGAACAAAACGATTAAACCATTTTTATAACTCTCTATCTAACAATACAAAGGAACACTATGATGACAAAAGAAGAAACAAGGATTCACGAATTGGGAGGACAGCAGAACCCCTTCCGCGTTCCCGAAGGCTACTTCGAGAACTTCAACGAACGTCTGCTGGCTCGTCTGCCCCAGCAACAGCCCCACAGGGTTGTTCGCCTGATGTCTCGTGTATGGCGCTATGCCGCCGCCATTGTTGTTGTACTTGGTGTCGGTTCCGCGCTTTACTTAAACCACAAGACCACCGCTCCATCTTACGCTTACTATGATGAGGCAGCACAGGAGGAGTACTACAACCAAGTACTCGACTATGCTATGGTTGATGAAATGGAGATTGCTGCCTACCTAACCGAAGCTGATTATTAAGAGATATGAAAAGGATTCTGACAAGTCTTGTACTAATTTTGTTTTTGAGCCTGTCCGTACAAGCTCAAGACAACAGGCAACCTCGATTCAACCCCAATGAATTCAAGGTTATGATGGAACGCTACATTGCCCAAAAGGCAGGACTCTCACAAAGCGAAAGCGAGAAAGTCTTCCCCATCTTCCACGAGATGAAGGCTAAGCAGCGCGATCTGATGTATAAAGAAAACAAACTAAAGCGTAGCATTGGCCTCAACGAGCCAGAGAAGACCTATCAAAATGCCCTCATCAAGATTCTAGACATGCATGAGGAGGCTGCCGATATTGAGGAAACTTACTATAAGAAGATGTGTAAGGTTATCCCCGCAAAGAAAGTGTATGCCATCATGTATGCCGATGGAGCATTCCACCGCGAGATGTTACAACGTTTTACCCGTCCAACAAAAGACAACAGAAACAAAAGGCCCTAAATAGACAGATATATATCCCGTCATGGGAACCTCCCACCTTCCAAAGTTACTTTTTTTTATATATGTTGCTTTGTTGTATTTCCCGGCTTTGGAGTGGTTTTTAAGGGGGTTCCCTTTTTTATTGGCTAAGCCCTAATAGCTAACGCCCAAGTATTAGAGAGTAAATATAGACGGAAGACTAAAGACAGAGGATGCCGCTCCTTGTCTTTAGCCTTTCTTTTTTACCCCTAAGGTCTATGTCTTTTGTTTATACAATCCACACCGAATGCTTGCTCAACCTTTGTCGAATGCTTGTACAACCTACATCGAACGCTTGTACAACTTATGTCTATCGTGCTTCATCCTTAGCCTCGTTCCATAGGGCATCCATCTCTCCCAAAGTCATGTCCTTCAGGCTGCGCCCTTGTTCCTTTGCCTTAGCCTCAACATAGTTGAAGCGACTGATAAACTTTTGATTAGTACGTTCGAGTGCATTATCAGGGTTGATGTGATATAGGCGCGCCATGTTTATCAAGCTAAACATGTAATCGCCAAACTCTTCTTCGCTATGCTGTTTGTCGCCCTTTACGATCTCGGCACGCAGCTCATTCAACTCCTCCTGCACTTTTTCCCACACATCTTCCTTCTTTTCCCAGTCAAAGCCAACGTTACAGGCCTTCTCTTGAATGCGTTCTGCCTTTATTACCGATGGCAAGGCAGCAGGGACACCACTAAGCACAGTCTTATTCCCACCCTTTTCTTTCTGCTTGATAAGTTCCCAGGACTTCAGCACATCCCCAGCTGTTTCAGCCACCGCATCGCCATAGACATGAGGATGGCGGAAGATAAGTTTGTCACACAACTTATGGCAAACATCGGCTATATCGAACTGTCCCTTCTCATCACCAATCTTAGCATAAAAGCAGACATGCAATAACACATCGCCCAACTCCTTGCAAATGTTCTGAACATCATCGTTAATCAAGGCCTCGCAAAGTTCGTAGGTTTCCTCTATTGTATTTGCGCGCAAGGTCTCGTTGGTCTGCTTTCTATCCCAAGGACATTTCTCTCTCAGTGTGTCAAGGACATCGAGTAATCGCCCGAATGCCTCCATTTTCTCTTCTCTTGTATGCATAACGATACAGATTCAAATACATTTCCTACAAAAGTACGAAATAATTTTTAATTTCTAATTTTTAATATTGATTTTATATGTATCTTTGTGGCAAAACATAAGTCCAATATGTGGTTCAGGAACAAAAAAAGCAAATTTGCCCGTCGTCTGGCGTGGCGCGTCATTTTTATAGTCACCTTATGTAATTTACTTGTCATCAGCATAGTGCTACTGATTCTCTTTATAGGCTTTAAGATACAGGCGGAGATGCACGCTCACGACATGATGAACATCATAAATGGTAAGATGGAAGCCATGGTAACGTCTGTTGAAGTGTCTGCAAAGAATAACGTATGCGAAATTGAGGCCAATTTGGATAACCCAGCCAAGGTTTTCGACACGCTGGAGAAGGAATTACAGATGAATCCCCATTATTTGGGTTGCGCTGTGGCATTCGAGCCCAACTACTATCCCAGTCAAGGACGTTGGTTTGAGCCGTATGTCTATTATCGCGACAGTACGAATATTGAACGCATTCAGTTAGGGGCAGAGACGCATGACTATTTCAGCCAGGAATGGTATGCCGAAGGCATTGAAAGCGATGATGGTTACTGGTCAGAACCCTATCATGACAAGGATGGAGCGAAGACCTTATTGTGTACATATGTTCATCCTATCCATGACAAGCAAGGACGCAAGATTGGTGTATTTGGCGTGGATATTCCCTTGGCAGACCTATCGAATCTTGTGCATGACCAACTGAAAGGGCAAATGCTTTATATCACTTTCGCCAATAGCGACGACCCCGATGAGGAAATGCTATTCTATAGTTTCATAATTGGCAGAAACGGACAGTATATCTTGCATCCCAACAAAGAGAAAATACTTAAAGGCAACTATGGGAAAGCCGTCCTTTCAACACCAGATACGCTGGACGATGTCGTATATCGCAAGATGCTTGCAGGCGAGAGCTCTATGCTTGAGAAGATTAGGACACCAGACGACACTTTCTACATCAGTTACGCACCAATAGAGCACACCGGTTGGACAATGGCAGTTGTCCAGAACTGGCTGGTGGTTTATATCTGGGCCATTGCTATCAGTATCTTCATCGTGTTTTTCGTCCTCATTGGCGCACTTATCATCTTCCTAACCACTCGCCTCACTATCTGGCGTGCCACAAGGCCGTTAACATATCTCACCGAATCGGTCGATGAAGTCGCACGGGGTAACTTCGACACCCCATTGCCTGTGATACGCCAGAACGACGAAATACGTCAACTTCGCGACTCGTTCGATACCATGCAGCATTCACTAACCAACTACGTGGAGGAATTAAAACGGACCACGACCTCAAAGGTTTCCATAGAAAACGAGTTGAAGATTGCCCACGACATACAGATGTCCATGCTGCCCAAGACCTTCCCCCCCTACCCCGAGCGTTCAGACATCGAAATCTATGGCAAACTGACTCCTGCCAAAGCCGTTGGTGGAGACCTTTATGACTTCTACATCCGTGATGAGAAGCTCTTCTTCTGTATTGGCGACGTCTCTGGAAAGGGTGTACCCGCTTCGCTTGTAATGGCAGTGACGAGGTCGCTATTCCGCAACGTCTCGGCACATTCTGCAAATCCAGAGGAGATAGTATCGGCATTGAACGATTCACAGAATGAGAGCAATGCCACCTGCATGTTCGTCACTTTGTTTGTAGGTGTGTTGGATCTGCCCACCGGCAACCTTCGCTACTGCAATGCCGGACACAATGCTCCCTACCTCATTAAGCCCTCATGCTCCAATGAAGGAGAAGGCAAAGCAGATAGCATGAATGATTGTGCTCAACTGCCCGTCCAGAGCAATCTACCTGTTGGGACTATGCCCGATTTCAAGTACACTTGCCAGAAGATGGTAATCTGTCCGGGCACCGCCATCTTCCTATACACCGATGGACTGGTAGAGGCTGAAGATATAGGGCAACATCAGTTTGGCACCGAACGCCTGCAACAAACGATAGCCAGATCCTCCATCCACCCAGAGTCACTCGTCAAGACCATGACCGACACCGTGCATAGTTTTGTCAATGGCGCAGAGCAGAGTGACGACCTAACTATGATGGCCATTCTCTACACCCATCAGCAACTGGATGTTAAGCTTAAACGCCAACTCACATTGCCTAACGACGTGCAGGAAACGCCTCGTTTAGGAACTTTCGTAGAGGAAGTGTGCGAATGTCTTGGTTTCGACAATCAAACCACGATGAAGATTAACCTTGCTATCGAGGAAGCAGTCGTTAATGTGATGAACTATGCCTATCCCGAAGGAGAGCAAGGAGAGGTTCGCATATCAGCCGAGGCCAATGACCAACGCCTTAAGTTTGTTATCAGCGACGACGGACGTCCCTTCGACCCCACCATACATGGGCAAGTAAACATTTCCCAATCGGCTGAGGAACGTAGTATTGGCGGTTTAGGCATTCACTTGATGCGCAGTATCATGGACAGCATCAACTATGAACGCGTAAACGATCAGAACGTCTTCACACTACGCAAGAAACTCCATTAATAAATAATAAGTAAGGGGTGAGACAAATGCCTCACCCCTTACTATTTCTATTACCTTATCTTACTTGATAAGCTCATTACGTGTTTCAGCCACCTTTTCCTTGGTCTCCTCAAGTTGTGCTTTCAATTGGTCAACTGTGATGGCATCCAGTGGTTCAAGGGCTTCAGCAACCTTAGCAACGGTCTCGAACTCGGGATCATAGCTGGCCAGGCGAGTGGTAGCTTCATTCAGAAGCACGATACGGAATGTAATAGCGGCAGCAGACTCGTCATCGAATACAGTTACAAACTTATCACTATTCTGCGATGCTACATAGAACTCTTCGATAAGAGAACCGGCTACCATCTGCCAGAAGTAGTTAATGCGACCGTTAGCATTCATGGCATCATACAGCTTTTGGCTGGTCTCGTGAATGTTAGCTACATTATCAATCTCCTTAAATGAGGGGTCGTCAATGTCAGCAGCCAACTTGGAAATGGCAGCCTCATACTCGTCAGTAGGCATGTCATACATGGAAGCAATCTGCTTGTCCACACAAAGTGCTGCCAATGCACGATACTTCTCGGCCAGTGTGGTAGCGTTTTCTGCTACAGACGGAGAAAGCAGATAGTCGGGCTTCACCTGCTTTTCCTCTTCTGTCAGTTGCAGACCATTCTCACCCTCCTGCAGGAAGGGAACCTTGTCCAGTCTGCCAAGTTCAGCAGAAAGGCTGTCGAGCTCCAACTTAATCTTAGCCTCAACCTGCTCCTGCTCAAAGCTCTTCTCCGGAGCTTGCTCTTCAGTGTTCGCACTCTTGTTGCCTCCACATGCGGCGAAGGTCATGGCTGCCAATGCGACAGCGAAAATCGAAATCTTTTTCATTTTGTTTGTTTTGTTTGTTATTAATAAATTGTATCAACTGATTATTCTCTCGTCTTAATCTCTTACGTTTGTCGTTCTCTCATGTACTTGCCTGGGCAGTCTGTAAGCAATAGCAGTATAGCCACAATCGACATACATAATAGAACACCCAGATTGAACCATAGTGTCTTGATGTGCCACGATCCCAATATTTTCTCGCTACTATAGAACGGAGCGCGTCCTATCTTGCTCTGCGGAGTCAGATAGACAAAGCCCGTACGCGGAACTATATGGTCATCAATGATATCGAGCAAGCGTTGCTGGTCGGCTCCTGTCACAAACTGTTCCAGTTTTATGTTATAATTGTTCTTCTTCAGTTCCAGAAAGGCATCTTTCCCATTTTGCCTAATAAAGGCAGTTATCAGAGCATCTTTCTTCAACGTGGCCTCATTCTCACACTTCGACAGCTTTGTTTCAGCTTCTTTCAAATAGTCGTGAAGCGACTGATAAGAATAATCTCCCTAATAGGGCTCCATTTTACAGAATGATGCCAACACTGGCAGATTGGTTTTGATGACATTCATGTGAGCGGGAGCAACTGTCTTCTCGCGACGTTCTTCGTCACGCATCGTCTCCAGTTGCGACTGCAGTTCATAGAGATAGCCCTTGTTATAGAACTGATGCTCTTGGCGGCTTTTATCGAGTTGGAAGAAGGGACGCTCATACGGGTTATCGGTAAAGGAGGTGACAGCCAGTGCCTCATAGCTCCATCGTGAGGGGATGACGTCACCAATAAGCGGCACATTGCCCGTCGTGCTCTTGGGTGTTAGGTCAGAGAAACTAACCACAAGTCCACAAAGCAATATCTGCGGGATGAGCAAGATAGGAATACTGATATAAATAGCCACAACGGAATTAAGGCATTGCGACAGCAACAACCCCGTGAGATTTGCCAAGAAAGCTGTAACGAAAAGGACTAGCCACCACACACCGAACAATCCCTGCAGGCCCATAATGGTATTGCCAACAAGGATGAAGAGCAGAGTCTGGATTAGCGACAAACCTGCCATGAACACTATCTTCGACCAGATGTAACTGCCATGTGAGAGGCGCAGGAATTTCTCGCGTTTCAGCAAGGCACGGTCCTTGATAATCTCTTCCGCACTACCGCTCATGCCGATAAAGGTGGCAACGATTACCGACATAAAGAAATAGCTCACCAAATTCTTGTTATCCATCACCGTGTAACCGCTTGGTGGTGCATAGCGAGTAAGCACAGCACATATAATTGCCAGGATGGGTGCCTGCAACAAAGCGATACACAGATATTGCACATTAGTAATCTTTGTCCTAATGTTACGCCTAAGGAAGATGGCAAACTGCTGAAGCTTGTTTGGTTTCTGTTGGTGGGTAACGGGTACACTACCAACCTCTACCGCAGGCAACTTGAGTCGCTTCTCCAAATAGAGTTCATGCCACTCCTGCGGAGCCATCTTTCGGCGTTCAGAAGTCTCACCATTGCTGCTGATTAACTTCTCGTCGATGATGTTAAGTACAATCTCCGGAGTAACATTACCACAGGTGGGACAGGCACTTGTCTCGGCATCGGCATAGTTTGCAGCCGTCTTAAAGTAGGTAATGGCATCGATGGGATTACCATCAAATACGGGATAGCCTCCTCGGTCGAGCAATAGAAGGCGGTCGAACAATTTGTAAACATCGCTCGAAGGCTGATGTATGTTCACTACCACCAGCTTGCCCTTGTACGTCTGTTCCTTAAGCAGGTTGATAACATTCTCTGTATCGGCTGAAGATAGTCCCGAAGTAGGCTCGTCAAGGAACAGGACTGCCGGCTCGCGTATCAGTTCCAGAGCTATGTTAAGGCGCTTGCGCTGTCCACCAGAGATGTATTTATTGATGGCCGAACCCACCTTGAGGTCTTTGGTCGCGTCAAGTCCTAAATCCTTGAGCGTCTTCAGCACGCGCTCGTTGATTTCGCTTTCCGAGAATGTTGCGAAGCAAAGCCGTGCCGTATAATAAAGATTCTGGTAAACGGTCAGTTCCTCTATGAGCAGGTCATCCTGCGGCACGAAACCGATGAGGTCACGAATGTTCGGTTCCGAAATATCATGGCCATTGATGGTAATGGTACCACTTTGAGGTGCCAAACTGCCATTTAATAAGGAGAGCAACGTGGATTTACCAGTTCCAGAGCCACCCATAACAGCCATCAGTTCACCGCTGTGGAGCGTAAAACTCAAGTTATGAATGCCATTGTCACTTTGCGGGAAACGGAAGTTGATGTCGCGTCCGCAGAGTTCCACTTGCTGATAAGTATCCTCTTCGCGTCCCTGTTGTTTGTTATAAGCAGAGAGAATGGTCGAATAATAGACAGGTTGCCCGCTCTTACCCTTGAGCACACTACTCTGCAACCACACCTGATAGGCTCCGGACAGAACAGGCACATCATTGAGCAGCACCTTATCGTCGCCAATATAGGTGAAGACAAGTGTTCCGTTAGGTGAAAGCAGTGTCTTCAGACTACCTTCAAAGCCATCGGGCTGGAACAGCATGACACGCTCGGAACTGCGACCGCAAACAAAATCAATGAAATCATTGAACAACGATTCGGGGACCTTAAATGCCGAAGCCATAGTCCTAAACATCGGATGGGGCGATTCGCCATCCTTCAGTCCGCAGAATTCCATGATTCTGAGCAGGAGCATAGTCTCCTCGCTAGCACGTATCCTGCCGTGCAAACTGTTACAAATGGAGGCGACCACGCTATCGGTATCAATCGTGTCGCTCATCTCATACACAGCTCGCATGTCGCTGTAAAGATCGAGATAGGTGCTGATGTTTCTAATGCCAAAATGATGCCGAAGATAACTCACGAGCATGTTTCTTGCACGTGTCTCATCTACTTTCTCTTCCTTTCCGAATAGAGCAAACAGGCTGAGGAAACTGGAAAGTACGATGTCCGTCATTTCGTCATTCTTATGGTATTAATTGGCTACAAATGTACAAAAAATATATCATGTTCAGCCCTACGGACTGAAAAAAATATCTTTTTTAGTTAAAATTAAAGGGCGAACCATTTTTTTTCCTACCTTTGCAGCGAATTTTATCATAAACGAGTTCAAAAGTAGTTTTTATGAATACTATTATCCAACAAGAAGGGAATGGACTAAGGGTCATTTTCGAAGGTCGCTTAGACACGGCAGCAGCCACAAAGACAGAACAGGACATACAACCATTGTTCGACTTCGAAGGAGGTGACATTACGCTCGATTGCGCTAAACTGGAGTACGTCTCGTCAAGTGGACTGCGTTTATTCCTTGCCTTGCTGAAAGTCACCAAGGCAAAAAACATCCATCTGTATATTACAGGCATGACCGACGACCTCCGTCAAGTATTTGACATGACTGGGTTCTCAAGCATCTTCGAATTCAAATAAACCCATATAACATTAACCGTTAACCCGTTAATCACTCACCCTTAACCCGTTAACCCGTTAACCTGTTAACCCGTTAACCATTTAACCTTTTAACCACTTAACCATTTATTCCAACATGGAATTAGCAACAAAATACAGCCCTGCCGAAGTCGAAGGCAAGTGGTATCAGTATTGGTTAGACCATAAATTATTTAGTTCAAAACCCGACGAACGCGAACCCTACACCATAGTCATCCCGCCTCCAAACGTAACAGGAGTGCTGCACATGGGACATGTGCTGAATGAAACCATTCAGGACATACTGGTTCGTCACGCCCGCATGGAAGGAAAGAATGCCTGCTGGGTGCCCGGAACCGACCACGCCAGCATTGCCACCGAGGCAAAGGTGGTCAATCGTCTGGCAGAACAAGGCATAAAGAAGACCGACCTCACCCGTGAAGAGTTCTTGAAGCACGCCTGGGCTTGGACCGAAGAGCACGGAGGCATTATTCTAAAGCAGTTGCGCAAGCTCGGTTGCTCTTGCGACTGGGACCGCACCGCCTTCACCATGGACGAGAAGCGTAGCGAAAGCGTAATCAAAGTCTTCTGCGACCTCTATCGCAAAGGCCTCATCTATCGTGGCGTACGCATGGTCAACTGGGACCCTAAGGCGTTGACTGCCCTCTCCGATGAAGAAGTTATCTACAAGGAAGAGCACACGAAGCTCTACTACATGAAGTACTATGTTTCCAGTCCAGTAGGTTGCGATAATATCGCAACAGACGGCAACGTCATCCACCACGACGAACGCGGTTACTATGCCGTAGTAGCAACCACACGCCCTGAGACCATCATGGGCGACGTAGCCATGTGCATCAACCCCAACGACCCCAAGAACCAGTGGTTGAAGGGAAAGAAGGTAATCGTGCCTCTGGTCAACCGCGTCATCCCCGTTATTGAGGACGAATATGTTGATATTGAGTTTGGTACGGGATGTCTGAAGGTGACGCCTGCCCACGATGTCAACGACTATATGCTGGGTGAGAAGTATAATCTGGAAGCCATCGACGTCTTCAACCCCGACGGCACACTTAGCGAAGCGGCTAAGTTGTATGTAGGCATGGATCGCTTCGACTGCCGCAAGCAGATTTCAAAGGACATGATTGAGAGTGGCCTCATGGAGAAGGTGGAGGACTATGACAACAAGATTGGTTGTTCCGAGCGTACGGGTGTTCCCATCGAGCCACGTCTTTCGATGCAATGGTTCCTGAAGATGGAGCATCTGGCAGAGATAGCCCTTGCACCTGTTATGAACGACGACATCAAGTTCTATCCTACCAAGTACAAGAACACATACCGCCACTGGCTTGAGAACATCAAGGACTGGTGCATCAGTCGCCAGCTCTGGTGGGGACATCGTATTCCTGCTTACTATATCGAAGCCCCCCTTGTATCCCCCGAGGGGGAAAAAATTCCACGTGGGGCTGTTATCGTAGCAGAAAGCGAAGAGGAAGCTTATAAGATTGCAGTGGAACAATATCCCATTCTCAAGACTCTCCCCCCCACGGGGGGAGATGGAGAGGGGCTGGGCTTTACCTTACGCCAGGACGAGGACGCACTCGACACTTGGTTCTCCTCATGGCTTTGGCCCATCAGCCTCTTCGACGGCATCAACAACCCAGGCAACGAAGAAATACGCTACTACTACCCCACTGCCGACCTCGTAACTGGTCCGGACATCATCTTCTTCTGGGTGGCTCGCATGATTATGGCTGGCTACGAATACGAAGGCAAGATGCCGTTCCGCAACGTATATTTCACCGGTATCGTACGCGATAAGCTGGGACGTAAGATGTCTAAGTCACTGGGCAACAGCCCCGACCCGCTTGACCTAATTGCACGTTTCGGTGCTGATGGCGTGCGCATGGGTATGATGCTGGCAGCTCCTGCCGGCAACGACATTCTCTTTGACGAGGCCCTTTGCGAACAAGGCCGTAACTTCTGCAACAAGATATGGAACGCCTTCCGTCTTGTAAAGGGTTGGGAAGTCTCTGAGAACTCCGATAATTCCGAAAACTCTGAGATTAACTCCAGCGCCATCCGTTGGATGAATGCCAAGATACGTGAGGTGGGAGCAGAGATAGAAGACTCATTCTCGAAATATCGCCTTAGCGAGGCCCTTATGGCTGCCTTCAAACTCTTTACCGATGAGTTCTCGGGTTGGTATCTGGAGATGATTAAGCCTGCTTATCAGCAACCCATCGACCGCAAGACGCTGGATGCTACCCTCGACATCTTCGAGACCTTGATGAAGATTATCCATCCCTTCATGCCCTTCATCACCGAAGAACTTTGGCAAGCAATGGCCGAAAGGGAAGATGGCGACAGCATCATGGTTCATCCCCTGAAGATGGAAGCCCTGAGCGAAGACGACAAGCAGTTGCTTGCCCTTTACGAGAAGGCAAAGCAAGTCATCAGTGGTGTCCGTGCCGTTCGCAATTCGAAGAACATCGCACAGAAGGAAGCACTCGTGCTGGAGGCAGTAAGGCCTGACTCTAATTCTTCACTCTTCACTCTTAATTCTTCATTGATAAAGATGGCCAACCTCAGCGAGATTCGTTGCGTCGAGAAGAAAGGCGAAGGGTCTCAAAGCTTCTTGGTAGGTACTGAGGAATATGCCGTGCCTCTCGGTAATCTTATTGATACAGAGGCTGAAGTCCAGAAGGCTGAGGCAGAAATCAAGCGTCTGGAAGGCTTCATGATGGGCATACAGAAGAAACTCTCCAACGAACGCTTCGTGCAGAACGCCCCCGAGCAGGTTGTTGCCCTCGAGCGCAAGAAGCTGAGCGATGCCGAGAGCAAGATTGCTGCCCTGCAAGAAACGCTCAAGGCCCTTAGGTCTTAAGAAAAAAGGCCTAGGCCTTATTGCGGAAAGCCTTAGGCCTTATTGCCAAAACCCTTAGGGGTTATTTCGGAAGACCTAAGTCTTATTACTCTCACAATACTATATCATCGGCCTCTGCTTAATATAGCGGAGGCCGATGCTTGTATATAGCATTGCCTCATGCTTGTACTATCTCCAACACATGCTTGGGCAATACTGAGTCCATACTTCGGCAATACCTGCCGCAGGGTTGGGCAATACCCTGCACATGATTGCTACTATCATTGCCGATGGTTGTAAAACAAAATCCCCCCCGCATCAGCAGATGCGAGGGGACGATTGTAATTACAAGTCTTACCAACTGATTACTTCAGCGTATCAAATTTGTTGACTTCAGCATTAACAGGGGTCTTTAAACCAACCATCCTCTTAATTCGTTCACAGGAACGAGTGTGACTTCTTTCGCCACGCAGGCGACGAGCAAACTTAGCAGCCTTGATGCCACTCTCAGAGGCAGCGCCGGGCAGAACCAGTTTGAAGGCACCATTGGTGTTTGCATAATAACCACCATCATCATCGAAGGCGATAATGCCCTTAACGGGGAAGGTGATGACGCCATCTACCAAACTTCCGAATTCGATACCATTTGCCTTAATGGTTTCAATGTCATAGCCAATAGCGAGATAACGAGCTGCATCTGATACAGCCGACATCATGCCATAACCCCAGTCTAAGCCCAGTTCCTGTTCTTCGAAGTAAACCGATGTAGGATCTGTAGCATCGATTTCCAGGTAATAGTCCATGGATGCATCCCAGTCACCTTCCTCATTATAAGGATAACCTTCGCCATAAGCATTCTTCAGACGATAGAGTCCCGGATTATCCTTATGTTCAAACACCTCTACCTCATAAGTTACAGGATCTGCCTCGAAGAGAGGACCTACAATATCATCGGTATAGAGTGCCATGCCGAGACTCTGCCAGGGACTTTCACCCTTAACAAACTCGAATACGCAAGAAGCACTTTCCTGAACCTCGCCTTCCTCATCGAAGGTAACAACGGTTACGCGATACTTGCCATCTTCCTCCAGAGGTAGATATACGCGAGTATTTTCAGTAATTTCCTCAGCCTCCAACTCGCCAGCTACGATAGCGGCAGCAGCCTCTTCTTCGGAAACATCAGCGCTAGTCATAGCATACTTGGCACTAGCAACATCTGCGCCCAAAGTAAGGTCTACAACACCCTGATAAGTCTCAGCAGGAGTCTTCAAAATTCCAGCATACAATGCATTTGCGGAATAGTCGTATTCAACAAGAGAAGCACCAGGAAGAGCTATAGCAAACTTTCCATTTACATTACAATAGTAAAGGCCATCATCCGAGTCTCTCCAACCTAACATGGCTCTTTGAGGCATAGTAATGACACCATTCTCCAACTTACCGAACAGGTCGGGACGTGCAGCCTTCACGGCCTCAAGTGAGTTGCCATTTTGCATGAAGTAAGCTACATAGCTTATGAAATTGAAATTACCCTTACCCCAGTCTGTACCGGTATTAGATTCCTCAACCCATACGAATTCGGGATCTTCAGCATGAACAACCATATAATAGTCCTTAGATGTATCCCAGTCACCAGGATCGTTATAGGGATAAGTAGCACCATAAGGATTTACTAGACGATAAAGTCCTTCAACCAAACTATTTTTCTGGATGGGCACCTCATATTCCAAATTGTCAACACCATACCACGTTGAGATCAAGTCTTCACGATAGATAGCATTGCCCATGTCTTCCCAGGGAGCAAGAGGACCAGCCTGGAAGGTATAACTAGTATCACCGTAAGGTGTAGTATAGCTTTCCTCCGCAATAGAGATTGTGATGGGATGAAGCGCATCATACTCCTGTGTAGCAGGGTCGTATGTGATAGTGATATATGCAACACTCTCACCATCAGCAAAGGTAACAGAAGAGGGAATGTTGAAAAGGCTTGCCTCATCCTGCTCAACGTTCAATTGCACAGTAAGTTCGCCATCTGTATTTACACGATTGATGGGAACGACGAAAGATGTACCATCGATAGCGATATCCTGAGTGCTGGGAAGTTCGTTGGAGAAGAACACCTGTGCGTTGGCTAACTTCTCAGCAGGGGTATACTTGCCATCATCGTCGCTGCATGCCGTAAGGGCTACCAACATGGGCAGCACCATCAAAACGGATGCTAATTTATTAAATATCTTCATATTTATACTCTTAATTTATCGTTAAACACTTATTATTACTCGTCTTCTACAGGATCGGGTATCTTTGGATCAGGATTGTTATCCTTATCACCATCGATAAGCTTATTAGCTTCGTACTCAATCTGAGGAATCTTGAAGATAAGAATACCATCTTCTGGGGCAATGTTGTAAACATAGGCTGTCTCGAAACCTGCACCACGACGGTCAATACCTTTCTTCAAGCGTAGGATGTCCCAATAAGACAATCCCTCACCCCAAAGTTCGAGGCGACGCTGGTTCCATACAGCTTCCTGAACAGACTTAGAGTCAGAAGCTGTTGTCATATAACTAGGATTACGATAGGACTGGACAAAGCTTTCCAGAACACTCTTACCGGCACCTGCATCACCAGCCATAGCCGTAGACTCAGCCAAAATAAGATACATCTCCTCGATACGCATCAAAGGAATGTCATTGGCGTTGGTGGAAGTATAAATCTCATCCTTGTAAGGAGCGAACTTCACCTGAACATACGCAGGGATTTCAGATTCATCAACATAAGCTTGCTGAGCTTCATTCAGGTTTGCACTCTTACTGTCTCCATTGAGCCACCAACCCTTACGAGCATCGGTGTCAGGAATAGAGTTGTAGAGTTTCTTGCTGATGAAGCGCCAGGCACCTACGCTGGCATAACCATAGTTCAGCGATCCCATGTGACTGGGCCAGTTTACAATACCTGAAGTAACCACGCGATCTTCCTCTGAAATCTTTATACCCCACATCCAGTTGGGTTCTGTCATATCCTTAAAGGTAGGCTTAGAAACCTCCTCAAAGGTAGCGGGACGTGCATCGCTCAAATCAATAGCAGCCTGAGCGTCGTCACGAGCTGCTTCCCAGTCGTTCATAACCATCTCTACACGAGCACGGATACCATGAGCAACTGCTGCATCAACATAACGACGGTCAGCACGTTTCACGTTCGAAGCTTCCAGCATGGTAACAGCATCGTTCAAGTCGTTCATGATTAATTCATAAACCTGGCGAACACTGCTACGGGGGCAACCATCAACAGCTGCGACATCGGCATTCTCCTCAGTGATAATAGGCACGCAAGCCATATCCTCGTGGCCTACATAGGTCTGCTGATACTGCTGAGCCAAATGGAAGTAGTCGAAAGCACGCATAGCCAGTGCCTGAGCCAGATAGAACTGCAAGGTGGGATCTGCATCTTCACCCAGTTGGGTTTCACGATCAAGAGAACCGGTCACAGCATTAGCAGCAAAGATTTGGTTGTACAGGGTCTCCCAAGTCATTACATTTGAAACACTATTGATATTCCAGTCACCTGTCATGGCAACAGGATAAGAGAACCAGTTGTAACCGATGTTCTGACTTACAAGGTCCGTACCACGAGAATCAGCTAACAACATGAGTGCTGAATAACCAAAGTCGTTGTGGTAATCACCTACAGTATTCTGATAGACACTGAACAACGTAGGAATAGCATTCACACCAGCAGCAACACGCTCGGGATTGTTTTCCACTGTCCCCTCCTTCTGATCAGAGGTGATAGTGCTTCCCAGAGGTTCGGTGTCCAAATCGGCACATCCAACCAGCGTGAGACTGGCCAGTGCCATAATGAAGATTTTCTTATTTATTTTCATAGTTTTCTATGTCTTTAAAAGATTAGAACGAAGCCTTAATACCAAACGAGATGGTACGCAGGGCAGTGTAGTACGAACCCGAGACAGTTGCTGTATAGCTTGTGCGAGGATCGAAGCCCTTACGTGCACTGAAGAGGAATACATTGTCAGCAGCACCATAGATGCGGATGCTTTCAATGTGAGCCTTACGAGTAAGTGTGCGAGGCAGTGTGTAACCGAGGGTGATGTTATTGATAGCAAGATAGTTGCTCTTAGTCATCCAGCGGTCGCTCTGAGAATTGGTGTACAAATCCTTCTCAGCAGCCAAACGAGGAATGTCGCTGTTAGCGTTCTCAGGTGTCCAAGCATTCAAAATATCCTTGTGCCATGTCTCACCAATCGAATAAGCGTCAAGACCATGCATAAGTCTCATGTAGCCTTGATCGAGAATCTTACCACCCAACTGATAAGCACATTGTACACTCAGGTCGAAGCCCTTAAACTTAAACTCGGTGCTGAGACCACCATAGAAGGAAGGCATGATATTACCCGTGCTCTTGCGGTTGGTGTTATAGGCTGTCGAACGGTTGGTTGTAGCATACTCTTCACCAGGAGCCACTGCTTTACCGTAAGCATCAACAACGTCAACTGCGTTGCCATCCTCGTCAACACTAACAGGAACGCCATTGGCATCAGTGATAACATTGCCTTCTGCATCATACGCATTACTATAAGTGTTCTTGGCTTGATACAAAGCCAGACCGTTCTTGCTCTGGTCTGCACCTTCAGCAGTGTTGTTCAGTACGCCTAAATAATGAGGCAAGTAAAGCTGGTAAACTGATTCACCCTCACGATAGATACGGGCACCGTCAATAAGTTCACCTTCCAAGTCTGGATGAAGTTTCAGTACCTTGTTCTTCAGATAAGTACCATTTACACTTACATTCCAAGAGAAATCACTGGTCTCAATAATATTTGAACTCAGTTCAATTTCTACACCTTGGTTGCGCATGTCACCAATGTTCATGGGGAAGCTACCATATCCCAGAGAGGGAGCTGTGGGCTTATTGTAAAGCATGTCCTTGGTGGTACGGTTAAAGTACTCAATGCTACCACTCAAACGACTATGCCAGAAATTGAAATCGACACCAGCGTTAAAAGCATTGCTCTTTTCCCAAGTGATATCGTAATTACCCTTGTATGCAAGCGTACCATCAGAGAAGACTCCTTCGCTACCTGTTACCGTATATTGGTCGAGGTAAGCATAATTGTTACCCAAACCGTCGTTACCTTGCTGACCAAAGCTTGCCTTCACCTTCAACATGTCAATCCAACGGGCATTGGCAAGGAACTTCTCCTTAGCCAACTCCCAAGCGGCACTGGCACTCCAGAAGTTACCCCAACGATGCTCGGGTGCGAAGCGGCTGGAAGCATCACGGCGGTAGCTAACACTACCAAAATACTGCTCGTTGTAGTTATAATTAGCACGAGAGAGGATACCCTTGGTTACATATTCGCTTTTGGCACCATAGCCACGACGCTGGTCGATAGTATTATTAATAGTGTAGTCACCTTCCTTATAGAGGTTCTGTCCATAAGCCTCACTCCACTCGTTGTTATAGTCGTCACTTTCGTAACCGGCCAAAAGGTCGATGTTGTGCAGACCGAACGAGCGATTATAGTTGGCTAAATACTGTTGGTTGAGGTCATAAGTACGGCTGTGGTACTGCATAGCCTCACCACCATAGGATGCACTTTGGCCATAGAGAGTGCTGCTGACGAAATTCTCACGAGTGTTGTCAACAAACAAACCACAAGTTCCAGTAAACTTCAAACCCTTAATGGGACTGATTTCAGCAAACATTTTACCATTCAAGACATCCATGAGGTATCTATCGCTCTGGTAGCGCAGGTCACCTATGGGGTTAGAGATAGTCATGAAAGTACGAGTGAAGTTGGTAGAATTACCATCACCATAGTCGTAAACGGGGTACTTACCATTACGTATCACCTGTCCATTGATATCACGAACATACATGGGGTAAACAGGAGCCATGTTGTTGGCAATGTAGAACACATTAGCAGAACTGAGGTTACTACCCGTATCCTGATCACTAGGATAGTTACTGGTACTATTGGAGTAGGCAACGTTTGTACCTACCTTCAGCCACTTCTTGGCCTGATAGTCCACATTCAAACGGGTAGAGATACGGTCGAAACCGGAACCTACGATAACACCCTCATCACTCAAGTAACCGGCACTCAGATAGTAGTTAATCTTATCACTACCACCCTGAATGGATGCAACGTACTCCTGACGCAGGCCATTGTGGAAGCTTTCCTTTTCCCAGTCATCAGCAGTATACATGTAAGTTCCATCAACGTAGCCCGTTGTTGCACCGGGATTCAACTTACCATTGCGACCAATCAGATACTGACCTTCGGGAATATTGTAAATTTGGTAACCCGTCAGATTTGCCAAGCCATTGTTAGCATACTGATAAGCACGATCGGCATTATAACCCAAATTGTACATAGCCTCGTTGTAGCGAGCTGTGTACATGGTCTCATAATACTGAGCGGTGTTTTTGATTACATCATAGTTCTTCACACCACGACTGTTAGCACCCCAACGACCCTCAACAGTAACCTTGGCTTCACCTGTGCGACCCTTCTTGGTCGTAATCAGGATGACACCATTGGCACCACGTGCGCCATAAAGGGCAGCTGCGGCAGCGTCCTTCAGGACAGTCATTTGATCGATGTCCTGAGGATTAATGGCAGAAATGTCACCATAGTAAGGTGCTCCATCAACCACATATAAGGGGCTGTTACTGGCGGCCATAGAGCCAATACCACGGATGCGAACCGTGCTACTTGTACCAGGCTGACCATTTGACTTTAGGGTCTGCACACCGGCAACGGCACCACTCAGGGCGTTCGTTACGTCGCTGACCAGACGGCCTTCAATGTCCTTACTGTCAATCACAGCAGCCGAACCCGTAAACGATGCACGAGTAGCCGTGCCATAAGCAACGACCATCACTTCGTCCAGGGCCTTGTTGTCGGTCTGAAGTTCCACGTTTACAACGGGCTTCACGCGAACCAACTGCTTAATCATACCTGCACAGCTCACTTCCAGACGCTTGACCTCGGAAGGAACTATCAGTGTGAACTTACCGTCCGCATTGGTCACAACACCTGTCTTGGTGCCTTCCAGCAATACGGAAGCTCCTGGGATAGGCTCACCGTCCTCAACGCTGACGACAGTACCTGTCACCTTCATTTGTTGGGCGAAAGCCAGACTTGCCATCATAAAGCAAGCCAAGAAAAGCGCAATTCTCTTTCTCATAGAATACTCTTTTACTTTTTTTAGTTAAACATTAATTAATTAATTGATTTTACTTTTGGTTTTCTTTTTACCTTTATTGTTAGTCAATTTGTAGTCGTAAGTAACTATACAAGGTGCAAAGATAGTACTTTTTTTTGATTTATTCACATTTCAAGGGGGCAAATATTAAAAAAACTTGAAAAAATGTGAATAATTGTTAGAAAAAGCAACCAAAAGCGTTGTTTTATGTAACGTTTTACAAATACGCGCGCAAGTGCGCACACGTATAATAATAAGGTAATATATATGGGATTTCACCTCTAATCTTAACGAAGAAGGCAGCATTCCGCATCTGGAATGCCGCCTTAATATCAAATCGTAACCCAAAAACTCTTAACGAACCAAGAACTTCTTACCGTCACGAACATAAATGCCTGGACGCAGGTTCCGACTATCTACCTGACGGCCATCGAGCATATAGGTCTTACCCGTCGGCGCCATCGGAGTCTCTGCACTAACTGACTGGATGGCATTGTCGAGGTCGACAAAGATCTCTTCACTCCATGGCGAATTGCCCTTGTCCGTGGTCACACGCACCTTATAATAATAGGATGCGGGCTCAAGGTCCTTAAAGTCATAGTGAGTCTGCGTGGTCTCGTAAGTGGTAATGGTCTCCTTCTTAGCGCGACGAGGTTGCGATGCAACTTGCTTGGGTGCTTTTCCATCAGGAGTATTCCATACAAGTGCCTCCGGGTCAATATCAAAGCGCTTCATTGAAGGCTTAGCGCTAAGCCCAGGTGCAGAGCTGGAACTGGGGAAGTCGTCCCAACTGTACTGGCCATCAAAGACACCCAGATAATTCATGTAAACACCAGAGCCTGCTGTACAAATACCAATACGGAAAGGACCGTAGGGCCAACTCTCCAAAGACATGAGCCATGTGGAACCTTCTTTATCAGAACCGATAATGGGAATACCAGTTAGTTCGCCAGAGGCATACTGAGTGGTGTCTTCTGCCAGCATAATACGCAGTTCAAGCGAACCTTCAGACTTGATGGAACCACTAAGGGGCGTAATCATGATGGAAAGTGCCTCCTGAGAGGGAGCCTCAAGCACGGGGGTGACAAGGCGACCTGGCTTGGATGCCTTACCTACACGCAGACGATTGGGCGAAACATAGAGGTTCTCGCCTTCCCATCCTGCTCGATAGGTGTATTCATCGAGGTTGGGGCTAACGTCTGTTGTACCTACAACTTCACTTTCGAACTTCTCGAACTTCTCGCCCAGCATCAGGAAACTCCAAGGGTCTTCGCTGGCAATAACCTGACGAAGGCTAACGGTGTACTTCTGTGCTCCTGCATAAGAAGCCCAATTAGCAGTGAAGCTATAGTTGTCGAGATTGACATTGGAAGCCGCACGAGCCACTGGTGGCTCAATGGCAATGCCACCCATGAAGTTAAAGGTAATCAGGCCGTTGGTCTCATCAATATCTGTAATGGGTTTGCCCATCAGTTTCTCGCCGGACGCATTTTCGTTGTATAGTGTTGCCTTAGGTGTGCTTTCATCCGTCAAGGCAGTAGAATTACTGCTTCCAGGGAATGGGTCGCCTGCCAAACTTCGGGTTGAAGCGGAACGTGAATTATCGGCAGGGATGATGGTCATGCGCTCGTGTCCGCTTACATTGTTAACGGTATTACCCGTCCATGCCGAAGCTTTATAGTCAACATGCAACACCAACAGACCATGACCATACTGAGCTTCATCGAAGCCCTTCTGCTGGTGGTTAGCCAACAGATAGTATTCGTCCTTATTGGCATCGTTATAAATCACGTAAGCCACAGGCTGCTCCTCGATGGCGGGCATATCAGTAATCTGCTGACTGGAATAGAGTTCCGTAGGAGTAAGCCAACCTGCGAACCAGCGTTCATAGGCCGTATAGGCACTGGGGCAATGACCATTATCCTCGCCATTGTAGCACCCATAGTCCATGAGGTCCCATACATTCATACCAAAGTTTGTGCCGCCGTCACGAGTGTCGTAGAAGTCAGGCAAACCAAGGCAATGACTGAACTCGTGGCAAGAAGTACCTACGCCATCAATCTTGCTTCCAATAGCACCCATCAACTCACACGATATTCCATAGGTGTCAATCTTCGGGCCATCCTGGGTTTGATACTGGCTACCACTACCACGAACAGACCACTCATGGGGCCAGATAGTACCATCAGCACCCTGTGCAGCACCATAACCGGCATAAATAACATAGACTTGGTCAACCACGCCATCACTATCCCAGTCATACTTATTGAAGTCCACTTCACTATCCACCTGTTTGCAAACGTTGTTCACCAAAGTGGCTACACGGGCATTGTCCGTGGAATAGTAATAAGCATTATGACCTGCAGCAACAGGACCTACGATGTCGAACTCCAAATCGAACTGACCATAGGATTGCTCCAGAAAATAGTCATGAACCGAGCCATGAATGCCTTGCAAGTTAAAGCCAACCTTATTGAAGTAGTCGTTGAAAGTGGCCTTGTCATATGTAAATGACACATCGTTGAACTCAACCAATATGACCAAACCCTTTTTCTGACCATGATAGCCACCTTCGGGTGCAGTACCTGCACGACGACGTGCGGCACGAACCTGATTGCGTGCTTGTATGCGCTGAGCACGAAGCTGATTGAGGGAGTCGATATTGACAAACTGATACCTCTCTCCTACCAGTTGCAGTGCCTTGCCATCGGAAGTCTTATAATAATTAACATGTTCGTCACCGGTCAGTGTTGCCTCAACACGGCTTCCGTCATTTAATGTCAAAGTTTTCTTTATTCCGCGCTTAGCAGGAACTGCCATTGCAGCAGCTGCCAACAGCGTGAAAACCATGATTAGAAGTAATGATTTCTTCATCTTTTTATCTTATTTCTTTTTATTTATTGCAATTGAGCGCACAAAGGTACGAAAAATAAACGAAAAATCCTTCTTTTGACTACACATTCTAATTATTTAACACAAAAAAAGGAATTCCAACACAGTTCTACCATGCCAGAATTCCTTTATATATGCAACAGGACTGCTTACTTCAGCAAATCATTCAAGAACTGGTCGAGTTCTTCATCCAATCCTTCAAGGAGCGTGGTATTTAGGATGACGGTATCATCATCGACAAGATAAAGGTCGCGTAATGTTTCTCCGTCTTCATCCACCAATGTGAAGGAGAAGGGATGCATGACTGTCATCTGCTCGATTGTGGAATCACGCATCTGTTCCAGACAATGACACAACTGCGAAGCGGCTTCCTCATAGAAGTCATCGTCCTGAGCTTCAATCCATTGTTCCACCACAACGCGGGTGAGTTCTTCATCATTGTCGTCATAGGCGAGCAGTTCACCTGATGAAGGTTTAACTTGCAAGTGAATGTCGGTAAGGACTGCATCCCGTCCGACTGGGAAGTTCTCTGCCACCCTGCGGATGGCCCTTTCTATCTGCTGATAGGTCTGTGGTGTTGCAATCATAGTATAATTTGAATTATGCGCTCGGCATCTGCGAAGCTATGACGCTTGCGTAGAGCATCGGAGCAAGAATTATGAATTTCTAAAGATTACGTCCGTGACAGTTCTTGAATTTCTTTCCACTTCCGCAAGGACATGGGTCGTTGCGTCCGGGCAGTTTCTCAGCAGTGATAGGCTGAACAGGACCTTGCTGTTCACGAGTATCACGACCGGCAGCAGCACGCTGTGCAGGATCGGTTAGGTCTTGACGACTTTCCGTATATTGCTGACGCTGACGAGGTTGCTGGTTAGGCATAGGCGCTTGAGCCATCTGCAAGTCAACATCGGGTACCTGACCGCGCATGAGGATGCTTATGGTCTTGTTATTGATGCGGTTAACCATATCATCGAACAGCTTCACACTCTCGAGTTTGAAGATGAGCAACGGGTCTTTCTGCTCATACGATGCATTCTGCACGGAATGTTTCAGTTCATCGAGCAAACGCAGGTTTTCCTTCCATGCCTCATCTATGGTATGAAGCAGAATGGCTTTCTCGAAAGCCTTTACCAAAGCCTGAGACTGAGTCTCATAAGCTTCCTTCAACCCGACAGCAATCTGATAGACATGGCGTCCATCGAGAACAGGCACTCGAATTTGCTCATACATCTGTCCCTGTGGACCTTCATAGACGCGCTTGATAACCTTATGGGCATTACCTGCCATCAGGTTGGTCTTCTCCTTGAAGCGATCCATCACCTTCTGATAAACCTCTTCTGCGATATCGTCAAGTTTTCCACCTTCCAAGCGGTCCTGCGGAACGGGGAAGTCCATGGCAAAGATTTCGAGGAAGCGCTCACGGCAACCTGCATAGTCATTGTTCTCAAGGATATTACATACGCGGTCCCATATCATATCAGCAATGTCCATGCCAATGCGCTCTCCCATCAAGGCGTGACGACGTTTTTCATAGATGACAGTACGCTGTTTGTTCATCACATCGTCATACTCCAGCAAGCGCTTACGAACGCCGAAGTGGTTCTCCTCCACCTTCTTCTGAGCTCGCTCGATGCTCTTCGAAATCATGGGATGTTCAATC
Organism: Bacteroidaceae bacterium; assembly: GCA_017962495.1. Lineage (GTDB taxonomy): Bacteria > Bacteroidota > Bacteroidia > Bacteroidales > Bacteroidaceae > Physcousia. The sequence goes on from JAGCVH010000084.1 coordinate 28,050, forward strand.
ATCTCACCATCCTCGAAGCCCAAGCGGTCCATAACCTTGGCTATGCGCTCAGAGGCAAAGAGTCGCATCAGCTTATCCTCAAGCGAAACAAAGAAGACACTCGAACCTGGGTCTCCCTGACGTCCTGAACGACCACGCAACTGACGGTCGACACGACGGCTCTCGTGACGTTCCGTACCGATAATAGCCAAACCACCAGCCTGACGAACGGGTTCACTAAGCTTGATATCGGTACCACGACCAGCCATGTTCGTTGCAATCGTTACTGCACCCAGGAGACGCTGTTCATCACGGGCATCAGCCACATTGATGTTGGCATATTTCGAATCGCTGGCTGCCAACTCCTCATTATGGCGCACGGCAGACTGTTTGTCACAATAGGGACGTCCGTCGGCAGACAGATATACGGTTCCCATGCTTGACTGACCAGCCTGAGCCACGATATCGGCTTCCTTCTGGTGGAGCTTAGCATTCAGCACCTGATGAGGAATCCTGCGCATCTGCAGCATCTTCGACAGCATTTCACTGATTTCCACACTCGTCGTACCGACCAAAGTGGGGCGACCAGTGTTACGCATGCGCTCGATTTCCTGAATGACAGCCTTATACTTCTCACGCTGAGTCTTATAGACGCGGTCGTCCATATCATCGCGAGCAATGGGACGGTTGGTAGGAATCTCAACAACGTCCAACTTGTAGATATCCCAGAATTCACCAGCCTCGGTAATGGCAGTACCTGTCATACCAGCCAGCTTATGGTACATACGGAAGTAATTCTGCAAGGTGATGGTAGCAAAGGTCTGCGTGGCAGCCTGGATCTGCACGTGTTCCTTGGCCTCAACAGCCTGATGCAGTCCGTCACTCCAACGACGACCTTCCATGATACGACCCGTTTGTTCATCGACAATCTTAACCTCGCCGTCGATAATAACGTACTCTTCGTTAAGATTGAACATTGCATAAGCCTTCAGCAACTGCTGAATGGTGTGCATGCGTTCACTCTTGATGGCATAGTCGGTGTAAAGTTGGTCCTTCTTTTCTATGCGTTCTTCCTCAGGCAGATTATCGAGTTCTGCCATCTGCATAGCCAAGTCAGGCAGGACGAAGAGGTCCTTGTCATTGACTTGCTCGGCCAACCAAGCATGACCCTTATCAGTCAAGTCTGCACTATTTTGCTTCTCATCCACTACGAAGTACAAAGGTTCCACGCACTCAGGCATGCGCTTGTTATTGTTCTCCATGTAGATTTCTTCCGTAGCCAGCATACCTGATTTGATGCCTGGTTCAGAAAGGAACTTGATGAGGGGCTTATTCTTGGGCAGAGCCTTATGGCTTCGATATAAAGCCAGGAAACCTTGCGCCAGCACTTCCTTGTCGCCCGACTCCTGACCTTTAGCAATAAGGTTCTTAGCCTCTGCCAGGAATTGTGTAGCCAACTGGCGCTGCACGTTGACAAGGCGCTCCACCAGAGGTTGATATTGCTCGAACTGCTGGTCCTCGCCCTTAGGCACAGGACCTGAAATAATCAGGGGAGTACGAGCATCGTCAATCAGCACGGAGTCCACCTCATCGACGATAGCATAGTTGTGACTGCGCTGTACGAGGTCAGCCGGGTCAGTAGCCATATTGTCACGAAGGTAGTCGAAACCAAATTCGTTGTTTGTACCAAAGGTGATGTCGGCCAGATAAGCCTTACGACGGGCTTCGCTATTGGGCTGATGCTTATCGATACAATCGACGCTGAGTCCATGGAACATATAGAGCGGTCCCATCCACTCCGAGTCACGCTTTGCCAGATAATCGTTGACGGTTACCACGTGTACTCCATTGCCAGTCAAGGCATTAAGGAATACAGGCAGGGTAGCCACGAGGGTCTTACCTTCACCCGTTGCCATTTCCGCAATCTTACCTTGATGCAGGACCGTACCACCAAAGAGCTGCACGTCGTAGTGGATCATGTTCCACAACGTTTCGTTACCGCCTGCAACCCAGTGATTGTGATAGACGGCCTTGTCGCCCTCGATATCCACGAAATCGTGGCGGGCAGCCAGTTCACGGTCGAAGTCAGTAGCAGTCACCTCAATATTCTCATTATTCGTGAAGCGCTCGGCAGTGCTCTTCATAATGGCAAAGGCGATGGGACGCACCTCTTCAAGGGCTTTTTCCAGCACATCTAAGACTTCTTTCTCTAACTTATCGATTTGCGCGAATATGGGCGCACGATCTTGAATCTCGGTTTCCTCAATCTTTGCCTTCAGGTCGGCAATCTGTTGGCGCAAGTCAGCAGGAGCACTCTGCACTTGTTGTTTTATCTCCAGCGAACGAGCACGCAACTCGTCGTTCGACAAAGCTTGAATTTCAGGATAAATAGCCTTTACTTGGTCCACCATGGGCTGAATAGCCTTCATGTCACGCTGGGCCTTGTTGCCAAATATACTACTAAGAAAATCTATAAATTTCATATTTATAATTTACAATTTGACAATTTACTATTTATGTACTATTTAGTTAATGTACAATTTAATGTTTTCAATTCTTTATTGATATATCGGATTATTTAGATTACTCAGAAATTATCTCATTGAATGCTTGTCAAGGGTTCTACCGAGCAGGCGTTTGGTGCACGGATGCGCAAACAACGTGCCAGAGTAGGCGCGATGTGGTCAACTGTTATCGGCGATTCCACCACCTCGGCCTTCATGTTCAAGCCATAGAGATAGAGGGGGAATCCCATGTAAGTATCGCGTTGCTGATATCGCTCGTTCGTCTGTTCGTTGACGAGTGTCCACCCTGGTGCCACCTGCACCATGACATCGCCTGAACACTTGGGATTATATGCGTTGCGCAGAGCCCTGATGCCTGGAATCCATGCTCCTTGAGCCAAGCGTTGCGAAGTGTAAACATCACGAACGCCTTCCAATTGTATCAGGAAATCGGCACTGCGCTCGAGCAGTTCGCTCAGATTTATGTTTCGTTTTTCAATGTTCTTGAGGTCAAAGTATATTTGATTACCCATTGTTGCTTCCACGTACTGAGCCTGCCCATAAACGGCAGAAAGATACATGTTGAGCAATAGTTGTGCGCGGGTAATGTTGAACTCGCCTGAAGGGATGCGGTATTGCGCCAGATTGTCGTCGGCCTGTTCTGCATCGCTGTATCCCGTACTGGTAACCACGAAGAGCACACGTTCGCGACCTACCCTTTCCTCAATCATGTCGATGAGGCGGCCCAACTGGTCATCGAGGCGCACATAAGTATCTTGCAGTTCCATTGGACATTCTGCTGCTGTCTTGTGATCGAAGTTTCCAGCATAAAGTCCAACATTAAGGATATCGGTAACAGCATCTTTACCCAGCAAGGTGTTTTGGAGGCAATGAGCCACGAAGTCGTTGACCTCCTCATTCACCAAACCACTGGCTTTGAATTGGCGGAAACGACGGTTTCCCTTAAACGCATGGCGGAAAGGCGATTTCGTGCCACCCGAAATGAAATAGTTAAACTCCCCTACAAAGTCGTTCGTGGGTTCCCACACCCAATCGGCAATACGCTGAGACGCATGATTGCTACTATTGAAATAGGAGAGCCAGGAAGGAGCGCGGTAATAGTCCGATGTGGTCCATCGTCCTGTTTCGTCATCCATCCAAAACGCACCGTCGGCAGCATGTCCAGCTGCAAGCACGGCACCATCACTATTCGGAGCGATGCTATAGACAAGTCCCTTGCCTTCAGTTGCAACTTTCAGTTCATCGGTCAGCGTGCTTACCAACAGGCGATTGGGACGTCCCTTATCAACGCAATGAGTGGGTTGAAGTGTCGTACGATCGAGCCACCGCTCTGCCACAATGCCGTTCTCGTATGGCGAAGCGCCACTCATCAGACAGGCTGTAGCCGATGCGCGATCGGGGGAAGCAAAGGGATATTGTGCTTGATGATATGTGCGTCCCTCAGCAAGCAATCTTCGGAATCCACGATTGCCGTACAACGGAGAGAACGCATCGAGATAGTCGCTACGCAACTGATCGACAACCACATTCACCACCAAACGGGGCACGTCGGGCGCTGTCTGCGCCTCGACACCCATCAGAGCCATCAGCATGGCAAGAGAGGTAAGAATACGGTATTGCGAAGAGTTATGCTTCACGATCTTGTGTATTACGGTTCGACGTTGTGTCACTATTCCTGTTATAACGAATCAGGTAACTAACAGGACGTGTTAACAAAAGTAATGCCAAAGGCAAAGTCAACGCACTAAAAGATTGGGGAATCCAAGGCATGAAGACGATGAAAAGGCCTATAGCCAGCAAGTTGAGATAGTGGTAGGCACAAGTGCGTTTCTGTATGGCGCACTTCACCACCCAGAAGATGCAGAACAGGGGGATGGGATTCAGCAACCATATCTGCCAGTTCGAGCCTACAGTGGGATGTTTGGAAAAGAGGAACATGAATGTGAGCAGAATGCCCGCCAAACCCTGAACCAGCATGAACAGGATATCGACACCCCACAACTGACGCCGTATCAGATATTCCAACGCCATAACAAGCAGACCGCAGGCAACCATTATCAGCCCCATCATGAGGGGAGACAGCGGAAACTCCTCCACAACAGCCTGCGGACGGGCAGCAACCAGTTCCTCGGTCTTAGCCACAAGAGGCTTGCGGTTGTTCAGTGCATCATACACATGGGCCTGAGCCATATATTGCATAAGTTGTCCGGGCAAGAACTGCGCTGCGCGGTCACTCAACACCGTATCACAGCGTGCGCCCAACAACAGGTCGTTACCAACCGTCGTCCAAGGATACTCCTTTGTCATCCGGCGCAACAGTTCGCGATAAGTGGGGTGTTCTTCGCTTTCCTCATACACCACCTTACCCGAAACGGCCTCTTCTATCTGGTCGCGAGCTTTTGTAGTGCAATTGTTCAGGAGGAAGTTGTAGCGATAGGTCTTGTTCTCAGGCTGGCAATTGATAATCAGCTGAGCAAACAGCCTATTGGCCTCCTCCTGAGTCAAGTTCAGCGTCTGCTCGATGACCGAAGAACCTCGCCTTTCGTACTCTTCCATGAAAGCTGCAAAGGGGTAGCCTGCCACCTCGTAGTCACATTCGCCAAGGACAAAGTGCCAGGTAAAATGAGGACGGCGGAAGTCGAAGATGCCGTAGTTGAACACCACGTCCATGCCTTGCGTCACATTTCTTACGCGCAAACCGGTGTGTCCATAAAGCGAATAGGATTTTGTCCCAGGCGAACAAGTCAACAGCGAGGCAACGATGGAGTCGCCCGCATTCTGTCCTTTTATCCCCATACAAGAGGAAAGAAGGAGAAAAATACCAAATAATAACTTCTTCATTTACTTATTCGCGCGCAAAATCGCGTGCAAAAGTAGTGAAAATCGAGCGCAATGCCAAATAAAATGGGTGAAAAATCCGCCTATGTGGCAGAAATACATGGAAAGCATGATATTTATGGCAAATAGGTGGGATGAATGGCAAAGCCATCAACAGCATAGCTGTCACCCATTTTATATTGAAATTGCCGAGATGCCTCCTACTTTCGACGTAGTCAGAGATAGTGAAACTTTCGACGAAGTGCAAAGCACTGTTCTTTCTTTGTTTGGTACTACTGAGGTGCATCTTATTTTCTTGCTCCATTTTATTCTTGCTCCTCTGCGCTACGCAAGCGTAGGACTTCGTCCGTCCGATTACTTGCTCCGTTTCACTACGCAAGCGTCCTAAGGCCGAGTTCGCAAGCGTCACCCTTCGGGATGCCGAGCGCGACGAAGTCAAAGGTAGTGAAACTTTCGACGTAGTCAAAGGTTCATTCACTTGAGGGTCTAAGGGGTTATTCAATAAGGCCTATTATCTTATGCCTGTATCACCTGTGTTACTCTCTCGTATCATTAATGTTACTTTTGCGTAACACCTTTGATACCCCATCCCGCTCTTAGGCGCTCTTGGAGAGACTTACTATTACTCTTGCATACATGTTAGGAAGACAAACACATAGAGACGCTTTTTAAGGTGATATGTTCGTGACTTCCGCCTGTTTTTACCTAAAATCAGCTGATTTGCAGTAGATTTGAAAACGAATCTACTGCATTGTATATTGGTGGCAATCAATTGTTTAACCCCCTATTGCAGTAGATTCTTGCTCCATATATAATTACGCAAGCGTACTAAAGAAACGATTATAGTTGATTTTTGAAAAATAATACGCGTGCGCGCGTGAAACCACACATCAATATAAAGCCTGATTTGGGTTTGTTAATGCTCAATGGCAAAAAGTTAAACATTAAACCATTAAACTTTTAAACTTTTATCATTAACTTTGCAATAAGGATGAGAGGCAGAAGCCTCAAGTCCTTAAGCAGGAAAATGATATTTAGGCAATGCCTGATGGAGTAAGTTTGGAAGAATGTATATGGGCTAAAAAATCAGTTGATGTTCCGTGGAAGACGACGATTACGATCAAAAAAAGATGTAATCTCATAATTTTGTATGATTTTGCGTTACCTTTTCGGTTTATTTGCATATATAACATAGAAACAAACGAGGGATGACAGAGCAAGAGTTCATCAAGACATCATCGGAAGAGCGCGAGCGACTACTCGCGATAGCCCATGGCTATTTACACGATTGGGATGCAGCCGCCGATGCCGTACAGGAGACTCTTGCCAGTCTATGGGTATTTCGTTCGCGAGTGGAGCAGACACGCAATGTCGCATCCCTGCTCACTACGATGATTAAGAACGTCTGCCTGATGCACCTGCGCAAAGAGCGCCCTCTAACAGAACATCTAACAATCAACATTCCCTCATCGGGCAATCCACATTCAGACATGGAGGCGAGAGAGAGAGCCGAAGTTGTCAAGAAGGCGATGGAGGGGTTGTCTGCCCATCACCGGAGCATTTTGCAAATGTTCTATTCTGCCGAACTCTCGATAAATCAAATCGCCACCATACGAAACACCACACCTAATGCCGTAAAACAAATGCTCTTAAGAGCACGCAACGCCCTGAGAGCCGAAATAGAAAGGAGGAACCCATGAAACACCCCTCATTCACCGAAGAACAACTAACCGACGCCTTGCGCTCGCTAAAACCTGACACATCGGACATACTATTCGAAAAGCTCACGTATGAGCCTCCGAAGAAAAGCCATCGCCCCCTACTGTGGTATAGTTCTGCCGCTGCAGCAGTCGCCGCCATTGTAGCATGCGTTTTCCTGCTCTGGCCTAAAGAACAGAAAGAGCCCCCCGCTGTTGCCGAAGTAAAACCAGAGACCACGAAAGAGGTGATTGTCACTCCCGACCCCGAGCCTGTTGCCGTTGTCGCAGAGGAACCGAAGCCAAGAAAGAAAAAGGCGAAACGTGTAACTCACAGCGAACCTACTCCCCAAGCAACAGAATCTGACGAACTGTCGCAATTGCTCGCCCAGGCCGATGCCGAGCAGACGCAGGCCCAAGAACAACGCGAACAGATGAGCGACATCATTGACCAATTCATCGCCTTTGTAGAACCATAGCATACGTGCCGTTATGAAAAGAATTATCACATTACTCATCCTCATCTGCATAACAGGCCTGTTGCATGCACAATGCCCCCTGTTCCAGATGAAGCCCATGCTGGAAGAACGCTGTCCCCAGTTCACCACTGACACCACGTCGCTACACAGCACCCTAAAGGCTGAGAACGGATATGAATACAGCATGAACTACCGTGCCTTGCGACTGAACGCCCCACGGAAGGAGATTCCCGTAGAGGTCGTGCGAGAGCTGAAGGAGAAGTTCCTGCAGAACATGGCTGTGGCTCACCGAGCCAACCACTACGAGTCGCATCAGGACGGACGCGATACCATCAGCTTCACCCTGACGCATGGCGACCTGAAGGGTCTGATTCGTAGCATAGACAAACAAGTCTACTCACGCGACACCATGTGGAGTGCCTCACTCCTCATCACGGCCGACTCCGTCCGATTCCTGACGCTTTCCACCTGGAACGCTCGTGTGAAAAGCATACCCCTAAGTGAAGAACAAATCCGACAACTACGTAACTCCCAATAACATGCGACATATATTATTGACATTTTGGCTTTGCCTTGTTGCCGCAACGGCGCAAGCGCAAATCGACAACCTTTTTATCACACCCAACGAAACTGACCACGAGTCCATACCCACAACCCTCGAGGGATGGGCAAAGCGACTAAACACCTTTGGTCATTACGTACCGCAGGAAAAGGTGTATGTACACATGGACAACACCTGTTACTTCCTAGGCGACACCATTTGGTATGCCGTCTATACCCGCCGTACCGACAGCGATGTGCCTAGCCAAATCAGTCGGGTGTTGTATGTGGAACTTTTTAACCAGGACGGTTATCTGGTGGAACGACAGATATTGGAGATGAAAAACGGAAAAGGCTGGGGTAGCTTTGCCCTACCCGACACGCTATATGCTGGGTTCTATGAACTTAGGGCTTACACCCGTTGGCAACTCAACTGGGGACAGTATGAACACGAACACACATATACCGAGGAAGAACTTTTCTACACAATGGCTATGGCAAAGGAATACTTCCGTGACTACGATAAACTCTACTCTCGTGTCTTCCCTGTCTATGACAAACCCCAAGAGGCTGGAATCTATAGTCACGACATGACCCTGCGACCTTTGCAACGCTACTTCAAGGACGACCTACCGCGTCCCAAGTTCCACCTTACCCTCTATCCTGAAGGCGGTACGCTGGTTGCCGATGCGCCCTGCCGCATGGCCTTTGAGGTAAGCAACGAACAAGGAGAAACCAGCAACGGAAGGTGCGAGATCCTTGACTCAAAGAAGCAATTGGTAGCCCAAGCCAACGTTGTAAACCGAGGACGAGGATTGTTGATGTTCACTCCCAAAGCGAATGAGAACTATCAGGCCGTATTCTATTCCGACTCGCTAAATCGCAGAGGCAAAAACATACAGGTAAAAGCGAACATCAGCAATATCCCAACTGAAGGAATAGCACTTATGCTGAATCTGCGGGAAGAAACGCTAGAAATGGAGATTAATGCACGAGGAACTCTTGCTCAGAAAGAATTTGGATACACCATCATGCACGAGGGCGTTGTGGAAGAATTTGGTAGGTTAGAAGGCCGTAGTTCCAATGTCACGATTCCGCGCAATGCCCTTCGGCCTGGTGTGAATCAGATGACTCTCTTCGACGATGAAGGACGCATCTATGCCGACCGTCTATTCTTCGTTTCCTCACCAAACTTTATGCAACCCACCGTCAGCATATCGGGAATGAAGGAACAATACCAACCCTACGAACAGATAATCCTGAACGTGGAAGCAAACGACTGCTCGGAAGAATCGCCAAGCGTGAGCATGGCTATCCGCGACGCCACTTATGCCGACGAACTCTACGACAATGCCAATATTCTGGTAGAAATGTTGCTCTCGTCCGAAATCAAGGGCTTTGTTCCCAATCCCAGATGGTACTTCGAGAAAGACGACGAAGAACATCGCCTTGCCCTCGACCTGCTAATGCTTACCCAAGGCTGGCGTCGATTCGACTGGCGAGAAATGGCAACACCAGGCAGCTTCATGATTACTCACCCCTCGGAATACAGCCAGATATTGGAGGGTTCAGTGCATAAATACAGCAGTTATACGCGTGAAGACTATTTCGAAATGGAGCAACTTGCCAACCAATTAGCCATTTCGAACTACAACCGAGACGAAGTATACGAACAACTACGCATGGAATATGGTTGGCAAGCCGACCTTAGCTTCCTTGATAATGAACAATGGAAACAACGATGGGACGAGATGGCCAAACACAACCAGTATTCACCCCTCGACCGCCTACACTCCGATGCACGACGTGCTAATATACCTTTTGGCATCGATAGTCGAAGGGGAATAATATTCAGTAGTCGACGAACTGATTTCGCCTCGCAACAGGTTTATAAGGGAGGTAAGGCTCCACTTTACAATCGCCAACGTACCGATAGACCTTCGTGGCAACGTATCATCAGCAACAGTAGCCGTTGGCGTCACGAACCATTCGTCCATTCTGAATTTCTGAAACCTAACGCTAGTCCTCTTATCAGCGAAACCACCACACACAACGGTTTGTTCCGCCTAAAAGTTCCTGATATAGATGGCTATTGTTGGCTTTATCTCGGTGCATCAGACCAACGAAAGTGGAAACATGGACGTCAACCAGAATGGAATGAGTTGCAACCCGATAACCCGTATAGTGATAACGACAACTGGTATCCAGAATACTACGTACGGTTATCCTTTCCATACCCTCGTTTTGTAAAGCCTTATAGTTGGTATCAATGTCACTTGGCCCCCAAACCCATCAACCTCAGCAAAGTAACAGGCACGGAATTATCGCCCTTCGAAGCTGAAATGGAGGGGCGCATGCATGAGGTCGTTATCCACACTCGTCATGGAGGACTTCGTCGTTTCCATATGACCAAGCCTGCTTTCGTCGTAGATGCTTACGAAGCCTTCAACGCTACCATTGACGCTGGTTTCAACTATGGTCGCTTTGGTTACGGTTTTATCTACGACCTTGCTCATACTTATCTTAGCGACATGAATATGCCACGTCACTATAAAGTAGAAGAACGTCGCGATGGACTTCACGACTCTCGCAATCAGTCAGTTTACGAGTACCATCAGTACCACATGCTCTGTAACCTCGATAAAGTGTATGTCTATACCGACTATGCCCCTCGCCTCGAAGGAAGCAGCAGATATAGTCAGAGCAACCAACCCAACGTGACCGTAGATCTGCGGAAGTATGTCGATGGTACTCAACGTGCGCACTTTATCAATCGTTACATTCTGCTGCAAGGCTTTAATTACCCCGATGAGTTCTATCATGTCGATTATTCCCATCGTGTGCCTTCGGCCGACGAGGCTAAAGACTATAGGCGAACGCTGTACTGGAATCCCGACCTACAGCTCGACAAACAAGGGAAAGCCACCGTCACACTCTACAACAACGCCCGGCACACCTCTATCAAAACATCCGTGGCTGGTCAAACCTCCAACGGAACACTATTATACTGAAAACGCATGCTTAGTTAAAATTTGGTTAGAAAGCACGTGCAAACCCTCGCTGCCAGTGATGGTCGCGAGGGCCCTTTAGAAATTACAAGAAAACAGCAATACACGACTACTATGAAGCCCTATTTCGCACAAATTTGCCTCCAGTCAATTTTTGTCAATTTTTAGTTGCTAAATAATTTGGAGCATAATTCCCTAATTCCTAACTTTGCCTGAAAGAATATTCTATTAAAGTAATACCATCATGAACCGAGCAAGTATTTTCCTGTTATTCATTATTTTCACTGCATTCATGAGAGCACAGGAAAGTACTTACTGTGCCAAAGTGCTGGATGCTGACACGGGGGAACCCATGCCCTGTGTCGGCATTCGCGTTTCGAATGAGAATACCACACTGACCAACTTCGACGGGGAGTTCTGCATCAAGGCTTTGCCTGCCGACACCATCCGACTGAGTTTCATTGGCTATGAGACGCAGTACCTGCGTGCCGACCAGAGGCCACGGCAAGTCGAGATGCATGCTGCGGAAAGACGACTGGCAGAGGTAACCGTACAGGGATGGGAAAGGCTGATGACGAAAATCTCGAAGAAAGCGGTAAGGGTATATGAGAGGAAAAGGAGTCAACGCTCACAATATTTCTTCCGACAGACCATAATTGTCCCGCAGAAGCAGGATATCGTGGAGGCTTTCATCGATGCACGTTCAGCCGTGAACCTGCGCAACATACGATTCGTAACGGGAAGGCATGGAGCACAGACACAAGAACTTTGGGAGAAATCGAGTATCGGCAACATGAACCTGCATCATGTGCTGGAACTGGCTCCCATGATTATGAACAATGTGTTCTGGTTTGACTTGACAACACCACTTTCTGAGGACAGAAGCATCAAGGAATACCTGAAAACCTACTCCATCGAGGTCGAGGAACTGGTCAGCGACGGAAGGGACATCTATAAGATAGACCTATCACCCGCAGAAGGAGTTCCTGCATCTACAAGAATACTGACAGGATCACTATACGTCGACAAATCCGACCTGAGACTGCTGGCCTTCGACGGGGATGCGAAAAACATGTGGCTTGATATCAGCAATCAGGATAATCCTTTGCAGAGCGGCGTCAGCATTCCGCTAACCCTGAATGTCCACATCGATTACAGTTACGATAAAGGCTACCCAGAGGTGACGAACCTGACCATGCGCACTGATTGTGCGGATTTCCATACACGCGCCATGATGTTTAGCATGGGGAAATCTGGAAAGAACAGGCCAAAGGGGAGCAAGATGAACAGCGATGACAACATGCTCTCTACCATTGAAGTGGCGGGCTATGACAGCACCTTCTGGGAGAATAATGAGGTCATCAAGCGCACGGAGGAGGAACAACGCATCGCCGAGGGTATTATCAGCGAGGATAAAGCACGGAATGACTCCATACAATCTTTGCGCGAAAACCTCCCCCCATTGGAAAAGTTTGCCGAACGGGCGCGGCTCATAGGCGAGCGCATCCCGCAGGAGAAGGTGTTCGTGCAGATGGATAATACTTGCTACTTCCTGGGCGATACGATTTGGTTCTCGGCATTTACCCGACGGACGAACAGTGGTAGGCCGAGCAAGATCAGCCGCGTGCTGTACGCCGAGCTGTGGAACCACGACGGGTTCTTGGTAGAGCGCAAACTGGTGGAGATGCGCGACGGAAGGGGAAGCGGGTTCTTTGCCTTGCCTGATACACTGTATTCAGGATATTTCGAGCTTCGGGCCTATACCCGCTGGCAACTCAACTGGGGACAGACGGAGCACCCGCACAACAAGTACTCGGAACTCTGGTTCTACAACAAGGCGATGGCGAAGGATTTCTTCCGCGACTATGAGAAGCTTTACAGCCGTGTGTTCCCCGTCTATGACAAGCCAAAGGTGGAAGGGGAATATAACCGGGACATGACGCTCCGCCCCTTGCGCCGATATTTCAAGAACGACCCCGAACCGCCAAAACTGCTGCTCTCGCTCTTCCCCGAAGGCGGAAACATGGTGGCAGGAATGCCTTGCAGAGTGGCCTTCGAGGCGGCACTGGAGGATGGGGAATACTGCGAAGGGACGGTGTCCCTTCTAATGAAAAATGAAAAATTAAAAATTAACGATGAGAAGGGTGAGGAGGCGACCGAGGGAGTGACGGAGAACCGAGGCCGAGGGTCCTTCACTTTCACGCCAGAGGAAGGGAAGTCGTATGAAGCAGTATTCACTTCAACGGACGGAAAGACGGCCAAACAGAAGATAAAGGACTTAGAGAAAGAGGGAGTGAGTCTGCAAGTCAGTCAGCAAGGCGACGAATGGGTGCTCGACATTCACACGAACCTCGACAAGCCGCTGGGAATGACGATTATGCATGAAGGAGTTGTTCAGCGCTATGAAGACCTCTCCCCATCCCTCTCCTCAAGAGAGGGGGCTTCTCATTCCCTCATTCTCTCATTTTCTCAATCTCAATTAAAGGCTGGAATTAATCAGGTTACCATCTTCGACGAGGAAGGTCGCGTGTGGGCCGACCGCCTGTTCTTCGTAACAAAGCCGGAACTGACAAAACCCACCATTGCCGTCACAGGACTCAAAGAAGAGTATGGACCATTCGAGCCCGTCGAGCTCGATGTCAAATGTCATATGTCAAATGGAAATGCCCCCTTCGAGGGGACGGGGGTGAGTCTTGCCGTCCGCGACGCCGTCCGTCAGGACAACACCTTCGACTCGGGAAACATCATGACCGAAATGCTATTGGCATCGGAG
>JAGCVH010000085.1 GCA_017962495.1 Bacteroidaceae bacterium
GACTGCCAGGTTGGTGTCCTCGAAGATGGGAGCCACCTCGAACTGGTTGGGAGCCACCTCGTTGTGTCGCGTCTTCACGGGGATGCCGAGCATCAGCGCCTGTATCTCGAGGTCGCGCATGAAGGCTGCCACGCGTTCGGGACTGGAGCCGAAGTAGTGGTCGTCCATCTGCTGGTTCTTGGCAGAGTCGTGTCCCATGAGGGTGCGACCCGTTAGCAGGAGGTCGGGACGGGCAGCATAGAGGCCTTCGTCCACGAGGAAATATTCCTGTTCCCAACCGAGGTTGCTGGTGACCTTCTTAACGGCAGGGTCGAAGTAGTGACAAACCTCTGTGGCAGCCACGTTGACGGCCTTCAGGGCACGCAGGAGGGGTGCCTTATAGTCGAGTGACTCGCCGCTGTAGGAGATGAACACGGTGGGGATGATGAGCGTGTCGTCGATGATGAAGACGGGGCTTGTGGGGTCCCATGCGGAATAGCCGCGAGCCTCGAAAGTGCTGCGGATGCCACCACTGGGGAAGGAGGAGGCGTCGGGTTCCTGCTGCACGAGCAGTTTGCCGCTGAACTCCTCAATCATGCCACCCTTGCCGTCGTGCTCGATGAACGAGTCGTGCTTCTCGGCTGTGCCTTCTGTCAGGGGCTGGAACCAGTGTGTGTAGTGTGTCACACCGTTCTCTTTGGCCCATTGCATCATGCCAGCGGCTACGGCGTCGGCCACCGTGCGGTCGAGTTGTGCGCCGTTGTCCATCACGTCCATCATCTTGCCGTAGACGTCCTTGGGCAGGTACTTGTACATCTTTTCTCGGTTGAAGACATGCTTGCCGAAGTATTCGCAAGGTCTTTCACTCGGTGCTATCACGTCGAGAGGCTTCTTCTTGAATGCCTCGCCGACAACCTGAAATCTTAAATCGTTAGCCATAATCGTATAATATAATTAAAAATGAAAAATTATAAATTAAAAATTAAATCTTCAAAATTAAAAATTAAATCTTTTGGGGAGTTAAGGGAGTTATCGCTTCGCTCGTCCTTCGGACAGGAGTTAAGCCATTACTATCAGACTAGTTGCATCTGCTCAAGCCCTATTGGCTTTACTCCTTTACTCCTAAATTATGCATTATGAATTGTGAATTATGAATTAAGAAACTCGTTGACTTTTTTTGCCGTCTGCAGTCCGGAGGCGATGGCGCGGACGACGAGGGAGGCACCGTTGGCAGCATCTCCACAGACGAAGACGTTAGGGGGATATTGCGGATGGTCGGGCTTGAGGAAACCCATTGCAAGGAGGACGAGGTCGGCCTTGATGATTTCCGGTTCGCCCTTCTCCACCATGATGGGGCGTCCGCCCTCCGGATTGGGTTTCCAGTCTATCTCCTGCACCCTGACACCCGTCACCTTGCCGTTCTCTCCGAGGAACTCGAGGGTGTTGATGTTCCACCGACGCGTGCAGCCCTCTTCGTGACTGCTGGTCGTCTTCAGGATGACGGGCCAGTTGGGCCAAGGTGTGGAGGGGTTGTGACCGACGGGAGGTTTGGGCATGATCTCTATCTGCGTCACACTCTTGCAACCCTGACGGTGGGCGGTACCGATGCAGTCGCTTCCCGTGTCGCCGCCGCCGATGACGAGAACGTGCTTACCCTTTGCTGTGATGCGTTCCTCCTTGCTGAACTCCATGCCTGCGAGGACACGATTCTGCTGAGAGAGCAACTCCAGCGCCAGATGCACACCTTTCAACTCACGGCCAGGGACTTTCAGGTCGCGGGCTGTAGGGGTGCCGGTGGCGAGGATGACGGCGGAGAATTCATTGAACATTGAACATTGAATATTGAACATTATCTCTTCGCCATAGCGGAAGCAGATTCCCTCCTGCTCCATTACTCGGATTCTCCTATCGATGATCTGCTTGTTGAGTTTGAAGTTAGGAATGCCATAGCGAAGGAGTCCGCCTGCGGCTTCGTTCTTCTCGAAGACGGTCACCGCGTAACCCATATAGTTGAGGGCATTGGCGGCAGCAAGTCCCGCAGGACCGCTCCCGACGACAGCCACCTTCTTGCCGTTGCGCACGGGGTTCTCGATGGTGACATATCCCTCCAGGAATGCGCGCTCGGCGATGGCAGCCTCATTCTCGCGATTGGTGACCGCCTCGCCCGTCGTATGGTAAAGCACGCACGCCTTCTCGCAAAGTGCGGGGCAGATGCGTCCCGTGAACTCGGGGAAGGGATTGGTCTTCTTCAGTAACTTGTATGCCGTCTCCCACTCGCCGCGATAGAGTGCGTCGTTCCATTCCGGGTCTTTGTTACCCAGCGGACAAGCCCAATGGCAGAAGGGCACGCCGCAGTCCATGCAACGACTGGCCTGTTCCTGTCTGTCGCGAGTGTTGAGTGTCTGTTCCACCTCTCCAAAATCGTGTATGCGGTCGTGAACAGGTCTGTATCCTGCCTCCTTGCGAGGCACTGTCAGAAATGCTTTCGGATTTCCCATGTTAGATCATTGATTATTAAAGGCCCCTCTCTGTCTCTCCCCGTGGGGGCGAGGAAGATTGAACATTGAAAATTGAACATTCTTGCTCCGCTTTGCTCCGCAAGCGTCACTGCATCGCAGATGCCGAGCGGTGAAATCGTCAAATTGTGAAATTGTCAAATCGTCAAATCGCATTCGCTCCTAAATTATGAATTCTTTCAGTCGCTTCGCTTTGTGAAAGCGTCCCCTTGGGCCGAGCGATGAATTATGAATTATGAATTAAACTTAGTAGTCTCTCTGCACCGCCGCGATCTTCTGCGAGAGTTTTGCCATCTGCTCCTCCTGCAAGACGCGCTTGTACTCGATGGGCACCACCTGGATGAAGTCCACGACGTAGCGCTGCCAGTTGTCGAGCATGCGTCCGGCAAGGGCAGAACCCGTGTGGAGATAGTGCTGACGGATGAGTTCGAGCAGTTCCTTGCGGCTGACCGTATCCTCGACAAGGTTTATCTCCACCATGTCCATGTTGCAGAAGTAGTCGAAGACATGCTCGGGGTCATAGACGTATGCCACACCGCCACTCATACCGGCTGCGAAGTTGCGTCCCGTCTTACCCAGCACCACCACGCGTCCGCCGGTCATGTACTCACAGCAGTGGTCGCCAGCACCCTCGATGACGGCAATGGCTCCGCTGTTACGAACGCCGAAACGTTCTCCCACGCGACCGTTGACGTATAGTTCGCCGCTGGTGGCGCCGTAGAGTCCCGTGTTGCCCGCAATGATGTTGTCTTCGGCACGGAACTCCGTATTGCTTCGCGCAGGAGGCAGGATGCTGATGCGTCCGCCGCTCAGACCCTTGCCAAAGTAGTCGTTCGCCTCACCCTCGAGTCGCAGACTCAATCCCTTGACGGCAAAGGCACCGAAAGACTGTCCTGCCGAACCCTTGAACTTAATGTTGATGGTTCCGTCGGGCAGTCCCGTCTCGCCGTATTTCTTGGCAATGACACCCGAAAGCATCGTTCCCACGGCGCGGTCGGTGTTCTTGATGGTGTATTCTAGGTTATGAGGTTCTTGCTCCAGTTCCTTACGCAAGCGTCCCTGTGGGCCGAGCGCTGAGGTTATGAGGTTTTGGGTTGAAGATACATTTCCTACCTCAAGACCTAAAAGCGAAGCGACCTTATAACCTAAAACCTTATGAATTATCTCTTCGTCTTTAACACCGCTGACTTTCGAGAAGTCGCTTCTGTCCCAATAGAGGGGCTTGTCGGTCTCATATTTGTACAGCAGGCGCTTGAAGTCGATGGTGCGCCATTTCTCAGTAACGCGAGGAGAATCTTCATTCAGAACGATAAGTTCTGTATGTCCGATGATGTCCTTCAACTTGCGGACACCCATCTCGCTGAGATACTCGCGCACCTGCTCGGCGAGGAAGGTGAAGAAGTTGACCACATACTCGGCACGCCCCATGAAACGAGCACGAAGGCGTTCGTCCTGCGTTGCCACACCTACGGGACACGTGTTGGTGTTGCACTTGCGCATCATCACACAACCCAGTACGATCAGTGGCAGTGTGCCGAATGAGAACTCGTCGGCACCCAGCATTGCCATGATGACAACGTCCTTTGCCGTCTTCAGTTGTCCGTCGGTCTGCAGGCGAACTTGATTGCGAAGACCGTTCTTGACGAGTGTCTGCTGTGTCTCGGCAAGACCTATCTCGGGACTGATGCCGGCAAAACGCATGCTGCTGGCAGGGCTTGCACCCGTGCCTCCCTCTGCACCGCTGATGACGATGAGGTCGGCCTTTGCCTTTGCCACACCTGCGGCGATGGTGCCGACACCACTTTCTGCCACCAGTTTCACGCTGACGGCGGCAGTGGGGTTGATGTTCTTCAGGTCGAAGATGAGTTGTGCAAGGTCCTCGATACTATAGATGTCATGATGGGGTGGTGGGGAAATGAGGCTGATGCCCGGAATGGCGTTTCGCGTCTTGGCGATGATCTCGTTCACCTTGAAACCAGGCAACTGTCCGCCCTCGCCGGGCTTTGCGCCCTGCGCCACCTTGATCTGTATCTCTTCGGCATTCACCAGGTATTCGGCCGTAACGCCAAAGCGTCCCGATGCTATCTGCTTGGTCTTGCTGGAAAGACTGACTCCGTCCACCTCCGAGTGATAGCGGGCGTTGTCCTCGCCACCCTCGCCGGTGTTGCTTCGCGTGCCCAGTTTGTTCATCGCCAAAGCCAGCGTCTCGTGCGCCTCGATGCTCAAGGCTCCGAATGACATAGCGCCGGTCACGAAATGTCTGACGAGACTTTCAACGGGTTCCACCTCTTCGAGCGGAGTCGGTTTTGCCGCCTTTCGGAATCCGAAGAAGTCGCGAATGAAGATGGGTTTCTCCTTCTCGTCCACCATTGCCGCCCATTCCTTGAACTTCTTGTAGGAACCCAGTCGGGTGGCAATCTGCAGGTTGGCAATCGTTTCGGGATTCCACGCATGGAGGATGCCGTCCTTGCGCCAAGCAAACTGACCGTTGTTGGGCAGGAACTCGTTGATCTCCTTGGGTCGGAAGGCCTCTTCGTGGAGACGGATAGCATCCTTGGCAATCTCCTTCAGCCCGATGCCGCCTATGGTGCTAACCTCAGTGCCAAAGTAACGCCTGAGCAGGTCTTCGCCCAATCCGATGCTCTCGAATATCTTTGCGCCTCGATACGAGCGGATGGTGGATATTCCCATCTTGCTCATCACCTTCTTCAGGCCCTTGTCGACTGCCTTGATATAGTTGGCTTCAGCCGTAGCATACTCCTCCTGAATCTTGTGCTTCTTCACGAGGTCGTCCAGAACGGCAAAAGTCATGTACGGACAGATGGCACTTGCCCCGTAACCCAATAACAAGGCGGCGTGCATCACCTCGCGAATCTCTCCGCTTTCCGCGATAAGAGCCGTTTGCACGCGCTTGCCCACGCTAATGAGATGATGGTGAACGGCACTTACTGCCAAGAGACTCGGGATGGCAACATGGGTGTTGTCGATGTCCCGGTCGGAAAGAATGATGTAGTTGTAACTATCATCCACAGCCTTTTCGGCATCTCGGCAGAGTTTGTCCAGAGCCACACGAAGATTCTCACCTGCCTGAGACCAATCCGTCTCCCCTCCCTTGGGAAGCGGCTTGGGGTAGGCAAGGGACAACTTGATGGTGTTGAAGCCCTTGTATCGGATGTTGCATAAGATGTCGAGTTGGGTATTCGTCAGGACGGGTTGTGGCAAACGCACCATCTTGCAGTTGGAGGCATCAGGGGTGAGGATGCCGGTGCCTACTGCTCCGATGTACTCCGTCAGGGACATCACCAATTCCTCGCGGATGGGGTCGATGGCGGGGTTCGTCACTTGGGCGAACTGTTGGCGGAAGTAGTTGAAGAGCGTCTGCGGGCGATCGCTGATGATGGCAAGCGGGGTGTCGTTGCCCATAGCGGCAACCGGTTCCTGACCTGCTGTGGCCATAGGTACGATGGTCTTGTCGATGTCCTCCTGACCAAATCCGAAGCAGACGAGTTTGCGCTCGAAGTTCTCAACCGAATTCTCCACATGGCGTCCGCTCTTGAGTTTCTCCAACTGGACGCGGTTCGTCGAGAGCCATTCGCGATAGGGATTTGCCTTTGCCAGTTGCTCCTTGATCTCGCCGTCGTAGTAGATTCGGCCCTCCTGCGTGTCGATGAGCAATATCTTTCCGGGTTGCAAACGCCCCTTGCTGACTACGTCGCTTGGCTCGAAGTCCATTACACCCACCTCGGAGGCAACGATCATCATGCCCTGCTTCGTGATGGTGTATCGGCTGGGACGAAGTCCGTTTCTGTCGAGCATGCCGCCAGCATAGCGACCATCGGAGAAGAGGAGTGCTGCAGGACCATCCCAGGGCTCCATTAGGATGGAGTGATATTCGTAGAACGCCTTCAGGTCTTCGGAAATGGGGTTCTTGTCGTTGAAACTCTCCGGCACGAGAATCGCCATCGCATGAGGCAGGGAGAGTCCGCTCATCGTGAGGAACTCAAAGACATTGTCGAGGCTCGCCGAGTCGCTCAACCCTTCCTGAACGATAGGGCGCAAGTCCTTGATGTCGCCTAATGCCTTGCTGTCGAGCACGCTTTCCCTTGCCTTCATCCACCCGCGGGTGCCGCGAATGGTGTTGATCTCGCCGTTGTGCGCCAACAGACGGAAGGGCTGAGCCAACTTCCACTTGGGAAACGTGTTGGTGGAGAAACGCGAATGGACGAGTGCAAGTCCGCTTGTAAAGTACGGACTCGACAGGTCGGTGAAATACCTCCGCAACTGGCCCGAGGTGAGCATTCCCTTGTATATGATGTTCTTGCTTGAGAGGGAGCAGATGTAGAAGTCATCGTTGTCGATGCGGTTCTCGATGCGTTTCCTTACCTTATATAATACGCAGTCGAACGTGGGGGCATTCTCTTCTGTCACACCCGTCACGAAGATTTGCTTGATGTCGGGCTCCACTTCGTGTGCCGCCACTCCCAGCACCTCGGGGTTGGTGGGAATCGTGCGCAGGTGCATCAACGTCAGTCCCTCGCGCTCTATCTCCTCTATCATGATGCTGAGAATCGTTTGCTGCGCTTTCTCGTCCTTGGGCAGGAACACCAATCCCGTTCCGTAGCGTCCCTTCTCGGGAACGGGGATGCCTTGCAGAAGGATGAACTCGTGGGGAATCTGTACCATGATGCCTGCACCGTCGCCCGTGCCGTCACGCGTCTCCGCACCACGATGCTCCATGTTCTCCAGCACCCGCAGCGCGCTGTCGACAAGTTCGTGGCTCTTGCCTCCATGAATGTTAACAATCATGCCCACGCCACATGCATCATGTTCGTATTGAGATTGGTACAAGCCCCTATTTGTCTTGCCTTTCATAACAATCAGAATTTCTTCTTTTTACCTTATAAATGAATCTGGGGACAAAATTATATCGAGATGTTATTAGAATAAATGGTTTTTCCGCTAAAAAAATCTACATTTTGAGCAAAAATAACAGATTGTAAGCAAATTACGTGTTTTAATTACAATTTGTAAAATTGACGAAAAAGGTAGAGCGAAAGGTGAGAAGGTCGTATAATCGTGTCACAAAAGCGTCGTAATTTTGCCCTCGAATTCGAGAAAAGTCACAGTGACACAAAGTATTAACTAAAGGTATTAAGGTATGAAAAAGATTGAAGCAATTATCCGAAAGACCAAATTTGAGGAAGTGAAGGAAGCCCTGCTTTCGTCCGACATCGATTGGTTTGAGTATCATGATGTGCATGGTATCGGACAAAGTCGCCAAGAACGAATCTATCGTGGTGTGCAGTACAGCACAGACGTGATAGAGCGCGTGGCCATCACCATCGTATGTCGCGACATATTCCTGGATCGAACGGTGAATGTCATCCTGCGGGTGGCACATACGGGCGAGATAGGCGATGGGCGCATTTTCGTCAGCGATGTGATAGATACTTATTCTATACGTACAGGCGAGAACGGTGACACCGTATTGAGAGACAAGAAATAAAGATTGTAAAACAACATTAAGACTTTAGATATGAACGAAATAGGATTATCACTCGATACCGTATGGATGCTGTTGGCAGCCATGTTGGTTTTTTGGATGCAACCAGGTTTTGCCCTCTGCGAGGCAGGTTTCACACGTAGCAAGAACACCGCCAACATCCTAATGAAAAACTTTGTTGACTTCATGTTCGGTTCATTGCTGTTCTGGTTTATTGGCTTCGGCTTTATGTTTGGAAGTGATGGCAGCGGGTTTATCGGGATGCCCAACTGGGGCGATCTGAACTTCTACAAAGGCGACTTGCCGGTGGAGGGATTCCTGATCTTCGAAACCGTGTTCTGCGCCACATCCGCCACGATCGTGAGTGGTGCTATGGCCGAACGCACGAAGTTCTCCATGTATCTGGTTTACAGTGCTGTCATTTCCTTGTTCATTTATCCCATCGAAGGGCACTGGACCTGGGGTGGAGGTTGGTTGTGCAATGATGCTGCCGACAGCTTTATGATGACCACATTCGGTGATGTGTTCCACGATTTCGCGGGTTCGGCCATCGTGCATAGCGTAGGAGGAGTATTGGCTC
Source organism: Bacteroidaceae bacterium (assembly GCA_017962495.1). Lineage (GTDB taxonomy): Bacteria > Bacteroidota > Bacteroidia > Bacteroidales > Bacteroidaceae > Physcousia. The sequence goes on from JAGCVH010000085.1 coordinate 8,579, forward strand.
TGATTGGCGCTTTGGCACTTGGTCCTCGTGTGGGTAAATATGGTGCGGACAAGAAGAGTAGGGCTATTCCCGGTCACAATCTGGCTATGGCTGCTTTGGGCGTGTTCATCCTCTGGTTGGGATGGTTTGGTTTTAACCCCGGTTCGCAGTTGGCTGCCAGTGGTGAAGTTAACCGTGTTGCCATCTCCCACGTATTTCTTACTACCAACTTGTCTGCGGCTGCCGGTGGTGTTGCAACGATGTTCCTCACCTACATAAAATATGGCAAACCCTCGCTCTCGCTGACGTTAAACGGCGTGCTGGCAGGACTTGTGGGTATCACGGCAGGTTGCGACCTCGTATCCCCTTTGGGTTCTGTCATCATTGGTCTGGTTTGTGGTATCGTACTGGTCTATGCCATCGAGTTCATCGATCATCGTTTACACATCGACGACCCCGTTGGTGCCTCCAGCGTTCATGGTGTCTGTGGTATTTTGGGAACCCTGATGACGGGTCTGCTCTCTATGTCTAACGGAGCATTCTACGGTCATGGGTGGGGATTTTTCTTTGCCGAGTGCTTTGGCATTCTCATCATCGACCTCTGGGCAGCAGTTTGTGGTGTCGCCTTGTTCTACGGCATCAAAAAAGTGCACGGTCTGCGTGTGGATAAGCGAATAGAGGAAGAAGGTTTAGATGTTTACGAACATGGAGAAATGTGTTATAACTAAAGAAACGTAAATAAGGTATGAAAAGATTGTTTTTTATTGTTCTTTCCATAATCGGAGTTGCAACGTCAAACGCTCAGGAAATTATGGAAAGCGAGGTAGATACGGTAGTAAAAGAAAGAGTGTCAGCAACCATCGGCGCAGATCTCGTCAGTCAATACATTTGGCGTGGTCAGAACCTGGGAAACGTAAGTTTTCAGCCCACTCTCGGTGTTGGATACAAGGGACTTAGTCTTTCCGCTTGGGGAAGTGTTGGCATTTCAAATTGGGAAGATGCGAAGGAACTGGATCTCACTTTGGATTATAGCTACAAGGGCTTTAATATCGGTATAACGGATTATTGGTTCTCCACAGGCAGCTATTTCCAATATAAGAATGGTAAAACCACTCATGTGTGGGAAGGGTATGTCGGTTATGATTTCAATTTCCTTTCTGCCAAATGGTATACTAATTTCTGGGGTGATGACGGTACTACTTCCAAGGGGAAACGTGCCTATTCCAGTTACTTCGAGCTTACTGCTCCCTTCCAACTTGCCACGCTGGATTGGGAAGCCTCAGTTGGCTTTGTCCCTTGGGGAACAACCTTCTACGGCAATAAGCATTTTGCTGTCACCAATGTCTCTTTGCGTGCCACAAAGGACTTTACCATAAAAGAGAAATACCATCTCCCCATTTATGCGGCTCTGATAGCAAATCCTCATTCAGAAAAGCTCTATCTGCTTCTCGGACTCTCTTTCCAGATCTGAGAAAACGGATTTGAGTTCCAAACAAAAAATCCCATGCAACTTACAATTTGTAACATTGCATGGGATTAATGCGTTTTATTATGACAACCTATTACTATAATAGCGTGTAATATAACAATTTGATATTTTATTGGGTTTTCTTGCTCCAAAAAACTTAAAACACCTGATTGTCAAACCTTTTTTTGTATTACCTTTGTATCAGAAAAGTCACAAAACGCAAAAATGACCAAGATTCCTTTTACAAAGATGCATGGTTGTGGCAATGATTACATCTATGTCGATGCCTTACACCATCCCATTGCCGACCCTGCAGCGACCTCTATTGTCTGGAGCAACCGCCACAAGGGCATAGGTTCCGACGGATTGGTACTCATAGACAAACCCTCTGTGTCACAATTCGATTTGCCTGAAGCGAGCCTGCCCATACTCGCAGATTTTTCTATGCGCATCTTCAATGCTGATGGCAGTGAAGCTATGATGTGTGGCAACGCATCGCGATGTATAGGTAAATATCTTTACGAACGCGGGCTTACTAATAAGACTGAAATTAGGTTGCAAACCCTGTCTGGAATTAAGGTACTTCATCTTCATGTTTCAGATGGTATTGTGGACAGTGTAACTGTCGATATGGGTGAGCCCAAATTGGATGACGAATCGCAATATGTTCCGTCAAAGAATCTCAGCCTTGGGGTGTTCGTCTCAATGGGCAATCCTCATTATGTCATCTTTACGGACGACGTTAATCAGGTTGGTGAGACTGGAAGAGAGTTGGAATATAACCCCGCCTTTCCACTGCGTTGCAACATTGAATTTGCCCGCATTGAAAGTGATGGAAGCATCAGAACTCGGGTGTGGGAACGAGGTAGTGGCATCACGTTGGCCTGTGGCACTGGAGCCTGTGCTACGGCAGTGGCAGCATTCCTTACCGGTAGGGCTGGACGCAAGGTCGATATTGTGATGGACGGCGGTACACTCAACATAGAGTGGTGCGAGGCTGATAATCATCTCTATATGACTGGTCCTGCAGAGTTCGTGTTCGACGGCGAGGCGGAAACGTGAATGTCAAATGTAAATCGTATAAAAGTAAAATTGTAATTCCTGTTTTATGGCATTAGTAAACGACCATTTCTTGAAGTTGCCGAACAACTACCTGTTCGCAGACATAGCTAAGAAGGTAAATGCCTTCAAAGTGATGCACCCCAAAGCTGACGTTATCTCGCTCGGCATCGGTGACGTTACACAGCCATTATGCCCTGCTGTCATCGAAGCGATGCACCGTGCCGTCGATGAAATGGGTACAGCCGAAGGCTTCCGGGGTTATGGTCCAGAACAAGGGTACGACTTTCTGCGTGAGGCAATACTAAAGAACGATTTCCTGCCACGAGGCATTCACCTCGACATGGATGAAATATTCATTAACGATGGCGCAAAGTCCGACACTGGCAACATACAGGAACTGATACGCTGGGACAACTCCATCGCTGTTACCGACCCCATCTATCCCGTATACATCGATTCCAACGCAATGATTGGGCGCGCAGGACTGAAGGGTAGCGATGGACGATGGTCAAATGTCATATATCTCCCCTGCAATGCCGAAAACAAGTTTGTGCCAGCAATGCCAAAGCAACGCGTCGATGTCATCTATCTTTGTTATCCCAACAATCCTACGGGAATGGTCATCACGAAAGAAGAACTGCGAAAATGGGTAAACTATGCTCTGCACAACGATGCCATCATCTTTTATGATGCCGCCTACCAAGCCTACATCCAGGACGATGCCATCCCCCACAGTATCTACGAAATCAGGGGCGCACGGAGGTGTGCCATCGAGTTCCACAGTTTCTCAAAGACCGCTGGTTTTACTGGCGTTCGATGTGGATACACTATCGTTCCCAAGGACTTGACTACAGCCACGCTCACTGGCGAGCGCATACCTCTCAATCCATTATGGTATCGGCGTCAGTGTACTAAGTTCAATGGTACCAGCTATATTTCACAGCGCGCTGCAGAGGCCATCTATACACAGGAAGGTAAGGTGCAGGTGAAGGCAACTATTGACTACTACATGCGTAATTCTCGCAATATGCTCACCACACTGCGATCCTTGGGCTTTGAATGCTATGGTGGCGAGAATGCTCCTTATATTTGGATGCGAGTGCCTGACGGATTTGATTCTTGGCACTTCTTCGAGAGCCTGCTTTATGGCGCAAATGTTGTGTGTACTCCAGGTGTCGGATTCGGTCCGTCCGGTGAGGGCTACGTCAGGTTCACGGCATTCAGTAGCCATGAGAAGACGGAAGAGGCACTCGATCGTATTGCTGAGTGGAAAAGCCTCTGACGTCTCCCCCCCTCAAACAAACGGTTATGGAAACAAAGTATATCTTCGTCACAGGCGGTGTCGTTTCGTCGTTGGGAAAGGGCATCGTCTCTGCAAGTATAGGAAAGCTGTTACAGGCCCGGGGCTACAAAGTCACCATTCAAAAGTTCGATCCCTACATCAACATCGACCCAGGTACGCTGAACCCCTATGAGCACGGAGAGTGCTACGTGACAGCCGACGGCATGGAGACAGATCTCGACCTCGGTCACTATGAGCGTTTTACGGACATCCGAACCACTCGTCATAATAGTATTACTACGGGTCGAATCTATCAGGCCGTTATCGACAAGGAGCGTCGTGGCGACTATCTCGGCAAGACGATTCAGGTAGTTCCGCACATCACAGACGAAATAAAGCGATGCATCAGGGAGAATGCTCAGCATGGGCATTTCGATTTTGTTATTTCCGAGATTGGTGGGACGATTGGCGACATCGAGAGTGCCCCCTTTATGGAGGCTATACGACAACTGCGCTGGGAACGGGGAGGTGATACAGCCTGCATACATCTTACCTATGTTCCCTATCTCCACGCTGCAGGCGAATTCAAGACGAAACCCACACAGCATTCGGTGAAGGAATTGCAAAGCATGGGCATTCAGCCCGACATACTCATCCTGCGCACTGAACACCATCTGGAGGACAGCATTCTGAGCAAGGTGGCAGCCTTCTGCAACGTTGAGCTGGAATGTGTGGTTCAGAGCGAGGACATGCCAAGCATTTATGAAGTCCCCGTCAACATGCAGCGCCAAGGCCTCGACATTGCAATTCTCAGAAAGCTTGAAGCCCCACTTGTTGCCCCGCAAGGAAAAGGACTTCTCACCGAAAGGGGAGACGAGGAAGGGACCGTGCCTGGGTTGCTTTCGTGGTACCATTTCCTCCATCTTCAGCAGGAGGCAAAGACGGAGACACACCTGGGAATGGTTGGCAAATATGACCTTCAGGACGCTTACAAAAGTATTCGTGAGAGTCTCTCTCTTGCCGCCATCTATAATGGTCGCAAGGCGAAATTGCACTTTATTAATAGCGAAGATGTTAACCAAGAGAATGTCGCCACACTACTGGACGGGATGAATGGTATAGTCATCTGTCCGGGTTTTGGGCAAAGAGGCATCGAAGGCAAGATTGTCGCAGCAGAATATGCGCGTACTCATGACATTCCCACTTTCGGTATTTGTCTCGGAATGCAGATGATGGTCATTGAATTCGCACGAAACGAACTAGGGTACAAAGATGCCAATAGTAGCGAGATGGACGCTAAGACGCCACATAACGTCATTGATATGATGGAAGAGCAGAAGACTATCAAGCAGATGGGAGGAACAATGCGACTGGGAGCTTATGAGTGCGCCGTGAAAAAGGAGAGCAGGGCAGGGGAGGCATACAATTGCAGTACCACCTCCTATGGAGAGGAGAAAATAGTCTTCCACGATGTTGAGGATCGGGGAGAGAGTCTGCTTGTCAAAGAACGACACAGACACCGTTACGAGTTCAACAATAAATATTTGCAAGAGTTTGAGGATGCAGGTATGAAGTGCGTTGGCATCAATCCTGCTGCAAACCTTGTTGAGATTATTGAGATACCTGCTTTAAAGTGGTACATCGGCACGCAGTTCCATCCAGAGTATTCCTCCACGGTCTTGCATCCGCATCCCTTGTTTATGAGTTTCATCAAAGCATGCTTATAATATGGAACAATTGAAGCATGAATGTGGTGTGGCTTTGATAAGGCTCTTAAAGCCGAAAAGCTATTACGAGCAAAAGTACGGCACAGCTTCCTACGCTCTTAACAAACTTTATCTGATGATGGAGAAGCAGCACAACAGGGGGCAAGAAGGTGCCGGAATCGCTTGTGTCAATATGGACGCACCCGTAGGAACGGAGTATATGTTCCGCGAGAAAGCATTGGGAAAAGATGCTATCACAGAGATATTCGACCTGGTGACACCTGAATGGACAAAGGCCCAACTCTTTATGGGTCACCTACGATACTCAACTACGGGTAAGAGCGGGCTTCAGTATGTGCATCCATTCCTGCGCCGCAACAATTGGCGAGCCAAGAATCTGTGTCTTTGCGGCAACTTCAATATGACGAATATCGACGAGATCTTCAAGAAGATGACGCGACAAGGACAGTCACCTCGCATCTATAGTGACTCGTATATAACACTCGAACTGATGGGGCATCGATTGGATCGTGAGGTCGAACGTTGCTACGTCAAGGCAAAGGAGTTGGGTCTGCAGGACAGAGACATAACAAACTACATAGAGGAACACGTACAGATAAGTAATGTGCTTCGTACCACCATGGGCGATTATGATGGTGGATATGTGATGTGTGGCCTGACGGGTAGTGGTGAGATGTTTGCTATGCGTGACCCATGGGGCATTCGGCCAGCCTTCTTCTACAAGGATGATGAGGTGATTGCTGTTGCCAGCGAGCGTGCTGTGCTTCAAACGACCTTTGACCTCACTTGCGAAGAAGTTCACGAGTTGCCTGCTGGCAATGCACTCATCGTACACAAGGATGGGAGTTCTGCTTTGGAAACAATCCTCGAGCCAAAGGATCAGGCACGTTGTTCGTTCGAGCGCATCTACTTCAGTCGTGGTTCGGACCGCGACATTTACCTTGAACGCAAACAACTTGGCCGGCAACTTACTACACCCATCCTCAAGGCCATTGACGGAGATACTGAGCACACCGTCTTCTCGTTTATTCCGAATACGGCAGAAGTCGCCTTCTATGGAATGATGGAAGGCTTGAGAAGTCTGAAACTAAGTGTACGAAGCGAAAAGGTTGCCTGGAAGGACATCAAACTGCGTACTTTCATCACAGAGGCAGGATCTCGAAACGACCTTGCCTCACATGTCTATGACATCACTTATGGTTCTTTGCGTCCCTACGAGGATAACCTTGTCATCATCGATGACTCCATTGTTCGTGGCACCACGTTGAAGGAGAGTATCTTCAAAATACTTGACCGTCTGCATCCCAAGAAAATCGTGATGGTTAGTAGTTCGCCTCAAATCCGTTTTCCCGACTATTACGGCATCGATATGCCTCGATTGGAAGAGTTCTGCGTATTTCGTGCTACTATTGCTCTTTTGAAGGAACGAGGTATGTGGAAGTTGGTTGACGACATCTACGAGGCTTGCCTTGCAGAACTCCGTAAGCCTTCTGCAGAACAGGACAATTGTGTCAGGGCTATTTACAAACCTTTTACAATTGAGGAAATCAACAAAAAGATGGCAGAGATGCTTCGACCTGTAGGTATGCAAACTCCAGTTGAGTTCGTATTTCAGACCATCGAAGGTCTTCATGCAGCCTGTCCCAACCATCAAGGCGACTGGTACTTTACGGGCAAATATCCAACCCCAGGCGGCAACCGCCTCGTGAACCAAGCATTTGTGAATCTGGTAGAAGAGTCAAATGGTATAATAGATCGTCAAATCGTCCAATTGTAAAATCGTCAAATCGTCCAATTGTAAAATCGTCAAATTGAGAAATCATGTGTGGAATAGTAGGTTATATTGGCACAAAACAAGCCTATCCTATATTGATTAAGGGTCTGAAACGTCTGGAATATCGTGGTTATGATAGTGCAGGTGTGGCAATGATAAGCGATGGTGGCGACCTAAATGTATATAAAGCCAAAGGAAAGGTCGACAATCTGAAAGAGTACTGTGGAGACAAAGATGTGTCAGGCAGTATAGGTATCGCGCATACTCGTTGGGCGACTCATGGTGAGCCATCGGCACGCAACGCTCATCCCCATTATTCCAGAAGTCATAATCTTGCCATCATCCATAATGGTATCATAGAGAACTACGCCGATATCAAAACGAAACTTCAGGCAAATGGGATTGAGTTCAGAAGCGACACCGATACAGAGGTGCTCGTGCAACTTGTGGAGTACATCATGGTAAAGAAGAATTTATCGTTGCTCGAATCTGTCCAGGTGGCACTCCATCAGGTGATAGGAGCATACGCAATTGCCATCGTCGATAAACGCGACCCTCGCCAAATAATCGCTGCACGCAAGCAAAGTCCGCTTGTCGTCGGCATTGGTGAGAATGAATTTTTCTTGGGCTCTGATGCTAGTCCGATTATCGACTATACCGACAAGGTTGTATATCTGGAGGATGGCAACATAGCCGTGATCCGCTTGGGCGAAGAACTGAAAGTGATAAGTGTCCTCGGCGAAGAACAAGACTTGAAAGTGAAGACGGTTGACATAGACCTCGGGCAGATAGAGAAGGGTGGGTACAAGCACTTTATGTTGAAGGAGATTTTCGAGCAACCGGAGTGTCTGAAGAACTGTATGCGAGGGAGAATCAATGTCGAAGGCAACCATGTGACGCTTTCTGCAATGATTGACTACCACCAGCAACTGCTAAGCGCAAAGCGCATCGTGATTGTGGCTTGTGGTACTTCGTGGCACGCCGGACTTATCGGCAAACAACTCTTCGAGAGTCTGTGCCGAATTCCCTGTGAGGTGGAGTATGCCTCGGAGTTCCGATATCGCAACCCTGTAGTGATGAAGGATGATGTGGTGATTGCTATCTCGCAGAGTGGGGAGACTGCCGACACACTGGCTGCCATTGAACTTGCAAAAGAAAAGGGTGCCTTCATTTACGGCATTTGTAATGCCATCGGTGCCAGCATTCCTCGTGCCACAGATACTGGGACCTATATCCATGTAGGCCCAGAAATTGGCGTTGCCTCGACCAAAGCCTTCACTGGTCAAGTGACGGTTCTCTCAATGTTGGCTCTATGCTTAGCGGCAGAGCGAAAAACAATTGCCGAAGAGCAGTATCGGCAGATTGTGAAGGAACTCACTCTGTTACCTGGCAAGATGGAACAAGCATTAAAGACGAATGAGCAGATAAAACATCTCGCCCCCATCTTCACTTATGCCAGGAATTGTCTCTATTTGGGTCGTGGCTACAATTATCCGCTGGCCCTTGAAGGAGCTTTGAAATTGAAGGAGATATCCTATATTCATGCTGAGGGCTATCCTGCTGCAGAAATGAAACATGGTCCCATCGCCCTCATCGACAGCGAGATGCCTGTCTTCGTTATTGCCACTCGGGATCGTCTCTACGAGAAAGTAATCTCGAATATTCAGGAAGTGCGAGCCCGTGGAGGACGTGTTACGGCTCTCGTCACAGAAGGTGACACGCAAATTCAGAAGTTTGCCGACCACATTGTCACACTGCCCGACACACTCGAGTGTTTCCAGCCCCTTATTGCCAGCATCCCACTGCAACTTTTGGCTTATCATATTGCCGTGTGCAATGGAAAAGATGTTGATCGTCCAAGGAATCTCGCCAAGAGTGTCACAGTAGAATAAATCGTAAAATCGTAAAAATGTCAAATCATGTGTGGAATAGTATCTATCTTCAACATAAAGA
>JAGCVH010000086.1 GCA_017962495.1 Bacteroidaceae bacterium
AAATATTTAATTATCAATTAATTATAATATATTTATTAATAATATCTATATTGTATTTTCCTTATCAATCGAAAATAAAATTCTTCATTCTTCACCTTTCACTCTTAATTATATCCCACCCGCCGCCGGAAAAGGAGCAAAAAAACGTTGTCACAATTGTCACAACTTTTTTCTAAACGTCTGATAATCAGCAAATATGCGTATAATGAGTGGCATATATAGGCCTTCGAGAATAAGACCTAAGGCCTTCCAACGGAGGACCTAAGGCCTTCCTGCTGTGAGCCTAAGGTGCAAACGGAGAAGGTAAAGGGGCTTTTGTGATGAAAAATACCTAAGAACGTGGAGCATATAATATAAAAGAAAGGGACCTGCCGTAATGGCAAGTCCCTTTCAAATTGTTTAAGCAAATGCTTACTTAAGCAAGACCTTGAACATTTGTTCTAAGTTTTCACATTCGGCTTACTTAACCAAAACCTTGAGCTTTCGCTCGAGCTCATTCACGTTCTTGCTCCCCTTCGGTACACAAGCGTCCTAAAAGCCGAGCACGAACAAGCCCGAGCTTAGGCTCTGTCTTGTTTCTCACTTAACCAAGACCTTGACACCATTGATGATGTAAACACCCTTCTGGCGCAGGCTCTTCAAGCTGCCACGGCCAACGAGGCGACCGTCGAGCGTGTAGATGTCGCCAGTGCGAGCAACCTTCTGCAGTGTCTCTTGGATGTTGTCACCCTCATCGGTAATGATGTAGTTGATAGGCAGTTTGTCGTTGAAGGTGATATCCTCACTTACGATGTAAGCCGACTGCTCGCCAGTGGTAGCGTTAGGACTCTTGGTTACAGAGAACTTGTTGTTGGCGAGTGTGATAACGCCCGCACCTACTGTCTTGGGATAGAGAGCACCCTTAAAGATAGCTGACTCAACGGGCTCTGCCACGATGTCGTAGCCGTGAGTGTAGTCGAAGAAGTCTTCGTCATCGGCTTCTGCGTCATATTCGCCATCTACGATGTAGAGGAACGGACGACCGGCTGCAACCTCAGTGATCTTAGCGAGGCTCAGTGTGATGGCATCGTCGGTCTGCTCTACGCCATTAACAGTGTACATGTTGTCGTCACCCTTGATGCTTACGGGGAAGCAGTAAGAGGTTACGGTACCGGGCTTAGCAGAGATCTGGAATGCAGTGCCATCGTAGCTGGAAGCAACGTCCTCAGCTTCCTCTACGAAGAAGCAACCACGACGACCGTCGGTGTCACCCCAGCCACCCCAGGTCTGCAGGATGTTGTAGCGCTGAGCAGCGTGCAGTGCTTCGAGGCCCTTGTTCTCGAGGTTCTCGATCTGGAAGTAGTTCTGACCCCAACCAGCAATGCCTTGCGTGAAGAGTGAGGGAGAAGGACTCAGACGGATGTAACGAGAGTTGTCGGGACGGAGCAGGAACAGACCAGTGGCCTTGTTCTGGATAGCATAAGCGCTGTCGCCAACACTGATGAAGCGGAAGAGAGCCATATCGGCATCCTCGATGTCGTCTACGTCGTCCAGGAATACGTAGTTGTCCATAACTACGTCGCCTGCATCCATAGATTCAACCGTGCGAACGTCGTCAGCCTCGGTGAAGTCTGCTACAACAACATACTTGCCATAGAGGGCTTCGTCGCGAACGATACCAGCTTCCTCGTCATAGTTTTCACCATTACCAGAGGTTGGCCAACCGTGCTCTTCATATTCGTCCTCAGTACCATAGCGGAAGCGATACCACTTGCCAGGCTTAACGAGGTTAACAGCGTTGTCATAAGCTTCAGCCTGAGCCTTCAGAGTCTCGATGAACTCAGTGCTCTTAGTTCTGGTGTAAACACCAGCCACGTCGTAAGCCTTAGCGGCTTCGATGGTGGCGTCAAGAGCCTCAGCAGTAGAAGCGTCGGGCCAGAAGCCAGGATTCGTACCAACAGCTACAGAAGCTGTCTTACCCTCAACTTGGGCAAGAACGTCACGCAGTTCTGCGGGATCAACGAATTCGCCCTTGAAGGCCTCGTAGGCAGCAGCAAGCTTGTCGTAGTCGGCCTGAGTCAGGTCGGCGTCCTCAATGTCAGCCTGCTCGTCGAGCAGATTGTCGAGGTCAACAGCTACCTGTCCCATCATGCTGTACTGAGAGTTGGGGTTCTCACGTACGAGGTAGAGGTTCAGCTCACTGACGTGCCAGTAGGTACGTGATCCATAGCTTGAACCCTTCTGTTCCTCGGAGTAGATACGGATAATCGTGTAACCCTTAGTGTCGAAGGTCGGGGTTGACAGGGTCTCGGTCTTGCTGTTATACGGAGTCTCGCAAGAAAGCAGTTCTTCGCACTCGTCCTCAGGAGTCCACTCATCGCTGTTCGTACCGCGAATGCTCCACTTGATGGTGTGGTCATTGTCGGCGTTACGACGTGTGAACTTCATGTAAACGGGCTCCGATACAGGCTCGTTCAGGGTTACCTGCAGATAGTGATTACCTTCGTACTCAGCTGCGCCACTCCAGATAGAGTGCCAGAAGTTGTCGGTCTTACCGTCAATCAGGTTAGCCAGAGAACCTTCATTAGGCTCTGTGAACGGGCTGCTGAACTGGTCAACACTCTCAACCAGAGCAATGCTGGCAACGTCCTTGGCAGCCTCAACAGCCTGATAAGCCTCGTCATACAGAGCATGGTAAGCAGCTATCCACTCCTCACGGTCGCGGTAGGGCTTCCAGGCTTCCATAATAGCATTAGCCTCAGACTCTTCAACAGCCTCGAAGTACCATTCCGAAGCTCTCGGGCCATCGTACTCGTCCCAAGTGTGGCTCCATCCTACGAGGAAGCCATTCTTACCAGCGCCATCGCTGTGACCACCCTGATGCAGATAGAAATAGTCATCCTCTGGCTGAGAAGCAACACGAATATTTACATAAGAAATATCGTTCATTGTGCCAGCTGCGTCAAGTGCCATCAAGCTATCGCTTTCCTGAGACATCTCAACATTGCCGCTTCGAGCAACTTGTGTGAAGCGAGTGTCGTACATCATGCTCACGATGTCATATTTGCCACCGCCCATGTTGGTAACCTTGAACAAGGGGCGAATCTGCCAAGTCTCCTCCCTGAAGTCTTCGGGAGTACCCCAGATGCCCCAGTACTTGCCATCCTGCTTGTGGCCCATCATGTACTTGTCGCGAACTTGGTTTTCGGTAATGTCCTGACCGTCTTCGTCTTGGCCTATCACAACGCTGTTACGATATTCCATACCGGCACGAATGCGATAGTAACCAGATGTCAGACCGAAGGTAACCTTAGAAGCAAGCACTGCCTGATAAGCTGCCTCAACGGCGTCGATCAGTTCCTGTGCCTTAGCCTTGGTCAGTGCCTCACGCTCTTCGTCGCTCATGAAGTCGGCGTCAAGTGTAAGAACCATCTCCTGGAAGTAGGCAACTTCCTCTTCGCCATATTGGCCAGGCTCGAAGCCAGTGGGGAAGATGTCGTACATCGAATAATACTTGTCGAACGCATCCGACAGCATGTTCATAGCAGCCTCATACTCGGGAACCGGTCTCAGCGGATAGAGCTGGAAACGAGACAGGTGGAAGTAGCCACGATTGGTTGATGTAGCATCAGCATAGAAACGCAGATACTGGTAATGGCTGGGATTGAAGGGAGTAGAGGTCAGGGTCTCCGTTACACTGCCGAGGGGAGTCAGGATGTAAGCCAGCTCCTCGCAATCGTCCTTCGATGCATCGGGGTCATTGGTACCGCGAACACTCCATTCTGTGACATGGTCGTTTGTAGCGTTACGACGAGTGAACACGAACACGATGTCGTCGGGCAATGTCTCGGGATCGAGCATTTCTACCTGGAAATAATGGGTTCCATTGGGCTGGTCACCATTATGCCAGTTACTGTGCCAGAAGTCGTCGCCAGGATGCTGGTCGTCGGGACACTCATCCCGGCGCTCAAGCAGAGAGTAGAAATTACCCTCACCTGAGTCAGAAACTGGGCTACTGAACTGCCAGACTTCTTGAATCAAAGGATTGTCGTAGTCTGGTTCATAGTCGTAGTTTTGGGCGGACAGGTTCACCAGTCCGAACATTCCCAATAACGACATGAAAAGAAGCGAAAATCTCTTCATAGTAATTTGTTTTAAGTTAGTAAATAGGTTGATAATAGTTAAATTGTTAAAATTAAATATGTTAGTACTTATATTAGAGTATTGCACGATAGAGGTTGACAATGTCCTCGCGCGTAACAGGACGAGGATTGCCAGGCGTGCAAACGTCGGCTATAGCCTGATCGGCCAAAGCTGGAATGTCGGCCTCAGTAATACCTAAGTCGGTAAGGCGCTTGTTGGTGCCAACGCGGGCACTCAAGTCCTCAATGGCGAGGCAGGCAGCATCGGCAGCCTCCTCAAGGGACATACCATCGCGATAAACACCAACGGCCTTGGCTATCTCTACATACTTTTCCAGTGCAGCAGGGGCGTTGAAACGCATCACCGTGGGCAACAGCATGGCACAAGCCACACCGTGAGGCACGTCGAACAGGGCACTAAGCGGATGGGCCATACCATGATCGACACCCAGACCCACATTGGAGAATGCCATTCCAGCAACGTACTGGGCAACAGCCATTCCATCGCGTCCCTTGGGATTTGTGGGTTCGTCAACTGCCAGAGGCAGATAGCGATATATCATCTCGATGGCTTTGATCTCGAACATATCCGAAAGTTCCCAAGCGGCCTTTGTGATAAGTCCCTCGATGGCGTGCGTCATAGCATCCATACCCGTGGCAGCAGTCAGAGACTTGGGAAGCGAATACATCAGTTCGGCATCAATGATGGCTACGCAGGGAATGTCGTTAGGATCGACGCAAACCATCTTTGCCTGACGCGTTTCATCGATGATGACATAGTTGATGGTGGTCTCAGCAGCCGTTCCAGCCGTAGTGGGCAGGGCGATGATGGGAAGTGACTTCTTCTTCGTGTCAGCCACACCTTCCAGAGAGACGATGTCGGAGAACTCAGGATTGCGAACCACAATACCAATACCCTTGGCAGTGTCCATGCTGCTACCGCCTCCTATGGCCACAATGAAGTCGGCCTCGGCCTTAAGGCAGGCTTCAATACCGTTCTTTACGTTTGTAACCGTGGGATTGGGCTTCACATCGTCGAATATCTCATATCGGATTCCGGCTTCGTCCATGACATCGAACACCATCTTGGCAACGCCAAACTTCATCAATCCTTTGTCAGTAACAACAAGGGCTTTCTTGAAGCCTAAGCGAGACACAACGCCTGGTAACTCCTTGCGTGCTCCAGGTCCGAAATAGGACACTTCATTCAGAATAAACCTGTTTACCATTGTATTAGTGTTAGTCAGTTTTTAAAGGTTCCGACGGGCAAATTTAATGATTTTTGCGAGTACACGTATACATTTTGACGTTTTTTTTATAAAAAATGCACGAATTTTAAGTAATCAGGGCCTTGAGGAGATGATTTAACATTTGAAAAAGAGAGGTTTGCACGTACGCGAGAGGGAAATACTCGTTTTCAATGAAAAGAGCATCTCTTTTGAAGCAAAAAGACGAAAAAAGGGGGTGAAATCGTTAGGGAGCTATGAACTCGGCTGTCTGTTGTGGGGCACCTGTCTTGCCAAGACGCTGAGCCACAAAGTCATAGCCCTGAAGCATGGAATCGCGTCGCGAACCATTAGGAAGAATCGTACTCAGGTGCCGATTCACATTCTCTGCCGTCATTCCGTCGGCAACCAACTCTGGAACCACTTCATAGCCACCCACCAGATTGACAAGCGAGATGTAAGGGATTTTCAATACCAGACGACGCATAAAACTAATGAACTTACCACAACCGATATAGTAGCACACCACCTGAGGCACACGGAACAAGGCTGCCTCCAAAGTGGCCGTACCACTGGTCACCAGTGCCGCCGTGGAATGTTGCAAGAGGGGGTAAGTCTTATCATATAGGATCGAGACGGATAAGCCCTTTGTCCATTGACTATAGAATACAGGTTCGATGCCTGGTGAACCTGCGACCACCAATTGATAGCGATCGGCAAAGGGACGGGCAGCCTCTATCATGCGACTGAGGTTGTCCTTTATCTCTTGTTTCCTACTACCTGGAAGGAGAGCGATGATGGGAAGATTGGAAAGACCATTTTCTTCGATGAAATGGGGAAAATCTGCAGGATGTAGTTCCTCGTAGGCACGCACTTCATCGAGTGTGGGATTACCCACGTAAGAGATCTGATGGAAACGATGGCGTCGATGATAATAATCAACCTCGAAAGGCAGTATGCTGAAGAGGAAATCGGTATTGCGACGAATGGAACGTATGCGCCACTCCTTCCATGCCCAAATCTTGGGTGGAATGTAATAAAAAATCGCAGCTTCAGGCAGATGCTTTCTCACATATTTGGCAATAGAGAGATTGAAGCCTGGATAGTCGACCAGAATCACTACCTGAGGACGCCAACGACGCATATCACGCTTCGTATCCCTCATGCCGCGAAGTATTGTAGGCAGATGACGAAGAACAGGCCAGATGCCCATATAAGCCAAGTCGCGATAATGGTGCACCAATGTTCCACCCTGAGCTTGCATGAGGTCGCCACCTACAAAACGGAATTCCGCTTCAGGTTCGCGCTGTCGCAAGGCAGCCATAAGATGGGAAGCATGGAGGTCGCCACTGGCCTCGCCGGCAATCAGGTAGTACTTCATGGAAACGAGTGATTAAATCGCAGTTAAGGGGGAAAGGGAGTGCATGACATCGTAGGCCGTCATATCGAGACGAATGGGAGTAACGGCAGTGTATCCATGGTCAAGTGCCCAATAATCGGTGTCCTCGTTGTGAGGTTCCAGATTAAGGAATCGACCTGTGAGCCAGAAAGCATTCATCCCACGAGGATTGTTAGCCGAAATCCATTCCTGAACCCATCGGCCACGCCCCATTCGGCAGACACGCAAACCTGCCAACTCTTCCACCTCAGGGAAATTGACATTCAGACAAACATCCTGAGGCAAACCATCGTAGAGCACATGGCGGGCAATGCGAAGAATGTGGTCGGCATAGGGTTGGAAATCGCACTTGTGCTTGAGGGTACGCAAGCTGTAACCTATCGAAGGAATGCCTTTCATGCAACCCTCAAGGACTGCTCCCATGGTACCACTATAATGAATGCTACAAGAAGCATTATCACCATGATTGATGCCCGAAACCAATAGGTCGGGCTGACGCGAGCAACACTGTTCGAGCCCGAGTTTCACGCAATCGACAGGACTGCCCGAACAAGCATAGACGCTCAACCCTTCGCGTTCCATATCAGCACGCCGACGAAGCGTGATGGCTTGCGTGCAAGTGATGGCACATGCAGCACCAGAACGAGCTGAATCGGGAGCCACTACAACCACCTCGCCCAACTGAAGCATAAGGTTGGTCAGGACTTCGATACCCTGTGCCGATACCCCGTCGTCGTTAGTTATAAGTATGAGTTTACTTTCCATAGGGACTGCAAAGTTACGAAAAAGTCGAGAGCAGAACAAAAGAAAAACGTTTCTTTTTTATGCCGAGACGGAGAATTCGAACTTGTTCGCTTGGCTTGTCCAAGAACTTCGCGTTTTATCCCGATTATGCTTTTTCTAGCCAATACATATAAGTGTAACTATGAGGAACATCATGTTCCACAACGTTAAAATAAGTGAAAACAGGGAAAGTTATCAACAAAAAGGCGAAGTTATCAACACTTTTTGCAATCTTTCCTTATAAAATAAGGACTTTTCGTACAATTTTCCCTATTTTTGCGCCAATTATAAAGCAAACGAGTAGTAGCTATGGCAAAAATCATCGCTTTAGCCAATCAAAAGGGAGGTGTGGGCAAAACCACAACCAGTATGAATCTTGCCGCCTCTTTGGCGACATTGGAAAAGAAAGTCCTGCTCATCGATGCCGATCCGCAGGCCAACGCATCCTCAGGACTTGGCGTTGACATTTCACAAATCGACACATCGTTCTACAACTGCCTTATCGACCGCATCGACGTTCGCGAGGCCATTTACACCACCGACATCGACGGATTGGATATCATTCCGTCACACATCGACCTGGTTGGGGCTGAAGTAGGCATGTTGCAGATACCACAACGTGAAAAGGTGGTTGCAACCATGCTTAAGGACATTCGTGAGGACTATGATTACATCCTCATCGACTGTTCGCCCTCGTTGGGTTTGATTACGGTAAATGCTCTTACTGCAGCCGACTCTGTCATTATTCCCGTCCAGTGCGAGTATTTCGCATTGGAAGGACTATCCAAACTCCTAAACACCATCCGCATCATCAAGGTTAAACTGAACCCTCAGTTGGAAATCGAAGGATTCTTGCTGACGATGTACGACCGTCGTCTACGCTTGGCAAACCAAGTTTACGATGAAGTGAAGCGTCACTTCCAAGAGTTGGTGTTCAAGACAGTTATCCAACGCAATGTAAAATTAGGCGAAGCAC
Organism: Bacteroidaceae bacterium; assembly: GCA_017962495.1. Lineage (GTDB taxonomy): Bacteria > Bacteroidota > Bacteroidia > Bacteroidales > Bacteroidaceae > Physcousia. The sequence goes on from JAGCVH010000086.1 coordinate 8,506, forward strand.
CGGGTCATGGTATGCCCGTCATCCTGTATGATGCCGATTCGGCTGGTGCACGCGATTATCTGGCTTTGGCCAACGAGTTGGTGAAGAAGAACGAGAAGAATTGAATTTACATTCTACATTTAACATTTGACACTTGACATTTGACATAAAACTACATGGCAGTACATAAGAAATATCCTGCACTGGGCAGGGGGTTGGACGTTTTGATGCGCACCGACGAAGTGCACACAGGGGGTTCATCGAGCATCAATGAAGTCTCCATTGCAGCTATCAAAGCCAATCCTAACCAACCCAGGCGCGAATTTGACGAGACAGCCCTTCGCGAACTTGCCGACAGCATCTGCGAAATCGGCATTATCCAGCCCATCACCGTTCGAGACATGGGTGATGGAACCTTTACCATCATCGCAGGAGAACGACGTTGGCGTGCATCGCAGATGGCAGGCAGAACCACCATTCCCGCCTACATTCGTACCGTCGATGACGAGAACATGATGGAAATGGCGCTGGTGGAGAATATCCAACGCGAGAACCTGAACTCGATGGAAATCGCATTAGCTTACCAGCACCTCATCGAACAATACAATCTGACTCAGGACCGCCTGAGCGAGCGTGTGGGTAAGAATCGCTCAACCATCGCCAATTACTTGAGATTGTTGAAATTACCTGCACAAATACAGATGGGACTGAAGAACCACGAGATAGACATGGGACACGCCCGTGCCTTGCTCTCACTGGACGACCCCACACTGCAACTGAAGGTGTATGACGAAATCCTGCGTACAGGCATAAGTGTCCGTCGTGTAGAGGAAATGGTAAAAGAACTCACACAAGGCGGAGAAGTAAAGGCTGGCGGAAAACGATTGAAAAGCAAGAGTGCGACAAAAGTGGTCGAGTTTGACGAGTTGAAAGAGGCTTTGTCCGCATTCTTCCATACAAAGGTGCAACTTACCTGTAGCAATAAGGGAAAAGGTAAAATTTGCATTCCCTTTGCCAGCGAAAAGGAATTGGAAAGCATCATTGAACTCTTTGACAGACTGAAACATTGATACCACGCGGTGCAACATACGGCATACTGCTGGCCTTGTTGCTCGTCGTATGGACCAACGGGGCTCGGGCACAAGAGACAGGGCGCGACACCTTGGCAACCAACTCTCCCGACACCTTGCACATAGGTGCCGACATACTGTTGGTGGAAGAAAACGTCCTTCCCTTGGACACTGGCGTCATCGATAGCCTGCTCAAGCAAGGAATCAAACTGAAGCACGATAAGAGGCTGTTCACGCCAGATCCCATACGTTCCATGTGGTTGGCACTGGTATTCCCTGGTGCTGGGCAAATCTATAACCGCAAATATTGGAAACTACCCATCATCTACGGCGGTTTTATGGGATGCGCTTACGCCCTCACGTGGAACAACCAGATGCTCAGGGACTACTCCCAAGCCTACATCGACATTATGGATGACGATCCCAACACGAAGAGTTATGAGGGTATGCTACCCGTGGGCTACAGCATCGAAGGGAAGGAATCGAAGTTCAAACAGATATTCAAAAACAAGAAAGACCACTTCCGTAAGTATCGCGACATGAGCATCTTCGCTTTCGCAGGCGTTTACCTGATATCGGTCATCGATGCCTATGTAGATGCGGAGTTATCAACCTTCGACATCAGTCGTGACTTGAGTCTCAACCTCGAGCCGGCCATCATCGATACGGGAGTGCCAACCATGCGCCACAGAAAGAACAATAGTTACGGTATTTCATTGTGTTTCAGATATTAGTGATTTAAGGAATAAAGATTAGAGATTATGACGATAAAAAAGATATTCACATTAGGATTGGCATTTGTGCTGCCCTTGATGGTGTCGGCACAGAACGAGATAACTGTGTTCGACGACCAGACGGGCGAGAACGAAGAAATAGACCTGCCCGAAGGCATGCGGTCGGAAGAAGTAGACAGCCTTTTACGCGAATGGAACACGAAGAACTACCTGACCGTGGACGAGGATTGTCAATCGAATGGAGAGAACCCAGAATTCACGAAGGAGGAATACATCAGTCGCCTAAGCCGTCTGCCCAATGTCATCGACATGCCTTACAACGAAGTTGTGCGCAAGTTCATCGACCAGTACAGTGGTCGTCTGCGTCGCACGGTAAGCATCATGCTGGGTGCGAGCAATTTCTATTTCCCACTCTTCGAGGAAGCCTTGGAAACCTATCAGTTGCCTTTGGAACTGAAGTACCTGCCCATCATCGAGAGTGCGCTCAATCCCGGTGCCACCAGTCGCGTGGGAGCAGCAGGCCTGTGGCAGTTTATGCTTACTACAGGCAAACAATACGGCCTTGAGGTGACAAGCCTCATCGACGAGCGTCGCGACCCCGTGAAGTCTTCGTATGCCGCAGCACGCTACCTCAAGGACCTTTACGACACCTTTGGAGACTGGACATTAGCCATAGCCTCATACAACTGTGGTCCGCAAAACGTGCTGAAGGCCATCAAGCGGGCAAACGGAGTAAAGGACTATTGGACCATCTATCCCTATCTGCCTCAGGAGACCCGTGGCTATGTTCCGGCATTCATTGCCGCCAACTACATCATGAACTATTATTGCGAGCACAACATTTGTCCTGTCAATACGCAATTGCCTGCTGCCACCGACACCATCATGATCAATCGCGACATCTGTTTCGAGCAGATTCATGAAATCGGTGGCGTAAGCATGGAAGAACTGCGAGCCCTCAATCCCCAGTATCGCACCACCATGGTACCTGGAGCAGCTCGCCAGTTGGCCATACGCATGTCGCCTGAAGCCATAGGTTCCTTCATCGAAGCCGGAGATTCCATCTACAACCATCGTGCCGATGAACTCTTCAGCAAAAAGGAGACTGAAGTTGCCGTACAGGCAGCTCCCGTTGCCGCAAAACCAGCAGCCTCCAGAAGCCGGACTGCCACCCGAAGCAAGAGCGTTACTGTGAGAGCCGGTGACACGCTGGGAGCCATTGCCCGACGCAACCATACGACAGTGGACAGACTTAAACGCCTGAACGGCCTGCGTGGCAATACCATCCGCTCGGGACAGCGAATCAGAGTGAAGTAATCTTTAAATGAAGCCGATTGAGTGAGAAAAAGCTAACATTGGAACTGCAGGATGATGAGCGCGTAGTAAACGAGGCGTTCCAGCGTCTGCTCGACACCTACCTGCAAAGCCACCATCGCAAGAAGGTGGACCTCATCACCAAGGCCTTCAACTTTGCCTGCAAGGCCCATGAGGGCGTGCGCCGTCTCTCAGGCGAGCCTTACATCATGCACCCAATCGCTGTAGCTCAAATCGTAAGCGAAGAGATCGGTCTCGGTAGCACCAGCATCTGCTCTGCCCTGCTTCACGACGTGGTGGAAGACACCGACTACACAGTCGATGACATTCAAAACATCTTTGGACCAAAGATTGCCCAGATTGTGGACGGACTTACTAAAATCTCTGGAGGCATCTTTGGCGATAAGACATCGGCTCAGGTCGAGAACTTCAAGAAACTCCTCCTCACTATGAGTGACGACATCCGCGTCATCCTCATCAAGATAGCCGACCGCCTCCACAATATGCGCACACTGGGCAGTCAACTCCCTAACAAACAATACAAGATAGCCGGCGAGACACTCAGCATCTATGCCCCTCTCGCCTACCGTTTGGGACTTAACAAAATTAAGGAGGAACTTGAGAACCTCAGCTTCAGTTACGAGCATCCCGAGGAGTGCGAACTCATCAAACAGCGTCTGGCCGAGATGGAAGGCAACCTCAATTCTATCTACACCGACTTCATCGGCCCCATCCGCACCGTGCTCGACAAACACGGCATCAAATACACTATAAAAGCACGTATCAAGCGCCCCTATTCCATCTGGAGGAAGATGCAGACGAAGCACGTCTCCTTCGAGGACGTCTATGACATACTTGCCGTGCGCATCATCTTCGAGCCTCGCGACCCCGCTGAGGAGGAAGCCGAGTGCATGCAGATCTATGCCTACATCTCCAAACTCTACACCGCCCATCCCGAGCGCTTCCGCGACTGGGTGAGCCACCCAAAGAGCAATGGTTACCAGGCCGTCCACACCACGCTCATGAACAAGAAAGTGGGCAAGTGGATAGAAGTGCAAATCCGCAGTCAGCGTATGGACGAGATTGCCGAACAAGGCTTTGCCGCTCACTGGAAATACAAGGACGGTGAAAAGACCGCTGAAGAGAGCGAGACCGAACTCGACAAATGGCTACAGACCATCAAGGAAATCCTTGACGACCCACAGCCAAGTGGCATGGACTTCCTCGACACCATCAAACTCAACCTCTATTCCAACGAACTCTTCGTTATGACGCCTAAGGGCGATGCCAAGAAGATGCCCGTTGGAAGTACTGCTCTCGACTTCGCGTTCTCCATCCACACCTTTGTGGGTACACACTGCATCGGCGCCAAGGTCAACCACGCACTCGTGCCCCTCAACTACGTTCTCCGCGGTGGCGACCAAATAGAAATCCTCACCTCCAAGGACTCACAAGTTCAACGCGAATGGCTTCAGTTTGTCACGACAGGAAAGGCGAAAAACAAAATCCAAACCATCCTTCGACGCGAAGAACGCGAGAAGCAGAAATACGGCGAGCGACAACTATCCCAGTTCTTCCGTCAGGCCGACATGGAGCCTAACAGTATGAATGTCGATAAACTCTGCAACTTCCACCAATTCAAGAATCGCGAACAACTCTATTCCGCTATTGGCACAGGACGCATAACCCTCGGACAGGCAGACATCGACCATCTCCTTGGCAAGGACAAACCCACGAAGTGGCGTCGTTACCTCAACATCTTCAAGCGCAACAACCCCGACCAAGAACCCGACTTGCTGCCCGCACCACAAACACAAATCGACCGCAAGCGTCCCATCATCCTCAACGAGGAAACTATCCACCACTACATCATGGGAACGTGTTGCCACCCCATTCCTGGCGACGACGTACTCGGGTATTTCGACCAAGACAATCGCATCACCATTCACAAACGCCAGTGCGAAGTGGCCAATCGCCTGAAGGTGGCCGACGGCAACCGCATCCTTACAGCCCGTTGGGACACCCATAAACACCTCCATTTCCCTGCTACCATCCGTGTCGAAGGTATCGACCACACAGGAGTCGTCCTGCAGATAACCACCATCCTCTCCCAACAGCTCAACGTCAATATTCACCGCCTAACCATCGAAGCCAATGACGGTATCTTCCAAGGCGAAATAAACCTCGAAGTCCACGACGTGGAGGATGTTCGCACCATCTGCCGCGAACTCAAAAAGATAAACGAAATCAAGTCCGTTACTCGTATCACATAGCGTAACTAAAAACGGACATCCCCATTACACATATATATAATAGGTATAAGATAATAATCTTGATTCCTACTTATTATATAGGAATCCACCCTCGCTTGTCATACCATTTGCCTCGACCTGAATGCGGGTCTTTTGGCTATTGTTATACAAGGACACTTGAGCACGACCGTTCTTGTCAAGCTTCAAGTCGGGGTTCCAGTAAAGAGTGCGGCGATAGTCTTTCTGTCCTTCCTTGGGCGGGTTGCGCTTATAGTCGGGATGGTAAAAGTCTTCCTGGAAAGCAAAGCCGTGAAGGATATATCGGCGATCGCGGTAGGTAACACGACGGCTTTTGTCGGGGTATGCGTGCAGGGAGACATCTACGCTAGGCTGGTTGCTCTGGCTGAAGCGCTCATCACCCTCACGACGCGGTGAATAGTCGGAATAGATGTAGATTTTATCTATGTATTCCAGGCGGCTATACCTGCGACTCACTCCCGGAGCGATAGTCACGTTCACCCAATATGTCATATCGTATCGGTTGGGATAGAATGCCTCGAACTTGATTGAGTCGTAGTAGAGCGAGGTGTCAAAATGGCGATTCATATCCATATCGCTGACCAGATAGCTCGTGACAGCTCGAGCTATATCACTGGTATTCCCTAATCCCCATTTACCGCTGCCATCACTATTACCCGAATGTAGAGTGGTAATGAGACCTGCATCCATAGCTATATTGCCTGCCTCATAGGCGTCGATGACATAGACAGGCTTGTGTAGGTCGATGCGATTAAGCCGATTACGGCGAGCACGGATTGTGACTTCATTTAGAAGTTGAGTGCCATCGGTGAGGAGACGGGCGTCGAGGTTCCCTTCTGAATATGCGGGACTGTGAGTCTGATAGTATGTGTAAGGCTTTACCCAATGAGGATAGGGGAAATGGAGTCGCACATAGAACTCAGCGTCCTCGTGGTTGCGCGCGTATTCGTCATCCTCCATCTGTATCCATGAGTGAGTATTGTATTTCTTCAACAATGAACGTTTTTTGTTCCACTTTGTGGTGTCGGCAGCCGTGAGAAAAAAGACACAATCGCCATAGAAACGAGGCAAGTCCATCTTGAACTGACCTTGCTTGGTCATGGCTTCTCCAACGATACCTTTACCACCACCAATGGGAACAAACTCGGCGTGAACTGTCACCTCACGTTTCAAATTGCTGTGTTTCATGAATCTTGGGTTACGTGCTCTGTTTGCCCTTCCATTTGTGGCAAAACCCTTGCCAGCATCAACTACAGCATCGAAGTCGCCCACGACATTGTCGCCTCCAGCCTCACTGAAAGTACGATAGTCATTCCTCTTCATTGGGTCATTATTGAACGAATCGAAGTCGGGGTCTTCATCCACGGGTTCATCAATATCATAATTGTTCACACTGCCAGTTACCATCTGCGTATGCTCAGAAGGGTAAGTGATATCCCATAAACCGGGAATGGTCATTTCTTGCCACGAGAAACGTCGCCAGCCCTGTGTCATCATAAGTAGGTCGAGACCTCGACGATGTTCCTCATCGTCCTTTTCGAAGAACCACTCTGGCTGGGGTACGAACCCCTTAATCTCCGAAGCCAACAGCATCTCGGTCATGATGTTTCCAGAGTCGAAGGTATTGTCTTGATGCACAGCGTCACGGATTGCCAAGGCAATGCCCGCCCCTCTCTCATCCCTCGATGGGGAGGAAATGGTGAGATTCACACGCTCAAACGGTGCATACTGGTCTTTCTGACCTGATATCGTGATGGTCGGCTTCGTCAGTTCGGGTTTGGTAACGAAGAACAGGCGGTCAGCCCACACGCGACCTTCCTCGTCGAAGATGGTAACTTGGTTGATTCCTGCCTTTAATTGAGATTGAGATAATGAGAAATTGAGATAATGAGAAGCTCCCTCTCCGGAGAGGGATGGGGTGAGGTCTTGAAAACGCTCGACAACGCCTTCGTGCATAACCGTCATTCCCAGCGGCTTGTCGAGGTTCGTGTGGATATCAAACACCCATTCGTCGCCTTGTCGATTGACCTGCAGACTCACGCACTCCTTCTCTGCGTTCTTTATCTTCTGCCTTGCCGTCTTGCCGTCCGATGTGGTGAACACCGCTTCGTATGACTTCCCTGCCTCAGGCGTAAAGGTGAACGTCCCCCTGCCTCGGTTCTCCGTCCTAACCTCGGTCACCTCCTCGCCACTCTCATCCTTAATTCTTAATTCTTCATTTTTCATTAGAAGGGACAAAGTCCCTTCGCAGTACTCTCCGTCCTCCATTGCCGCTTCGAAGGCCACGCGGCAAGGCATACCTGCAACGAAATTTCCACCTTCTGGGAAGAGGGAGAGCATGAGTTCGGGAGGAGAGGCTTCATTCTTAAATTGACGACGCAGAGGTCGAAGAGTCATGTCACGGACAAACTCTCCAGGTTCTGTGGGTTTGTCATAGACGGGAAAGATTCTACTATAAAGCTTTTCATAGTCACGGAAGTACTCATAAGCCATTGCCTTGTTGAAGAACTGGCTCTCGGTTTCCTTAACATGGTCGTGTTCCGTTTGTCCCCAATTGAGTTGCCATTTGGTATAAGCCCGCAACTCAAAGAATCCACTATATAACGTGTCGGGTAGGGCAAAGAAACCATTACCGCGTCCTTCGAGCATTTCCACAAGTTTGCGTTCGACAAGATACCCGTCATGATTAAACAGTTCGACGTAGAGGACGCGACTGATACGGCTGGGGACACCTGTGTCCGTGCGGCGTGTAAACGCCGAGAACCAAATGGTGTCTCCAAGGAAATAACAAGTATTGTCAATCTGAACATAAACTTTCTCCTGTGGTATTGCCTTTCCGAAGCGCGTCAGACGGTCAACCATTCGTTCCAGTGGAGGCAAGGCCATTCGTGCCGCATATGCCGAATCAATAACAGCCTGTTCGCGCTCGACTGTATTCTGAGCTATGCGTTGCTCATCGGCAGTACGCTTGATGACTTCGTTATTAGCCCAAAAAACGGAATCGTAACCCGCCTGGGCAATGCCAGTCAACATGTTTTCACCAGCCGCAGCCCTGGACTTTCTGTTACTCTTCTTGACATTCTTTTGTTCTTCTACATTGAACACTAAAGTACGGCTCATGAAATGTTCAAGCTCTACATGCATGCCCAAGTCTGCCACTTCGGGATAGTCGTGGTCGTAGCGGTAGTCAATGTGGAAGTTGAGCGTAACAGGAGCTGTCAACGGGCTTTCCAGTTCTGTACGTCGGAACTCCATAGTCAAGTTCTCCACTTTTCCGTCAAAGGCTATCACACGCAAGGAAGAACGGTCGACATAAAGTGTACCTGTCATGAGCGGAGAAAACGTCTTCAAGTCTTCGCGACGCGCCAAATCAATACGATAGAGATGCTGTCCGTCCTCGTCATCGAGGTTTGTAATCGTGATGTTATAAACTCGCTGATAGTAATCATAGCCGAAGAACTTCGAGTTCACATCAAATCTCTTACCATTAGCGACTCTAGGATTTTTCCCGAAGTCTTCTTTACTAATAAGCGGTGCGAGAAGAGGAGTCCAGAAATGAGCTTCGAGCGTCATTGGCCCCAACTCCATCACATGATGAAGGTTCATATATCCAATGTTCGACTTGCTCCATTGCTCACGCGTAAGGCTTCCATGCCTCCCACTCACAAATTGAAGATCTCTCAAATTGACAGCCGACTTCGCATCAACAAAAGCCTCCACAATGTCTTGTCCCAATCCTATTACCTGAGTTTGCCGGTAGAAGTAACGCGCCGTCTTACGTCGTTTGCTATTGAACGCCTTCTCCATCTTCTTCGAGATTTGAAGCAACGTGCCCTCATAACCCTTTACGGTTACCTCTGACAGAGAACTGGCAATCATCTCCATTTTGATGGTCTCAGGTAACTGACTGGCCTTTATGTAAAGTGTCTTTCGCCCGGCACAGGTAAAGCGGATGACGTCGTCGGGCTGGGCGGTAATGCAAAATTCACCTTCGAAGTTCGTGAGTGTGGTGTTGTCGTTGGATACATAAATGCCAACCAATGGTATCGGTTCATCAGATTCTTTCTCTATAACGCGAGAGCAGAAAGTGGTATCACTCTGCGACCAAGCATGGACAAAGATGAATAACAATATCAATATGAGACTATTCCTTTTCATTTATCGAACTTTTTCCATGCGTACACCCACATCAGAGATGGCAGGAAGAACTTCTCGGTGCATGATGTGACGCAAGTTGACAGATATCGCTTGGCCCTGCTGAAGGGCAATACGAAAGAGCGGTTGCTCGGATTGGCGAATCCTGATACCATGACCCGTGGACTGACCACTGGGCTGAGCGGTAGGGAAATAGAGCGTATCCGTGCGGAAAAAAGGACTTTGCGTGTCGGCAACAAGCCAGAAGCCTTCGTAGGGATATTGAGGAGACCAGCGGAAGCCAACATAGAGGGTGTACATACCTTGGCTAGGGACTGGGGGAAGTTGGAAATGAAGGGTATCAGTACGAGCCCATCCATCGGGGGATAAAGGCTCGTAGTGGTGGTATGGAGTAGTTCGTTCGCAGGCGATGAACATCATGCTAACCGCAACGAACAGAGTAAAACGTTGTAAACGAAAGACATTTACTGGCTTCATGGCTGGTCGCCTCTGAATTTGCGTTTTTTCTTTTTCTTCTTGTCGAAGCGGTGAAGGTCGTCCTGAGCAGCAAGGTCGATAGGACGAGGAGCAACCTTTCTTCCACCTTCTTCCAACGTATCGGGCTTCTCGCCTCGACGATTCATTTCAACAATGTCAAGGGCTCGTCGAGCAGGGATAGTGGTCAAATTGGCAGCAAGGTGTTTGTCGCTGCTGTAGGTGACTTGACCCGAAAGAATATCGGCCTTGAAATAATAGTAGTCACCATCCATAACCTGCAACACGACCTCGCGACTGGGCAGACGACGGCCCGCCTCAATATACTGGTCAACTTCATAATTCATGCAGCACTTGAGCTTGGCACACTGACCCGCCAGCTTCTGGGGATTGAGACTGACATCCTGAAAACGAGCAGCTGCAGTGCCGACGCTCTGGAACGAGCGAATGAAGGTGGCACAACAGAGTTCGCGTCCACAAGGACCAAAGCCTCCAATGCGTCCGGCTTCCTGTCGAACTCCAATCTGTCGCATTTCGATGCGAACATGGAACATCTCGGCTAATACTTTGATAAGTTGACGGAAATCGACACGACCTTCGGCGATGTAGTAGAAAATAGCCTTATTGCCATCGCCCTGGTACTCGACATCACCTATCTTCATTTCCAATCCGAGGTCTTTAGCAGCCTGTCGGGATTGAATCATGGTGCTGTGCTCACGCGCCTTGGCCTCGTGGTATTTCTCCATATCGGTGGGACGGGCAATGCGATAGATGCGCTTAAGTTCCTCGCCTGGCTTAAGGTAGGCCTTCTTCATTTGCAGGGGAACAAGGCGACCAGTAAGCGTGACGATACCGATGTCGTGACCCGGCGAGGCCTCAACAGCCACAATATCGCCTTTCTGAAGCCGGAGATGATTGTCATTATGATAGAATCCTTTGCGGGTGTTCTTGAACTGCACTTCGACAAGGTCGGTTGCAGATTGATTGTCGGGTAAGTCGGCCAAATAGTCGTGGACGTTGAGTTGACACTCGTCTTTCCCACATCCACAGGCGGAGAGTCCGCGTTGGCAATCGCCGCATTTATATTCGTATTCCATTTTATTATGATTAGAGCGCCTTGCGCTGGTTATGAATTAGCGTTTAAGTAATTGTACCACTTTGAGGGTGAGGTCGAAAAACACCATCTTGGCATTGACATTCTGTTCTATCTCCGTCTGACAGGCAGCAAGCTCCTCTGTAAGGTCGATGACATTTCGTTCGTTAATGAAGCGTGCGAAGTTTTTGGCAAAGTCCTTTTCCTCGCCAGTCATGTAGTTGAGCTGGGGATGACGGAAATTATGGATGAAATTCTCGCGAACCAATCGCTGACAGTATTCAAGCATATGTTTCTGTCGTTCACGACCCATTGAAGCCACTTCATCTGCCCACTGTCGCATCTCCTTAGCCTTGCGCATATAGCAAAGTCGCATAAGTTGGACAAAGAGGTCGAAGAACTCGTGTTGATCGGCAGTGGCTTGTACAACAGAAAGGGCTTCGGTGTAACTTCCTTGTGCTATGTGCGCAACATTCTGCGCTTCCTCCTGAGACAAACCATGATGCTCAACGAGTGCCTGAGCGATAACGTCCTCACTTAGAGCTGGTACACGTATGCGTTGGGTGCGACTGAGGATGGTACCCAAAACTTGCTCGGGTTCTTGCGAAACCATGATGAAGTGGGTGCGAGAAGGAGGCTCCTCAATGAGTTTCAATAGTTTGTTGGCTGTGGGTGGCGGCATCTTCTCTGGCAACCAGATGATGACCACACGATAACCGCCTTGACTAGGCTTAAGCGAAAGTTTGTGTTGCAAGGCATCGCTTTCGCTCACGTAGAATTGCAGTTGTTGGTTTTCACCTTGCAAGTCGGCAAGCCAGTCATTGGCTGTAAAATAAGACGTTCGACTTATCTGTTCGCGCCATTCTGTCAAGCGGTCGTCACTAACAGGTTGGTCATTGGTTTTCTGTTTAAAGAGCGGGAAAGAAAAGTGCAGGTCGGGATGAGCCCACTGGGCTGTCATGTGACAGGCAGGACAATGCTGACAGGGTTCTCCGTCATGGGGATGCTGACACAAAAGATAACGAGCCAACGCAAGGGCAATAGCCAGTTTACCACTCCCTGCAGGACCAAATAGCATGAGGGCGTGGGGCAATCGTCCCTGATCGACCATCGTGGTCAATTGACGTAACGTTTCTTCTTGTCCTATGATGTGCATATTCAATATATTCTCTTTGCGATTTCTTTTATGCTGTCGGCAGCACCCACAGTATAGAAATGTAGATTGGGCACACCCTGTCGCAACAACTCCTTACATTGGTCAACCGCCCATTCGATACCCACCTGGCGTACTTGTTCATCCGTTTGACAACGAAGTGCTTCCTTATACAAGGGCTCTGGTAGGTCGCAGTGGAAGGTTTTAGGTATCATGCTAAGTTGACTGCGTTTGGTAAGCGGTTTGATGCCAGGTATAATGGGGATAGTAATTCCCATTTCGCGAGCATGCTCCAGAAAACGGAAGTACTTTTGATTGTCGTAGAACAATTGTGTTACAGCATATTCGGCTCCCATGTCAACCTTTCGCTTCAGAACCTCCATATCGGCTTTCAGGTTGGCCGCTTCCTCGTGCTTTTCAGGATAACATGCCACCCCGAAATGGAATTGAGGTCCAGGATTTGATATCGGGGAACCATCATAGAATTCGCCTTGATTGAATCGGTTAACCTGCTGGATAAGCTCTGTCGCATGGCTGGGACCGTCACCTGTAGGTTCAAACTTCTTTTCATCCCGAGCCTTATCACCTCGCAGGATGAGCAAATCACTGATGCCCAAGAACTGCAGGTCGATAAGTGTGTATTCCAAATCTTCACGGGTGTTGCCACTGCACACGAGGTGAGGCACGACTGGAATATCGTAACGCCGTTGTATGGCCGCCGCGATAGCGATACTACCTGGACGACGACGTACACGCAAGCGTTGCATCAACCCATTGGGCAGTTCACGATACACATATTCACTGCGATGGGCTGTGATATTGATGTATCGCGGCTGGAACTGACGCAATTGGTCGATGGTTTGGAATAATCCTTCCGTACCGCTCCCCTTCAAGGGTGGTAGTACCTCAAAGGAGAACGGAACGCTGGCTTTATTGTTGATTAAATCAATGATGTTCAATGTTTTATCTATACTTTAATTGTAGAAGGATTACTCCTCTTCTGCCTCACGGCAAATAACGTTTTTAACCTCCCATGTGGCAGCAACAGCATCCGTAGAGATATAGCGGAAGGCCACACACACGTTCTTGCTGCCAACAAACTGACTCAAGTCTATGGTCATAGGATAATAAGTCCAATCTGAACCATCGGGCCAAGTACCTTCAACCAAGTCTGTGATATTGGTCCAAGTAGCTGATTCCAAACCTCCACGACCCGCGAAATCGGTACTTACCCACACTTGCAAATAGTCCTGAACAGGTGTACCTGCATACCTCTGAGCCTGTTCGAAAGTGAAGATGGGCTTCTCTGCCTTCTTCAGGTTCATAGCAGGACTGATAGCCCAAGCGTCAGTGGGATAATAAGTACTTGACTTAAAGGCCGATGCTCTCAGACCATACTGGCTGTCGTAACGCCAAACGTAAGTGAGGTCACCAATGCCTCCCCTGTACTCAACACTCCAACCATAAGTCTGGTAAACAGCATCCATATCCGTCAAACTATTGCCACCTGTCAGTTCCATATTCAGGTAATCGCCCTTGGCTTGCCATTCTCCACCCTCGAGTGTAAAGGTTACCTCTTGTAATTCGTCGGACACCTCAACGCCCTCAATGGCACTGGCGACACGCTTATACAGTTGCAGTCCCAGATAGCCATCGGTTGACTCCAATGTCGAAAGGTCATAAGCACCCACGTTATTGTATTGTGTGGTGAAGCGCATGGTCTTCATAGAACCCGTGTTCGTGATGTCGTAGGTTTGATCGGCCTGATTATAGGTTACAGTCCAATTGGGCCATTGCTCATCTTCCAAGTCGCCTAAGTCTTCGATATAGTTAAAGCTGGCATAGGTGCCTTTCATATAGAGGTATTCATCAAACGGATTGGCAATAAGCCATTCGTCTCCATCCTTTTCAAACGAGTAGGCATAGCCATCAGCCACTTCGTCGGCACGAATGGTTTGTTCGTCAACACGGTTCACCAGATTGGGAACCAAGTCTGCCTTGCTACCAGCCAAAAGCAGATAACCATAAGTTTTACCTTCACCAGAATGGGCAATACTTTGCTCCATGCCAACGGGCACAAGCAGATATTTGCCATCGGTCAGGTCTCCGGTGTTGGGAACATAAGCATCGCCATTGACGATTTCGCCTTGACGGTATCGAACCGTAATGCTGGAACCATCAGTCAAGCTATAAAACTGACTGGTGCCAACAAGATTCTTCAAGATAGCAGGCAGATATTCCTGTGGGCTTATGTTTCCAACAAAGCAACCATTCTCTGCCACCCATTGCAGGTGCTGACTGCTAACACCTGTCTCATCCTGCGCGGCCAAAGCCTTATTGTCGGCATTTGAGGCAATGTCCTGATATTGTTGGGGTGTCAGTTCGAAGGTGAAATTATTGATTTGTTGGGCCTGATACAATTCCTCGGGCTTGCCGAAGTTGTGTTCGGTATAGTCTTCGCAGGACGCGCTGAGCATGCAGAGGAGACTAAGACCACAAAGGCTTAATACGGAATGTAGGATATTCTTCGTTTTCATAGCACTATTACCCATTACAAATTAAAAATTAAGTTTCAGTCTTATCGTGTAGGTACGACCAAATTGGTAGTAAACATAGACATTCTCTTCGCTTGCCACTGCCGTACTAGTACTGCTGTTATAAGCCTTGCCTATATACTTATAGTCGAGAAGGTTATTAACGACACCGCTCAAAGTAGCATCAAAGTACTTGCCCATCTTGAAACTATACGAAGCATGGAAGTCGACCTGACTTGCTGATGGAATCTTCCAAGGATCTTGCGGACGAGTGGTTGTCCATTCGCCTGTGCTGGTATTTTGCTTTACGGTAATATTGCTTCCCGTGAGCGAATAGTAACTATAGTTTCGACCATAATATACCCAGTCGCCACCGAACTTCAATTGTTGTCCTTCGGGCAAACCAAGCACTTGACCCAACTTGAAGTCAACGCTTATTGAACTCGTTGTCTGTGCTGAGCCTCCGACACGAATACCATCGAGGTTCACGCGAGCTTGTGCATGATCGGCCGAGAAAGGTTCAACAACCTGACCAGCAACATTTACGGCATTGGCACGTTCGTCATAAACATAGCCCTCGCCTATACCGTCCCACTTCCAATCGCCCAGTGAGAACATTCCTTTTATTTCCATCCACTTAGCAGGATAGAACTTGGCTTCCAGTTCCACACCCATGTGGTTGGCATCGACTCCAGTCATATTCATGTAACCCGTTTCCTGATTGTCGAGCGTCAGATATTTGGTCATCGACTTATCCATCCAACGAGTGAAATAACCATTAATCTTCACATTAGCCCAGCGGCATTGCCAACCATAGCCAAATTCCAAAGAAACGATTTTCTCGTTCTTGGCTTCTTTGTTCAGGTAATTACTCTTGGTGTTGTTCATGAAAGCAGCTCCGAACTTGGGTGCACGACTGATGTAGCCTACATTCAGGAAAACGTTGTGGTAATCGTTCAAATTCAGGTTGGCACCACCCTTAATGTTTCCACCCAAGAAATTGGCAATATCGCTCTTTGCCTGTGCTTTCTCGTAGTAGAAACGGTCGTAACGCCACATCGTTGTGTTGTTCAATGCTCCATTGACATAGGCTGCAATGGGACCATGATTATACTCGGCCTGGCCAAATACGCCTTCCTGAACGGTATAACCTGAGAAATCACGATAGACTTTGTCGCCTACATACAATTTCTTGTACACCCAGTTAGGGTCACTGGCAACAGGGTTGTTCACGGGGTTAACGGTAGAACGGTCTTGGTCATCCAAGAAGTAACGACCACCTAAGAGATTGGTAATCTGTGTAGAATGGTCACCACGATACCAGCGGAAATCCAAACCACCATAGATATCCCAATCGTCGTTGAGTTTATTCTTATAGGTGGAAAGCACGCCTGTCCACAGATGATCATTAACGCTCTTACACAGAGCCAGCACCGAACCCTCTTGGCTTTCGGCATTACGCTGAATGAGTGCGTCGTAGTCGAAATAGCCGTCGGCTGTGCGGAAGTCGTTCTTAACTACTCCATTCGATACACCATAGAAGTCGGTATATGAGCCTGCTCCATGTCCTTCGGCTGTCGAACCGTTTCCGCGTCCAATACTCATATAAAGAGCGGTTGAGAGCGAACTGCGATCGTTGATGGTCCAATCGTGGTTGAGCGAGAGTTGGGGCTTGTGATATTTATTGCGAGCCATGTTATAGGCTTCGCCGTTCATGTATCCGAACGTAGAGTTGTACTGGTAGTTCTTGTCACCGTATTGCTGGCGAACACGAGCCCACTCGGCAATAGTCAACGGACCATAGTTGGCACTTGAAGAGCGCTGTCCGTGCTCTTGTATTGTACCGAATCCCGTGAACGAGAGAGTGTGTTGCTCGTTGAAACGCTTGGCAATGCTGGCAAACCAGGTGTAGCCCGTGTAATCGGTACCACGCACATATCCGTCGCCCCACTGTTGAGCGCCCAGCAACGTCATTCCCCAACCTTTCTTCGACATGCCCGTCGATACGTTGAAGGATATCTTATTGGCTCCGTTATTGCCCATCTGATAAGCCACACTTCCACCACGCTTCTGGTCGAGCGTTTTAGTGATGATGTTTATGGTACCGCCCACGCTGGGTGCACTTACCTTTGAAGCACCAAGTCCACGCTGGGTCTGCACGATCTTTGCCACATCACTGATGCCTGCCCAATTGCTCCAATAAACGGTTCCATATTCCATATCGTTCATAGGAACACCGTTCACCATCGTTGCCACGTTGGTGTTGTCGAAACCACGCATATAGATTTCCGAGTCACCCCATCCGCCACCTTGCTTGTTGGCGTGCACACCTGGAGTGGTTTTCATGATTTCTGGGAACTCCTGCCCTCCCAATTTCTCCTCAATCTCCTCTATGGTCACATTTGACAGGGCAACGGGGGTCTTGCGGTCGAAAGCCATCGTGCCAGTAACCGTCACACCTTCCAGAGAGATTTCATCGGGCGAGAGACCTAACATACCCATATCTCCAGAACGACTAACACTGAAGTTCTGGCCTTTGTAACCCAGATATGACACAGTGATTTCACGACGGCGATTGGGATTCTGCAAAGTGAAGTCGCCGTCGGCGTTCGACACTGTCGCAGTCTTCTCACCTACGATGCGCACTTGCGCACCAATCAGTGGTTCGCCGTTCTCGGCATCCACCAACTTGCCCTTGATTACAGTCTGCGAACTGGCCACCGAGGCAACACCCACAAGCACTGCTGTCATGAGCATACGGAATTGTTTTTGCATAAATGTGATTCTTTATTATTAATAATGTATTCTTTTCCACTACAAAGATAATGCAAACGGAGCGAAGTACCAAATTTTGCTCCAATCTTCTTTCCTTTTTACTTTAATCATCTGTCTCCGAGGATTATCCTCTCGTAATCGAATAACCATTCGATAGCTCTCGAATAAGCGTTCGAGGGCAAACGAATAAGGGTTCGAGGGGAAACGAATAAGGGTTCGAGGGCAAACGAATAAGGGTTCGAAGGCAAACGAATAAGGGTTCGACGACGAGCGAATGGGCAAAGGGAAATGACTTCTTTTGACGAAAAAGGGTTGTTAAATAAGCGACAAACATCTCAAAAACCTATGTGAAAGAAGGAAAAATATCGATGAAATGGGAGGTATTTGTCATTTTTGAATAGTATCAAACCTTCGTAAAAGCTATTCTTTATGGTCTCATTCTCGCCTGCACGCGCAAAAAAAAGAGGTAAAATGCTTGGTTTGTGTAAAAAATTCCTTAATTTTGTCCCGCTTATGTGTTTAAAACACGCTATTAACGAAACCAATTTTAAATTAACCTTAATTATTAACTAAATCAAAATCGCATGAAAAAGTTTTTATTTCTCTTGTGCTCCCTGCTGATGACAGTAGTGGGAATCAAGGCCGAAGACATCACGGTTTCTTACGGTGTGGAGACGGGAACGTTCTACCGCAGCGGAAGTGCCATGACAAGCGGTTGGTGCAGCAAGTGGGTATCCACGACTGAACCAGAGGTGACATTCAGCGTTCCTGTTAACAACATGAATGCTGCCACTGGAGGCATTGCTTCCGGTTCATCTCAGTCGGCGGTATTCACAATTGAAGTCCCTGCAGGTTATTTGATCAAAGGCTACAGTTTTTGGGCCACTGAAGCAACTGATGCAGGTGTTACCATTACGCCTTCCGGCCAAGAAGCAATGTCCATTGCCGGTCCCGGCATAGAAGTTGCAGTAACAGGTAACGACAAAGTATCTGCCTCTTTCACACTGGCAGGTCCCAACAAGGAAGTCACCTTGTCAGACTTTGTTATTACAGTAGCAGTAGACGAGAATTATGTTCCTCCCGTTTACATAACAAGCCTTGCAGAGCTCTCAAACAACAAGTGCTACATCGTTTACAATAAACGTGCTGCATGGAATGTTGCCGACGGAGCCACAAATGGCAATGCAATTGCACTGGACCGTGAGGCTGTTAGCGAGCGATTCGCTCTCATCAGTTTCAATGACAACTACTACATCTACAGCGTCAACGCCAAAGCATTCCTGACAAAGGACAACACATTGGGCGATCCCGATCCTGTACAGATAGTTGCTTCTGGAGTTGATGATTATCCTTTCTTCTTCAAGTTCGATGACAGCCACAACATCAACGTTAGTGGTGGTCGCATGATTATCGACTCTTGGACTGCAGTTGACGATGGTAATGCCAATGCCATTATCGAAGCTGCCGACTTCGACCCCTTCGAGGCCTTGGCTGTTCTCGATCCTTCTACCGCAGAGCCCAAGAACCTAGACTTCGAGGAAAGTACTCCTATAGACAATGGTATCTGCACCTATGCAAAAGACATGTCGAAGAACAACACGACCTATTTTGGTGCGCAACCTGTTGAAGGATGGAGTGTGCTAAATGTTACCGACAATGTTTATGAAGGTTCCGATCGTGGTGCTCTTGACCAAAAGGCTGCAGGCGTGCTTGCCTATGGTAGTTCAGCTTGGATAGGCGGTACCGACTACAAGGCACCTGCTGCTGGACCTGAAGGCTCCGAGGGAAAGAATGCCTTGGGTATGATTAGTGTATGGGGCGGTGATAACGCTATCGTACAGTATACACAAAAGGTGATTCTTCCTGCTGGCAACTATGTGTTCACTATTCCCGTAATGAACACAGCTGGTACGAACACGCTCACCCAGAATTTGATGGGCTTTATTGCTGCAGATGGCACTAAGTATTTAGCTAAAACCTTGCAGTATCCCGTAGGTGAATGGTACAATGAGGTTATTACCTTCTCACTTGTGGAGCCTACATCAGGTGTGTTATCTCTCGGAATTCAAAACAATGCAGGTTCAGGCTCAGCTCCTCATCTGTTCATCGATTGCGTCAAGATTGAAACTACTACCAATGCAGAGGTGGTACGCGCCGAACTTAAGGCCGCTTTGGCTGAGGCCGATAAGGTTGTGGAGGCTAAGGCTGGTATAGGTGAAGGCCTGTTCTTGATTCCTGAAGCCGATTACGACACCTTTGCTGCTGCAGTTGCTGCCGCTCAGGCTGTTGCCGACAATACTGAGGCTACTGCTGAGGAACTGGAGGAGGCTCAGGCTGCTTTGGCTACTGCCGTTGAGGCTTATGCCGCTGCAAAGGTTGGACCTGAAGCCGATGCTACTTACACCTTCCAGCAGAAGTCCAGCGGATTGTATCTGGCTTTGGATGCTGCAAACGACAAGGTTATGATCTCCGAGACCGCTCAGGCCTTCACGTTTGAGGCTGGCGAAGGTGGCTACTATATCATTAATGAGGATGGTGCCGTAGGCTTTGCCGGAACAACCAATTGGACTATGTCTGCCAACGCCGAGAAGAAGATGCTCATCAACCCCACTCCCGTTGATATTGAAGGTGTCATTTATTATACACTGGACGAAGTCAAGGGTATGATTGCTACTGATGATGAGACAAACGGTTCGGCTTGCTACACTGACAAGTCTATTGCCAAGTCTGGCGACAAGGCATACTGGACCATTGCTAAAGTAGAAGCTGAGCACTCTGAGGCTTATGTAGCACTCGAGGCTGAGATTGCCACCGCAGAAGAGCAACTTGCTGCTGCCGAGAAGGAAGACGGCAAGGAAGAGTTCCAGGCCGCTATCGCAGCTGCGAAGGAAGAACTTGGCAAGACCGATGAAGAAATGACTTCCGCCCTCGAGACCTTGAAGGCTGCAGAAGAGGCATTTGCCGCAGCTCAAGCAGGTGAGACTGCCATCGAAATCTTGGTTGATAAGGAACACGGAACTTATTACGATGGTGCCGGCAATCCTCTCACCGATAGCGGTTGGGGTGCATCTTGGGCTTCTACTGAAGAAGATCCTGGTTTGACCCTTGTTGCAACTAGCGGCATTAATGTTGCTAATGGTATGCACTTCGGTCCTGCAGGTGTAACCTACACTCTGACAGCTTCTGACGGATACCATATCACTGGTTATGCCCTGACAGCAAGCAACACTCCCGATGGAAGCAGTGTACTGACTCCCGAAGGTGATGAAGGCCAGGCATTCGAGGTTAACGTGCCCAATGTTGTTAGCGGACTGGATGCTCAGACTACCACATTCACTATCACTGAAGGTCGTGCACAAATCACGAAGTTTGTCGTTTATCTGACAGAGGCTGAACCTGGTCCCGAACCCGCAGTCTTTGCTTATGACAAGTACATCGTTCAGAACGTGGGCAGCGGACTCTACTGGGGTGCTGGTAACGATTGGGGCACACGTGCTTCTCTGATTCCCAATCCCGAGTTCGTGAAGTTCGACCCCACCGACATGCCCGAAGGCCAGTACAAGCTGGAATCTCAGGTTAACAACGGTGGTACACAGTACTACTTCAATGGCGACTACATGGACAATGGTTCACCCGTTGCCCTCGCAATCACCATGCTGGCTAATGGCAACTACACCATTGCCAATGCCGCCGACGGTGGATTCTACGGCTACGATGGCAACAGCACCATTCTTGGCAAGGGTCTGACCAATGCCGACGATGCTAATGCACAGTGGACTATCGTTGCTCTCGATGATGCTAAGGCCGCTCTGGCTAATGCTACCGAGGACGCTCCCATGAATGCTAACATTCTGTTCGACGACCTTAACTTCGGACGCAACAACCGCTACTCCGACAAGTGGATTGTCAGCGCTGACTGCACCAACAAGAACCTCTCCGGTGGTAACAACACCAACAACAATGCCGAGTCATTCCACTCTGTATTCACCGTTAGTCAGAGCGTGGAAGTTCCCAATGGTGTTTATGCAATTACCGCTCAGGGCTTCTATCGTCAGGATGGCACGGACAACGAGAACCTGCCCGTATTCTTCGCAAACGAAGAGACGAAGACCTTCCCATTGAAGACCGGTTCTGAAAACTCGATGTCCGACGCTTCCGTATCCTTCACCAACGGTCTGTACACCATCGATCCTATCTATGTTAAGGTAGAGGATGGTACCCTGAACATTGGTGTCAAGTTGGAGACTAACACCAGCCTCTGGTGTATCTGGGATAACTTCCAGGTTAAGTACTACGGTGCCGA
>JAGCVH010000087.1 GCA_017962495.1 Bacteroidaceae bacterium
ATAGGTTATTCAGTATAATCAATTCCGCGCAGTTATAGATTATAAGCTCTATAAATGGTAGATTCTTTGGTAGATGGGCATACAAAGAAATCAACGCAACTAACTGATTGTTCGTAGATTACAGCGATTTCCTCGGAGGAGAGAGCGAGATTCGAACTCGCGAACCAGTTTTGCCGGTCACACGCTTTCCAGGCGTGCCTCTTCAGCCACTCGAGCATCTCTCCATGGCATGTTTACGGGCATATTCTGCCCACTATACCCCTATTTGGCGTGCAAGTTACGAAAAAAAAGTGAACTAAACACGCTTTCAGGCATAAAAAAAAATTTTTTTTACGTTTTTACATCATTATTTACAGTTATAGGCAAGCCAAAGAGGTGTTTTGCCGTATTTGTTGTCACAATATCAACCTCTAAAACAGATTTTTCATATACCTCGGCTAATCTGTGTAAAGTGTAGGCCACGTAAGCACTCTCATTCCGTTTCCCGCGGAAAGGAACTGGGGACAAATAAGGGGAATCTGTCTCCACAACAATTCTATCGAGAGGAACCTCACGTAATACTTCTGACAATGTGGACTTCTTGTACGTAAGTACTCCGCCAATGCCTAAAACGAAACCAGGGAAGGAGAGCAGTTCATTAGCCTCATCACGTGTGCCTCCAAAGCAATGAAAGACACCTCGCAAAGAGTCTGACCTATGTCGTTCCATCATCTCAACCAACTCGCGATGTGATTTCCGACTATGGATGACTAAGGGTAGATTGTATTGTTTTGCCCACATGATTTGTTGTTCGAAGGCATCCAGCTGCTGACTGCGATAGGTTTCGTCCCAATAGAAATCGAGTCCGACCTCACCTATTGCAATAAAAGGATGGGGAGTCTGGAGTTGTTCATGCATATGGGAGAGCACAGACTCATAATCGTCGCGAACATCTTCCGGGTGCAGTCCTATCATGGGGAAGCAATAGCCAGGATGACGCCGACATAAGTCAAGCATGGGCTGAACCGAATTGGCATTGATGTTGGGCAAGAGTATCATTTCAACTCCCGCATCACGAGCCCGCGACACTACTTGTTCACGGTCTTCATCAAATTCTGGTTCGTAAATATGGCTGTGGGTGTCTACCAATGGGGAATAAAGAGTTAAGGATGAAGGATTAAGGATGAAGAGAAGAGAACTAGTTTTGGCGATTGAGCATTTGCTGAGCATATTGCCAAAGGAGAGATTTCTTTTCCTCGGGCAGATTCACCTTTGCCAAACTTTGTTCGGCTAAAGAATAATAGTATTCTATCTTCTTTCGAGCTATTTGGGGAATACCTATCTCGTCATAGAGCTGCGTCACACTCCTAATCTTTTCCTCTTCATCATAGTCCTTAACCGTTAGCCAGTATTCCAATTCTTTACGCTGACTTTCATTGGCAAGCAACTGAGCATTGATGAGCATGTAGGTCTTCTTATTGCACAAGATGTCTCCTCCTATACGCTTTCCAAAAGTTTTGAAATCGCCATACACGTCCAGATAGTCGTCCTGCAACTGGAAGGCAAGTCCAATCTGTTCGCCAAAATCATACAAGATCTCGGCATCAGCAGTCGGAGCTCCAGCCAACATGGCACCTAATTTCAAAGCACAGGCCAAAAGCACCGAAGTCTTCAGGCGAATCATTTCGATGTATTCGTCCTCGGTAACGTCGTTGCGAGTCTCAAATTCTATATCATATTGTTGCCCTTCGCCTATCTCCAAGGCTGTCTCTGTGAAAAGCTCCATTACCTGAGGCAAAATAGCTGTGTCGCATTGTGCCATACGCTGATAAGCGAGAACCAACATGGAGTCGCCACTCAGTATTGCCGCATTCTCATCCCATTTTCGATGCACGGTGGCATGTCCTCGACGCACATCGGCACGGTCCATCAAATCGTCGTGCAGGAGCGTATAGTTGTGATAGGTCTCAAGTCCGAGGGCAGGCATCATGATTCGTTCCACATCATCCTTATACAAGTTATAACTCATCAACATGAGCACGGGGCGTATGCGCTTTCCTCCTAAGGAAAGGACATATCGAACGGGGGCATAAAGGCCCTCAGGCTTACGTTCATAGGGCAAAGAACCTAAGGCCCGTTCCACCTTCTCCAGAATTTGTGCACTCGTATACATTATATATTATTATAATATAGTTTTACTAAAAAAGGCTGCCAGCCGAAACTGACAGCCCCCAAACAAAGCTTATAATTATGAAACAACTAGCTCAAACGGAACATTACGGGAAGAACGTAACGCATGCGAACGGGCTTGTTACCCTGACGTGCAGGCTTCCACTTCGGCATAGCCTTTACCACACGCTCAGCTTCCTTCGACAGATGGTCGTCAGGTGAGCGAAGCACCTTCACATCCACGATAGAACCGTCCTTGTTGATAACGAACTGGACTGACACACGACCCTGAATGTTCTGTTCCTGACAGATGGGCGGATACTTAATGTTCTTCTGCAACCAAGCATAAACGTCGCCGGGGAACTCAGCGCTTTCCTCAGGCACGTCAAGGATGCGGTCGTCATCGACTTCCTCAACCACGGGAGCAGGAGGACCAGCAACCACTGCGGTGGGAGCGCCAGTACCGGGAGTCGACACAATGCTCTGGTTAACTTCCTCAGTAGTCTGGATTTCTTCCTCGACAAGTTCTTCCTTGTTATCCACCACTTCCAGAATTTCGGGAGTCATGGGCGCAGCCTGTGGAGGAGGAGCCTGCATGGGTTGTTCCTGCTTGGTGATAGGAATCATGTCTTCTTCAACGGCCATATCATAGATAGGCTCATTGCTGTCATCAATCTTAATCTCACGTTGGGTCCACTCGAAAGCCACGAAGATGGCTGCCAAGACAAGTACGTAACCAATAAGCAAACTGGTCCACGACTGGCCCTTCAGTTCGTCGTTGATTGTTCTGTTATCTACGTTTTCCATATCGATTTATGTTAATTTTTACTTTCTTCGGGAACAAATGTAACACATTTTTTTTATTTATGTTCCCAATTCAGTCCTTTTTTTTTTCATTTAATACTTTTTTAAGGTTTCTATACAACTTTTCTACGAGTTTTGACGTTTAAATTAAGGTAGATAACTAAAAAAAACGTATCTTTGGAGGCAAAATCACATAAACGCATGACACTTCGGCAATCTTTCTTGTCCTTTGGCCTGATTTGCTCCCTCTTTGCATGGGGGCAAGAAAGTACCAGCGTATTCAGCTTCTTAGGCCTTCCCACCTCGTCCCATGCGACTGCGTTGGGAGGAAAGAACATTTCCCTTATCGATGACGACGCTTCGCTTATTTTCCAGAACCCAGCCTTGCTTGCCAGCGTTAGCGACAACTCGATGAACCTGAATTTCATGTCTTATATGAAAGGTTCGAAGACGGGTAGCGCCTCTTTTGTTCGCTTGGCAGGCCAACGTGGAACTTGGGGAGCAGGCATCCAGTTTGTCGGATACGGAAAGATGAAGGAAACGTTGGAAACGGGAGAGATTATTGGTGACATGAGGGCTTTGGATATGGCCTTCAACGGAATGTACAGCTACGCCCTGAGCGATAGATGGGTAGGTGGAGCAACTGGCAAGATGATTTATTCTAAATATGCCGACTACACCTCCGTTGGCCTTGCCGTTGACTTGGGTTTGAACTACTATGACGAAGACAATGACTTCTCGTTTTCGGCCGTTGCTGCTAATCTTGGCGGACAAGTGAAGGCCTTTGGTGACAAGCACGAACGCATGCCTTTCAACCTGCAAGTAGGTTTCACCAAGAGTCTGGGTCATGCTCCCATCCGCTTCAATGTAACCTTGACCGACCTCACCCGATGGAGCAGCAAATATTTTTATCATGTAAGCAAGAAGCCCAAGGGTGGAAGCATTCTGATGAACCACTTCAGCGTGGGTATCGACATCATCCCTACCAGCCAATTCTACTTTGCCGCCGGCTATAATTTCCGTCGAGCCTATGAGATGAAGGCGGCGGGAAGTAGCAGGGCAGCAGGTTTGTCGTTTGGTGCAGGTCTTAACATCAAGAAGATAAAGGTTGGCTTGGCCTACGCAAAATACCACGTCAGCGCCCACACCGTGGCCCTCAGCCTGGGATATAGCCTATGACCTTAATAACCTTAGAGACCTTAGAGACCTTAAAGTCCTTAAAGACCTTAAAAAAAAATGAAAAAGATAACAATAGCCATCGACGGATATTCGTCTTGCGGGAAAAGCACAATGGCCAAGGATTTGGCTCGTGAAATCGGTTACGTATATGTCGATAGCGGCGCCATGTATCGCGCTGTCACCCTTTATGCTTTGGACAATGGTATCATTCAAGGCGATGAGATTGACGAGGAACGCCTTCGTGCCGAAATGGGAAACATCGAGATCTCATTTCAGTTCAACCCCGAACGCGGCCGTCCCGATACTTATCTTAATGGCGTGTGCGTGGAAGACCGCATTCGCACCCTCGAGGTTAGCAACCATGTCAGCCCTATTGCCGCTTTGGGTTTCGTTCGCGAGGCGATGGTTCGCCAGCAGCAGCGCATGGGCCAGGAGGGAGGAATCATCATGGACGGACGCGACATTGGCACCACCGTCTTCCCCAATGCCGAACTGAAGATATTTGTTACGGCATCAGCCGAGATTCGTGCCCAGCGTCGCTATGATGAGCTAAAGGCAAAAGGCGAGCAGTGCGACTTTCAGGAGATTCTGCGTAACGTGGAGGAACGCGACTACATCGATACCCACCGCGAAATCAGTCCTTTGCGCCAAGCCGCTGATGCAATTGTCCTGGACAACAGTCACATGACCATCGATGAGCAAAAAGGTTGGCTCATCGGCGAATACATCAGGGTGGCCTGCGGATAATTATGACCATCGAGATTGACCAAGGTAGCGGCTTTTGTTTTGGCGTGACACGCGCTATTGGCAAAGCCGAGGAAGTGCTTGCCGACAGCACTAAACCTCTCTATTGCCTTGGGGATATCGTACACAACTCCATGGAGTGCGACCGCCTTGGGCGCATGGGTCTGAAGACCATCGGGCACGAAGAATACGACCAACTACGGGACGCCACCGTCCTCCTTCGCGCTCATGGAGAACCACCCGAAACCTACCATCGTGCTCAGGAGAATCACATCGAAATCATTGATGCCACCTGCCCTGTGGTGCTCCACCTTCAAGAGCGTATTAAGCGGGAATACGACAACGATTCCATGCATCGCGGACAAATCGTCATCTTCGGCAAGCCCGGACACGCCGAGGTATTGGGATTGGTAGGACAGACCGAAGGCACAGCCATTGTCATAGAAAAACCCGAAGATGTGATAAATCTCGATTTCGATCGCGACATCTATCTTTACAGCCAGACGACAAAGCCGTTGGAAGAGTTTCGCCGCATTGTCGAATACATCCGCCAACACATTTCCCCGACAGCCACATTTAAGTATTACGACACCATTTGCCGCCAGGTGGCCAACCGCATGCCTCACATTCGCGATTTTGCCTCTCGCCACGATGTGGTGCTCTTTGTGTGCGGAAAGAAGTCGAGCAACGGTCGCGTCCTATTCGACGAATGTCGCAGCGTGAACCCTCACAGTTATATGATAGACGCAGCCAACGAGATAGAACCCCGTTGGCTGGTACAATGTCATTCTTTAGGAATTTGTGGCGCAACAAGCACCCCGAAATGGTTAATGGAGGAGTGCAAAGTACGTGTCGAGCAGTTGCTTAGCAGCCACGAATGACGTTTTTTCTCCTGCCAATACACTCTTTTCCGACAACTTCAGCATATCCTCGATTGTAGGATTCTGATAGAAGTTGTTACGCAATTGTTCGTTGATGCTTTCGTACATCCAGTACTTAGCCTGCTCGTTGCGTCGGTATTCGAAGTATCCGTTGGCCTTTACGAAATCAACGTATTCGTAGATCATATCCCATACCTCCTTGATTCCCAAACCGTAGAAGCCTGAGTAGCAGAGCACTTTGGGCATCCACCCGCTCTCCGTCGGTGGGAACAGGTGAAGGGCGTTGCGGAAGTGGTTGGCAGCCAGCTGGCACTTTTCCACGTTGTTGCCGTCGCACTTATTGATAACGATGCCGTCGGCCATCTCCATGATGCCGCGCTTGATGCCTTGCAGCTCATCGCCCGTACCAGCCAGTTGGATGAGCAGGAAGAAATCGACCATCGAATGGCAGGCCGTCTCGCTTTGTCCTACCCCCACCGTCTCCACAAATATCTTGTCGTAGCCCGCTGCCTCGCAAAGGATGATGGTCTCGCGGGTCTTGCGAGCAACACCTCCCAGACTACCTGCCGAGGGACTGGGACGAATAAAGGAATCGGGGTGTACACTAAGCTTCTCCATCCTCGTCTTATCGCCCAGGATGCTTCCTTTCGTGCGTTCCGAACTGGGGTCGATGGCCAGTACTGCCAACTTGCCGCCGTACTCCTTTAGGACGTGAATGCCGAACTCATCGATGCTCGTGCTCTTGCCTGCCCCTGGTACGCCGCTTATTCCCACGCGCACCGACTTTCCACTGTAAGGCAGACACTTTTCGATGACTTCCTGAGCCATTTGTTGGTGTTCGGGGTTGGTGCTTTCCACCAATGTCACAGCCTGACCCAGTATGGCCGATTCACCTCGCAGAATGCCCTCTACATAGTCATCGGCCGTCAGTCGGCGACGGGCAAAACGCCCACGCTTCAGATACGGGTTCACGATGGAGACTGGTCCCACGCCGCTGTTGACGGTCAGTCCCTTGTATTCTTCGCTGTTTTCAGGATGTTCCATATCTTATTCCACATTCAGGTCAAGCAAAGTCTTTGCGTGTCGCGGATCATTGCTGATAATGAGTATGCGAGGACCGTTCTTAGCCTTTGCCAGTTGTTTGGCATCGACCGTAATCTTCAGTTTAGCCGTTGCGTGAGGGGCAATATTACGGTCTGACAGGCTCACCGTCAAGGCTCTGTTGAACACCTGTACGGCACTCACCGTCAGCGTCTCCTCACCGATATTCGTGACATTGAAGACTTTCGTCACCTTCTTCTTCCCGTTCATGGGCAGTTGGGCAACGTCTTCCACCATCTCCGTACCGTCCATCACCACGATGTGCGGAGCCTTCTCCAGTCCCTCCTTCGTCAGGTCACGGAAGGCGGGCAGTAGGATAGCCGACACCACGATTTCGTTCTGGTCCGAAATCTTGTCCCCCATATATCGAGCCAGATAGATACTTGTCTGGTTCAGTCCATCCATCATCAACCGCTCGCTGTCGAGCGTCAGGCGGATGCGTCCGATACGGCCCGACTGAATGACACTGGGCAGATACTCGGCCGATAGATACTGAGGCAGGTGCATTAGTTGCGGTTCGTAGGTGCCATGCTCCAAGTTTGCCACCTGCAATTCGACAACAGGCTTGTCGCCTCGGTTCACGTCGTCAAACTCCACATAGTTCGAACTCAGTCTCACATTGCCCAGGTCGATGGGGAAATCGCCGTCGTAGTCGAGCAGGCGTTCCACCACCCTACCCTCGAAAGCAAGATACGTAGGAGCCTCCTGCTCATTGGTGAAAACAGCCAGTTCACGATAGAACGTCCCCAGCATTCGGGCGTCGTACGTAGCCTCTATTATTCCAGTTTGCCCAGCTGCGACAGCCCCTTCGGGATACTTTACGCTGATGCAACCACATGAAGGGTGCACTTCGGTGATGACCAATGGCTGTGAACCAGCATTTCGGAACTCAAACTTCACGGTCTTGGGTGTCATAAAGATGATTTCTCCCACCTTCTGACGGGCGTTCTCACACACCAATCGAGGCTGTGCCATCGACGTGCACACGCACAGAAAACTTATTAATAAGGTATATATTCGTCTCATATTGGAGGCAAAGATACGAATAAGCGAGTGGAAAAACAAATTTTACTGGGATAAAGGCAAATAAATGCATGCATTTAATGGGGATTTAGCACAATAAATAAGACCGATAGGTCAACAAAAATACATAGTTTTTCCCGAGCGAGAGCGTTTGTTCCTCCCCCCCCTGGGGGAGATTGAGGGGGCATTTTCTTCGATGAAATGGGCACTTTTTGACTTATAGCCACCTGTGCTGCTCTCACTTATTCGAATTTGTTGCAAAGTTGCAAAGTTGCATTTGCAATAAGCAAAAAAAGAGTAGAGTAGCCCTATATTATAATTATGTCTATTGACATATATATATTATATATATATTAAGAGACCATACTCATTTTTCCTTATTGCAAATGCAACTTTGCAACTCGCTGGCTCACAATCAATTATAAAAATCGAGCAAACATCATTGGCTGCACAGGACACCACTATAACTTACGATGCCGAGGGCGCTCGGGCAGCCTGCAGGAGGCATTTTAAGGGCTTTGAAGGGCTTTGGCCCCTGGGACTTTAAAGACTTTTAGGACCTTAAAGACCTTAAGGACCTTAAAGTCAAGTAAACGGGCAACAAAAAACCCCCTTTTTAGTTGCCCGTTTGGTTGCCCGCCACGTTTTATTTTGCATGCTCTTGCGAAAAGCAGTAACTTTGCATTGTAAACAAGGGGCTTAGAAAAGTTTCGACGAGATGTCCAACTGTCCGACTCCCCGAAATACTTGGCCATTCGAAGGATAACGAACCTATGTTCAAGGCGCGCAAGACATAAGGTACAAATCCAGAAGACCTAAGTTCGATCTTTGAAACTGTGTTACATAAAACGACTTCGGCCTACAGTTTGCGTAATGTACGCAAACCTGCCTCCACAGACCGCAAGAGGTCACGCTTGGCGCTGTTGGGAGAAAAGACGAAACCTTCGGCACAGACGACTTTGCGGGCTACGCTGTCCACCCGAACCTGTGCCACAAACGGGCCGCCCATGAAACCGCCGTGCATATCCCACAAACCACGAACCTCCAACCAGTCGCCATCCTCATCACGCCTCAGCATGGGCCACAAGACGGGTTCGCCCTCAGGCGTGCGGGAAGTCTGCATCCACTGCCCCTCCTGAGGACCGGGAATATTGGCCCGCATCACGGAATCACGCTTCCTGACATAATAGTCCAAATCCGAGAGGTCCTCGCCAGACCAAGGAAGAGTGTAGAAGACAAAGTTGATGTCCTTGTCACCACCGCGGTTTGAGGAAGCCCACAGAAAGTCCTTGCCTCGCTTCGCCGACTGCATATCGACTGGCATTGAAACATCGTAACCCAAACGGCGCATCTCTGTCGTCACCTTCTTACTATGCTTTCCACGTAGCATGTCGGCATAGCGTTCGAGCTGAAAGTCGAGGATGAGGTATTGAATGCGCTCGCGATTGCGACTCAGAAACTGCCGTAGGTCGGCCAGTTTAGACGCCCTAACGACCAACTGCAATTGCGGACGGGCATTGACATCCCGGGCAACGCCCAAAGCCGTTTTGCCTTGGGAAGGGTCGAGTTCCACACGCAACTGACTGTGCATGAGTTTATACACCTTCTCATAACCCCGTTCGCCAATGGTCATCGTGCGGAAGATGCGTTCCGCAGAACCCAGTCCAGGGGCATCGCAATCGGTAATGGTCTGCAGCGTATCGGCGATGTCGCTATCCACCAAAGACGAGGGTATCACCACAAGCAACTCCGAGGGAGTTCCCTTGGCATCAGGCAAGGTGGGTTTGTCATCCTTGCATGAGGCAAATAAAACAAGGGTGAGAAGAATACTCACCGCCACCCCCTCCCTAACAGGGAGGGGAGTAGATGGCCTCAATGCTTTCGGACCTATCTTACTAAACATGTTTGCAAGGATATTCATTTCTTAATCTTTATATTATATGAATTTCCCCTCCCTTAAGGGAGGCACAGGGAGGGTCCTCTACTTATTCACTTCCACTACATTGTCCCCACTGTGTCCCTGGAACTCTTCGGCATACTCGCAGCGAATGACCGCAATGCCCGAATGATAACGTCCGTCGCGTTCGACATAAAGTGTTTCCTCGATAAGGTAGTCGCCTCGCGGAATCTGACAGAAGCTGAACTCCGTAGTGGCATCATGAACCTGACGATAATAGCTTAATCCACCTGACCAGCCCAGCGTAGAACGTCCACTCCATCCATATCCCGAACGCTGATTGACGGGTTCCGTGAAGGCTGGACGAGGACAGATGAGCGTAACATACTCATAATCACGGTCGGCAGAGATGTAATAGCGTACGGTGTATCGGTTGCCCGTCTTCGCCTCGGTGGGGTATTCCTGACGAACAGAAAGTCCTTCGCTACGTGCCTCCACCTCATCGAAACGCTGGTCAAAGTCGGCAAAGACACCACCCCAGCTCTCGCCCTTCGAGAACTTCTGCAGGCGCAGACGAATGGGCAACTTGCCATCCTCAATCTCAAGGGAATCACGCAGATAGCCCAACGTGTCGTCCTGAGCCGTAAAGTTCTGCACCGTCACACCCTTGCGAGTCAGCGTCAGCAGGTCCTTTAATTTAGAATTTTGAACTTCCGATTTTGAATTACTGAGCAAAGCGAAGACAGCATTGGCAGAGTTGACGGGAGTGGACCATTCTTGGGTGCGCTTCTGCTGAAGCAGATAGCGACGCATGCCTCGAAGCAGGGTGTCTGCCAGATTCATCCGCTGCAAAGCTTCCATCAACTGGACATGGATGTGCAGTTTGCGGTCGATGCTGGTAAAACTTCCCTTGGGGAACTCTATATAAGAACCGCGCTCGGGACTCGAAACGATGTATTTGCGGAACTCGTTCACACACTTCCGTGCCTTGCGGTCGGCACCAGCCTGCTTAAGCACGATAGCGAGCAAAGCCTGACGCTCGTAACCGTCCTCCTCAACATCCTCGCGCTTGGCCAGTTTCAGTAGGAAATCGACT
This sequence comes from Bacteroidaceae bacterium, assembly GCA_017962495.1. Classification (GTDB taxonomy): domain Bacteria; phylum Bacteroidota; class Bacteroidia; order Bacteroidales; family Bacteroidaceae; genus Physcousia. Next base: position 10,874 of record JAGCVH010000087.1, read on the forward strand.
TTTTTCTGTTCTTCCTTCGACAGGCGAACGCCACCATACAGCGCCACATACAGGTTACGAAGGTCTGCTGCGGAAAGATAGGTGGAATCGATGCGTTGGTCAAGCAAATAGTGTATGGCTTTGGTATTTACCTGCTCAGCAACCTTCTTTCCCGTAAGCATGTAAAGACGGGTCAGCAAGAACGACACTTCGCGAGTAAGATACGGACTGGTGGGCATCTCGGGATACCAACGGAAACCGCCATTGCCATCCTGCAAGGCCTTCATCTTCTCCAGATAAGACTCCGTGCTGTCAGGCATTTCCACGCCCAAAGCCTTACCCAACTCTCCTGCATAATACGCCGAAGCCAATGAAAGCACATCGTTACGCTTGGCCTTCGCCAACGAAGGCAGGGCCTGCAGGGCATACTGTTCGGGATGGGTAGTGTATTCAAGAGTAAGCTGCCGGTTTGTCACCCCTTCTGGGAACAGGCTCGAGAGGTCGATGTTCTGCACCGACGGGTCGTAGGCCGTAATTTGAATCGTGTTGGTAACGTGTTCGGTCGGAGAAAGCACGGGCAACAGGCGCTGTTCGCCATCGCTGCAAGTCGTTCCCTCCACTGCCCAACGGACTATCAAGTCGCCTTCGGTGGCTTCGTAGGGGAAGTGCAGGACGGTATCCTTCTGGGCACTTAGTGCGATGTCGGCCTTCCATGTCTTCAGCACTTTCTCAGTCTTGGCATCAAGGATTTGCAGTAGTCCCTTACCCTTCTGCGACTGGTCGCTGACATTACGAACGGAGGCAGTCAGCACAGCCTCATCGCCGGGACGCAGGAAGCGCGGCAAGTAGAGTTGGGCCATGAGGTCCTTGCGTGCTTCTATCTGCTTGCTCAGGCTGGTGTACATCATGTCGGCGGTATGTGCCACACCCATCAGGTTCCAGCGTGTCAGGCTCTCGGGCAGGGTGAAGGCGATGCTCACTTGCCCACTGGCGTCCGTACGCAGTTGAGGATAGAAGAAGGCTGTCTCATTGAAGTTTTCACGCATCGGAACAGCGAGGGTCTCCGTCTCCTCTGCCTCTGCGCCTTCTTCATTATCCGACTTCAATGCGACCTCACGCAACACGGCGCCATTCGTTGACACAGCATCAGCCATGGCGCTTTCCTCAACCATCGCAGCCTGAGGAGCAGCCGAAGTCACCATCATGGTATTGGCAGCAGCCTTATACATAATGGGTCCACGTCCCCCAGCGCGTGTGTAGGCTCTTACTTGGAAAAGTTCTGCGTTGATGCGTGTCAGGTCGATGGCACGTACCTTCTTCATCTTCTGATTGTACCATCCGCCTGAGTTCAGCGTACCGAGACTGATGCGCTGGGCTGCCTGGAAGGGAACACCAAAGGTGCGGTGACCACGAGCGATGTCGAAGTGCCATTGATGATGGGCAAAGTAGTCGAGTGAGGCATCATACATCGCCACCATCAGATTGGCATCTGCAGGCGTTCCATCGGGGCGTCTCAGGGTCAGTCGCCATTCTTCCTGCTGACCAGGCTGGACAAGGTCGCGGAAGGTGTCCCAATGAGCACGCAGACGATTGTCGGGTCGCACGAGATAGATGGTCTTGGTGTCCTTATAGATTCTGCCCTCCTTGACAAAACAGAACGAGGCTGTCAGGCTCTGGTCATACTCCTCACGATAAGGGATGTCGAGGACAAAGGTCTCATCGCTCAGGCGCACCATCTCGTCCTTCCATATCTTACCGGCAGCCGAGAGGGTGTAGAAGAGATAAATGTCATGAAGTTTGGTGGTAACCTCTATGCGTCCGGGCGTGTTGACGTCGAAACTATCAACCACGCAACGCACGAGGAAGGTAGAGTCCACCTTCACGGGTTCCGGCACAGGTTTGGGCTCGTTCACACGCCAATACCAATGCTGAGCGTTATGCGTCTCACCCTGTTGGCTCAGTACATCCACGTTAACCGTAAGCGACCTGCGTGACTCTATATTTGAATTTTGAATTTTGAATTTATAGCCAAACTTTCCCTTATCGTCCGTCTCAATGGTGTCGAGCGGGAGAACCTCACTCTGAGGAAGACGCTTGTCATAGTAAATCCACGGAGTGCGCCAATGGTAGGTTCCCGTCACACGAGCCCCACGAAGCGGACTGCCGTCATAGTTCTTGGCAGTACCGCGAACCTCGCAACTATCGCCGTTGACATAGAGACTGTCGTCGAGCACAACCTCAAAGGTGGGACGCTTATACTCCTCGACACGGAAATAGATGCGTTCCCGACTGTCGGCCTCGATGGAGAAACTACCATTTCTGCGTCCTGTTGGAATAGTGAAGTCGGCACTGAATACGCCCATCTCATTGGCTTCCACGATGCGTTCTTCCACCAACTTATGGTTCGAGTCATAGAACTTCAGCGTATGTTTGCCTTCACCAGCGGTCTCAGCATCCCAGTCGAGTTGCGTGTAGGAGAGTCCGCTCACATGCACCGTCTGACCAGGTCGGTAAATGGCGCGGTCGGTGAAGAGTTCTGTACGCAGGTCGGATTTTGTCGGTTTCCCCGTCCAATGGCCAATATTATAGAAGTAGTGTGTGGCGAGGCTCCAGTCAGCCGTGTCGGGACTGCAGATTTTGTATGTCAACTGGTTGCGCCAACGCTGGTTCTTGCCATCACCCACATATTTAGGTACTATCACCTTGCCGTCCAATCCTGTTCGTCCGACGAAATAGGCTACGGTGTCTTTGAAGTCACCCGTCGGTTTGTAAGCCGTTACCGTTACGTTGGGCTGTGGTTTACCGGTCTCCGGATCTACCACCAAGACACGGACCGAACTGTCGGGCATCACTTGGAAAATATCCTGCAGGGCAGTCACTTTTATCCAATGGTCCAGCGGCTTAATCTTCTCAGTCAGTTTTGTCTTGGTGCGCGGGACGAAGGTAAACTTGTAACTGCCGACCTTGGAGGATGTCCACAAGATAGAGTCGCAGAACGTCTCTATGGGGTCATGCTCTGGGAATACGTGTTCCTTGCCATCGATGAGCACCGACTGCACATTGCGCACCTTAAACCTCCACCAATACTGCTTGCCTGGGGAGACACATGTCGGCATGTCTTTCTCGAAGAAGGGGTCAGAGAGTTCGGTCAGGGCATTCTGCAAGGCTGCACGACGCTTGTACTTAGGATATTTCTGTAATCCCTCTTGCAACCATTCGCGGCAACGCCGTGCCGACTGATTGGCAGCATCTATCTCCGAGGCGCTGTTCTCTCGCCAACGAGGCAGGTCTTCCGTCATTGTGCCCAGTCGCAAATACACCTCTGCACAGAGAGGCACATCGGCATAGTCATCGCGCAGACGCAACAAATCGGCTTCCGTGATTCTCTCCCCTTTCTCATCAAGTGAATCGAGAGCAAGCAAGAGTGCACCTTCACGCAATCCTTGTTGCTTGTAGAAGCCAATCATCTCGCTGGACTTCGGCAGCACGCTGACGGTGTCACGAATTTGCTTACGGACATCCGATGCCATACTGCGCCAAACGACATTCAGCATATCGCCACGAAAGTAGCCTTCATCTTTTCCAATTACCACGAAGGGTTTCCACCGCTTGGCCTTTGTTGTTGCCAGCACCTGTTTGTCGGCCAGCGCAAGTCCATACCACGTAATCACGGAGTCACGCAGGTCTGTACCCACGCTGCGCCAGTTTATGCGTTCGGCATAGAGCCGGGCAATGGCTGCTGCATAGACAGCCCGTTCGGCAGGGTCTTGCGACAGTGCACGCCGTTGCTTCAGGTTGTCGATGTTGCGTTCCAGACTGTCGGGATGTACTTCCTCCAGTTGCATGTAGGAGAGCAACAGGCTCGAAAGCTCCTTTCCCTGATTCTTGGCCAAGGACGGAAGGGCGAATAGCAATAATATGAAGAGGAAACGACCCCTACTCCAAACCCTCCCCGAGGGGAGGGAGTATAATGTTCTCGACTGATTCATATCTTTATTCCTATTCATATTGCCATTTTTAATCTCATTTTTCTTACTCCCCTCTTTCGGAGGGGCTAAGGGGAGGTCTTAAATCTCCTCCAACAATTTCACGAGGAAGTACCAGAACTTCTCGACACTGGGGATGTTGCAACGCTCATCAGGGGTGTGAGGCGAACGCAGCGTTGGGCCGAAACTTACAAGATCCATATTGGGATAAACGCCTCCGATGATGCTGCACTCCAGTCCTGCATGGCAAACCTCCACACGGGCAGGAGCGTCGGGATACATGCGGTTATATACCTCAACCATCTTAGCGGTGATGGGGCTATCGAAATTGGGTTGCCAAGCACCGTACTGACCACCATATTCCACCTTCATGCCAGCCATCGAGAAGCAAGCCTCCTGCATTTCCTGAATGTATTCCATCATGGTTTCACTGCTACTGCGAGCCAGGACGAGGACATCTACCTTTCCGCCTTCAATCTTCACGATACCAAGATTAGAACTCGTCTCTACTACCGAAGGAATAGATGGGATGTTTCTCAGTACGCCATCGTGACAAGCTACCAGAGCATTGACCACATTGTCCTGAATCTCGTCGGGCATTTCGCCTTCGGGGAGGGCGGTTTCTTCGATGGAAAGGAGAAGGTTCTCCTCCACCCCACGAAACTCCTGAACAAAGGTTTCGCGGCAATAATCCACCAACTCCTTCAGGTCGTCGAGGTTTTCTTGAGGGATGGTCAGCACCACTTCGGCAGCACGAGGAATGGCATTACGCATATTGCCACCCTTCCACGAAGCAAGGCGGGCATCATCGTCGATAATGGCTTGACGCACAAGGCGAGCCATCAACTTATTGGCGTTAGCACGACCCTCGTTAATCTCAAGACCTGAGTGACCGCCACGCAGGTTTTTCAGCGTTATCTTCACGGCGATGTCGCCCTCTTCCGGAGCCACTTCCTTGTAACCAAGCGATGCACTGATGTTGATGCCGCCAGCACTACCGATTACGAACTCGCCCAAAGTCTCATTGTCGATGTTTAGCAGGATGTCGCCTTTCAGCGTATCAGCACCGAGGTGGTTGACACCATACATGCAAGTTTCTTCGTCAGCGGTTATCAAGGCCTCCAGCGGACCGTGCTTCAAATCCTTACTCTCGAAGACGCCCATGATGGCAGCAACTCCCATACCGTCGTCACTACCCAGAGTGGTTCCTTTGGCCTTCACCCAATCTCCGTCAATGAATGTCTCTATGGGGTCGGTCTCAAAGTTGTGGGTGCTATCGTCCACCTTTTGAGGCACCATGTCCATGTGTGCCTGCAGGGTAGCGATTTTGCGATTCTCCATGCCTGGTGTGGCGGGTTTACGCATAACGATGTTCTCGGCGTTGTCCTTGAAAGCCTCAATGCCACGTTCCTTTGCCCACTGGAGCAAAAACTCTTGTACCTTCTCGAGGTGTCCGCTCGGACGGGGCACCTGTGTCAGCAGGTAGAAGTTCTCCCACACTGCCTTGGGGTTCAAATCTCTGATTGTCATAATCGTAGTCTTTTATTTAATAATGTAATTGTATTTTGTCGCACAAATATAACGAATTCGCCCCACATGACCTAATGTTTTAGCATTATTTAAACCTAATGGCACCTTAAATGGTCATATATGTAAACAAATGTAAAAGTAGGCCTATGAAGACTAGAAGTATCGCCATGCTGGCTCTGATGCTTTGCATGGCAATGGCAGCAAATGCCCAGACGGGCGAGTGGACAACCATACGCAATGGACAGCTGTGGATGACGCCTGACGGCGAGAGCGTGCAGGCTCATGCACCAGGGTTCCTTTTCGAAAACGGACGGTGGTATATGGTAGGCGAAGACCGCAGTCATACGTGGAACCCCGATGTCAACCTCTACTCCTCCACAGACCTGCAGAACTGGACGTTTGAACGGAAGATCATAGAGAACGGCGTGACCGACGAGCGACTGGGACGCAGTCGCATGATAGAGCGAGCCAAACTGATGCACAACCCGAAGACGGGTAAGTATGTGGTTTGGTGTCACTGGGAATCGCGCAACTATGGGGCTTCGGAGGCGGCTTGTTTCGAGTGCGATTCGATTAACGGCGCTTACCAGTTGGTGTGGAGTGGTCGCCCCATGGGCATCAAGAGCCGCGACTGCAACATCTTCCAAGACACCAATGGACTGGCCTACTTCGTCTCCACCACAGAAGAGAATCAGCATCTGGGGCTCTTCACACTGTCCGAAGACTACTTAAGCCCTGTCCACCACACTCAACTATTCCCTCACCAGAAGCGTGAAGCCCCTGTCATCGTGCATGTTGGCGAGCGCTATTTCATGCTGAGCAGTGCCTGCACGGGCTGGGCTCCCAACCAATGCAAGTATGCTTACAGCGACGACCTGCACTCTGGCTGGTCTGAACTCATCAACGTAGGTGACGAACTAGCCTACCGCACCCAAGCCGCCGCCGTTCTGGAGATTAAGGGGACAAAGCAGACCACATACCTCTATGTCGGCGACCGCTGGATGGACCCCACCCTGCCGGAATCGAAGACCATCATCTTCCCCATCTCCTTCAAGGGCACGGAGTGCGAGTTCCACTATTGCGACCAGTTCGAGATTAACTTCACCACTGGCGAGTGGCACAAACTCTAAGCCCTATCCTCCTTTTTTAGATACTCTCAATCGGAAATGGCAAAATTATTTGTCGTTTCCTTTTTTATTCGTATCTTTAATACTCTCGCTCGAAAAACATCAAAGGATATTTGGCTTTTTACTCGCTTATTCGTATCTTTAATACTCTGCGAGTCTTTTAGATACTCTCGCTCGAAAAACATCAAAGGATATTTGGCTTTTTACTCGCTTATTCGTATCTTTGTCAGCACGAATTAAACCTTATTAAATCATACGATTATGAAGAAACTATGGATGCTTCTGCCATTGATGGCATTGATTGTGAGTTGCACCTCGAACGAGAAGCAAACGAAAAGTCCCGTACTGACCGTTGAAGGTGGTCAGATTCAGGGCGTAGTGGCCGACGACCACGCCGACGTCTTCGTCTTTCGTGGCATTCCCTATGCAGCACCTCCCATTGGTGACTTGCGTTGGAAAGAGCCTCAGCCCGTGGTGGCTTGGGACTCCGTACGCCTGTGCGACAAGTTTGGCCATCCTGGCTATCAGGCCGTTCACTATCCTGGCTTCTATGCTTCCGAATGGGGCTATGGCGACGAAGCACCTTACAGCGAGGACTGCCTCTATCTGAATGTCTGGACAAAGGCCCCTGTCAAGGTGGACAAGAAACTGCCCGTAGCGCTGTGGATTCATGGTGGCGGTTATCGTGAGGGATGGGGTTCGGAACCCGAGTTCGATGGCCAGGAATGGGCGGCAAAGGATGTGGTGCTCGTCAGCATCAACTATCGTCTGGGCATCTTCGGTTTCATGACTTACCCCGAACTCTCGGCAGAAAGTCCCAACCACGTGAGCGGTAACTATGGAATTCTCGACCAGATACAATCACTGAAATGGATTAAGGAGAACATCGCCCAGTTTGGCGGTGACCCCGACAACGTGACCATCTTTGGCCAGAGTGCTGGTGCAGGCAGTGTGCGCACGCTTTGCGAGAGCCCGTTGGCACGCGGTCTGTTCCACAAGGCCATTATCATGAGCGGTGGAGGTCTCAACATTCCTCCTAAGGATGGCGAAGAAGCTAAGCCCGCAACGCCCAGGAACAGGTTCTTCTTCTACAACCCCACGCTGGCTGAGAGTGAGGCAGAGACAAAGAAGGTGATGGATTGGGCAGGATTGACCGATTTGGAGAAACTGCGCCACGCTTCCACGGAAATCATGTACACCGTAGGACAGCTTTATAACATGGTTACGAAGAACGACGTCTTCCTCATGCAGCGCCCCATCGTTGACGGTTACGTATGCACGAAGACATTTGACGATGCTGCTCGCGAGGGCACTATTGCCGACGTGCCTTACATGATTGGCTATACCCTGAACGATATGGGTTCCATGGGTCCTGGCATCGCAGAGTTCTGCAAAGTGCGTCAGAAGAAGGGCGGCAAGGCTTGGGCTTACGAGTTTGCCCGTCCACTACCCGATGACGGCAAGCATCCCGAAGTGACGGATCGCCTGAAAGGTGCCTTCCACTCCAGCGACCTTTGGTTTGTGTTCAAGAGCCTGAAGCATTGCTGGCGTCCTTGGACACAGGGCGACTGGGATCTGTCGGAGAAGATGATTACTGCCTGGACGAACTTCGCAAAGTACGGCGACCCCAATGGTGAGCGTGACGGCTTAGGTTGGGAGGTCTGCACTGCCGAGAATCCACAGTTCATGCTTTTCAAGCTTGATGACAAAGACACTGAAGCCTCAGTGATGGGGGAACCGATCACTGATTAGAAGTGATGACATGATGGAGTGATGAAGTCTGCGTGAGCTGGCTCGATGTGAAGCATCAAGTGAAGAAACAAGACCTCACATCTCACTTTAAAGATAATTGTCCAATTATAAAACTATGAAAAAAAATCTTGATACCATCTGCATTCACGGCGGATGGAAACCTACTAAGGGCGAGCCACAACAGCTGCCCATCTATCAGAGCACTACGTTCAAGTACGAAACCAGTGAGCAAATGGCAAAGCTCTTCGACCTGGAGGAGTCAGGGTATTTCTACACTCGTCTGGCAAACCCCACAGTCGATGCCGTTGCCAAGAAAATCAATGCCCTCGAGGGCGGTGTCGGTTGTGTGCTGACCTCAAGCGGACAGGCTGCAAACTTCTATGCCGTGTTCAACATCTGTGAAGCAGGCGACCACTTCATCACCTCTTCAAACATCTATGGCGGCACTTACAACCTCTTTGGCGTGACCTTGAAGAAGCTGGGCATCGAATGCACGTTCATCGACCCCGACTGGGACGACGAGCGCATCGAGAGGGAGTTCCGTCCCAACACGAAATGCTTCTTTGGCGAGACCATATCCAACCCCGGCGGCAACGTCTTCGATATCGAGCGCTTTGCCAAGATGGCTCACCGTCATGGTGTACCCCTCATTGTCGATAACACCTTTGCCACACCCATCAATTGCCGTCCCTTCGAATGGGGATGCGACATCGTTACCCACTCCACCACCAAGTACATGGACGGCCATGCTACACAAGTGGGCGGAGCAGTCGTTGACAGCGGCAACTTCGACTGGGATGCATATAGCGACAAATTTCCTGGACTGACGACTCCCGACGAGAGCTACCATGGACTCACCTACACGAAGGCATTCGGCAAGGGAGCCTACACCACCAAGCTGGTGGCTCAACTCATGCGCGACCTCGGTTCCATACCCTCACCCCAGAACGCATTCCTGCTCAACCTTGGTCTCGAAACATTGCATCTGCGCATGCAACGTCACTGCGAGAATGCCCAACGTGTAGCCGAATGGCTGGAAAAGAACCCACGCGTTTCGTGGATTAACTATGCGGGTCTGCCCTCGAACAAGTACTACCATCTGGCTCAGAAATACATGCCAAACGGCACCTGTGGGGTCATTGCCTTCGGTCTGAAGGGGACGCGCGATGATGCCATCCGCTTCATGGACAACCTCGACTTCATCAGCATTGTTACCCACGTGGCCGATGCCCGCACCTGCGTGCTCCATCCTGCCAGCCACACCCACCGCCAACTGTCCGACGAACAACTGCGCGAAGCAGGCGTTGCGCCCGACCTCGTCCGCCTCTCCGTGGGCATCGAGAACGCCGACGACATCATTGCCGACCTCCAGCAGGCTATGGTCAAGATGTAATAAAGTTCACACCTTCGACAAAGCAGACAGGGACACCCAGCAATGGATGTCCCTGTCGTTCTGTTTTTTCATAAACTATTTTATCTTTATGCCGAAGACATAATAATGCGGAATATATTTCACGATGTCCGATGAGAGGTCGCGCTTGATGGTATTCTCGCCACAGAAGCGACAGCCTCCGGCTTCGGGATCGTACCAAAAGGAACCATACAAAACGAGTGGAATAAACTTTCCTTTCTCAAAAGAATCAACAAGTTCAAAAGGACGCGATTGATAGATGTACCACTTGTCTTCTGGTTTTTCAGGAGCAAATATTGGTTTCAGTTTGAGCATTCCTCCAAAGCCTCCATTCTCGCTGAAATGAAAAAGGTAGTTGGCGGTCGAATCATTGTCTGACGGTCTGAAACCAATGACAAGCTTTTTGCCGAGACTCATGATGACATTAAAACCGAGTACCTCCTTCGGCTCTTCACCTTTTACGTATTCCATTACAACAGGCTCGGCATCGGCACCTTTGAATTTCTTCGTGTTGAAGCTGTAGGCCATATAGCCCTTCGCATTGAGAAGAGGTAGATAGTCACTAAACGATGGTTCGTTCATCTTGATTGCTTGTCCCTGTCCCGCTATCGCGACGAGAGCGAGCAGTACGGTGATGATGGTTTTCTTGTTCATTGAATCCTTTTGTTAATGTTGACATAATATTCTCAACGAGGCAGCAGTTGCACTATGGCTGCGACGACGCTGCTGAGGTCGGTGGGGCGGGGAGCGCTGCCAGGCACAAGCTGGCCTGTAGTACCTACAAGGCGGTAGGTGGGAAAGCCGCTTACCTCCAGATAACGCTCAATCGCACTCTCCTGTTCACGGGATAGGTTGTAGTGGACGGCATTGTCGGTATCGAGGTGCTTCTGACTAATAAAGGTGCGCCACGCGTCCTCGGGACTATTGTTGCAGAAATAGAGATAGACCACGGGCTTGTCTGCCAGCGCTTTTTTCAGGGCAGGCACATTCTCCATCTCGGCACGACAAGGGCCACACCATGTCCCCCATACATCCACATAGATGACATACCCCTTGAATGGCTTGATGATGCGCTCAAAGAGCTGCTGTCCGTCTGTGATGCCCGCCAGTTCCTCGTCCAAGACACGCCGTGAGGCTAGTGTTCCCTCCCCAGGTGCTGCCACGGTCTGTTTCCGCAGGCTCTCCAGGAAATCCGCGATGCGTTGATTGGCATTGTCGATGGCTTGGATAAGAAGGGGATGATGGATTTCCCTGTGTGCCAACTCCATCACAAGTGGAGACGCAACGTGACTTGCACCATCCACATTCTGCATGAAAGTATGCGTTTTCAGTATCTCGCGGGTGGCCTCGTCCATATCGAGGGAATTGAGGACACTGATGGTAAGCGGGATGTTCTTGTCGCTCTGCTCCCAGTCCCAGTATTGTGCGATGAGAGGTTTGCTCAGGATGGGGATGATGTCGGACCGGAAGGCTTCGTTCAAGTCAACATCACCTTTATAATTGACGCGCAACGCCTGGAAACTCTTCACTTTCTGCAGTTCGTCGTCGCTCAATTGCACCTTACCGTTTTGGTAGAGCTGCAAAATGAAATCAGAAGGATCGGTCAGGCGTGTTTGGCGGATGTCTGTAAGTGCAGAGACGTAATATTTGATAGCAGTCCCAAAACCATAGCGGCACATCAACGGCAGTTCCGAGTGCATCCACTGTAATGGGTTCAGTTCGGCCTCCGTCTTCTGCAGGAGTTCGCTTTGGCTCTCACCTGCAGCTGGCCAGCAGCATTTCAGGAGCATCGGATAGGCAAACTGATACTGTATGTCGTCTTGATAGTAAGTTCGGAAACGGCGGGAGAGGTTGGGACGGGCTGCAAACAAAGAATCCATCCTCTCCTGGCACACCGCCATATAATGCCGCTGTTGCACGATGGTGCTGTCAATAGTCAGTTCGTCGGTCCTCACGAAGTCAGGGTGGAAATCACTGCCTATCAGTTCATTGTTGAACCGGGCATATTTGCCGCCCATCACGTAGGTGCGGTCATTTTTGTCATCAACGTAAAGCAACAATGTGTCGCCACCCTCTACTGCCATCAATCTCCATAAAGTGTGCTCTAACGGATGCTGGGAGTCGCTGAAAATGCCCATCACCGCAGGACCGTTCACAGGCATTCTGACCTCAAGGCGACCATGAACGTCCACCGATGTGAGTTCCTTGATTTGTTTATCATTGAACAGCCGGTGAATGAATGTCTCGAATTCTGCTTTCTCTCTATTCGTGTTCACACAGACACGCAGCGTGACACTATCCTCCTCTGCTTCTATGCCACTTGGCCATGTCGTTTCATCCTTGGAGGGATAATCAGGCAGACTCTTTGAAGTCAGCACCGAGGTCCGATGCTTCACACCATCGATAGAAACGTTTGTCACCGCCTGTCCCTTTTTCTTCAACTGCACGTCCATACGTCTCTCGCCGCACGTAAGCACGAGTTTATCCTTTTGTATATCCGCATAGTCCCAATACTCACAATCATAAACGGCATAATCGTCGAACAGCCCTATGAGCCATTCGCCCGTCACCTCATCTCTCAAACAGAGGTCAAGCCCAGATTTCACTTGCCCTTCCCCCGCCATGGCGACGAGTGCGAGCAGTGCGGTGATGATAGTTCTTTGCAAAGCAAAGCGGCAAAGCCGAGCGTTCTTGTTCATAATAGTTTCGTTTATTATTTGTCCTTTCTACTATTATATACACCGTTCACGCGGAAATATGTCGGTCGGAGGAGTTAATTCTTCTTAATTGGGTAAGAAAAGGTGCGAAGTCACGCTCGCGGAGGGAAGCGGAGCAAGCCTCTTATGCATAACATCAGTCTCTTAGGTGCATAATGTCTTTCTCCTAGGTGCATAAACCGAAAGACTTAGGTGCTCAACAAGTTTCTAACTTTGGAATGTGCGTTCCAAAGTTATGAACGCTCGTCCCGAACCTTGGAACCTGCATTCACAACCTTGGGAATCTTTATGCAACATAGTGGATGATAACAATAGCATGTACGATGGTGCGATTGCTCGCGCGGTCTTCCTCTCATCGTTCGATAAGGATGCGGGCATCGACTGCAATGACATCGTGTTCGTCAGCAATAAGGGGGTTAATGTCCATCTCCTTGATTTCGGTGGCAAAACGAAGAAGGGTGGAGAGGCGAACAATGATTTCGGCATATTTCTGCTCGTTGATGCCTGCCTGACCACGAGTGCCCTGCAGTATTTTGTAGCCGCGAAGGGAGTGTATCATGGAGTAGGCCTCGCCATAGCTAAGGGGGGCAAGACCGGAGCGGACATCCTTGAGCACCTCTACGAAGATGCCGCCGAGGCCGCAGAGCACCACATGCCCGAAGCTGGGTTCGTACTTGGCTCCGATGAACAACTCGGTTCCCCTGAGCATCTTCTGCACCATGACTCCCGCGGCACCATCGATTTGCATCATGCGTTCGAACTCGAGTTCAAGATGCTTGGGAGTGCGGATGTTGAGCGTGACACCGCCTACATCGCTCTTGTGGATGGGGCCGACGACCTTGGTGACAACGGGATAGCCCACACGCTGGGCGAAGGCTACGAGTTCATCCTTCTGGGCGGATACGAGTTCGGAAACCATGGGGATGCCGGCACAGGAGAGGATGTCGCGAACGGTCTGAGGTGGCACGTAGCCATTGCTGTCAATGCCTTGGATGATTTTATGCAGTTGGGGGAGATCGATGCCGTAGAGCTGCACCTCCGGTGGAGCTGGCTGAGGGGTGTGCATAATCTGGGAGAGGGCTGTGGCCAACGTCACCTCATCGGAGAAGTTCACGTGACCCTTCTGCAGAAATTCTGCCACCTCGGGGCCAGCAGTATGCAGGCTGGGCAGGACGGGAAAGATGGGTTTCTTACACACCAGTATTTTCCTGTGCAGCGTCTCATAAGCTTCGTAGAGGGTAGTGAGTCCTGGTGTGCCATAGATGACGGCAATCGCATCAATGTCGTCAAACTTCTGTTCGCAATAGTCAATGGCTGTTCCCAGTTGCTCAGGGGTGCCCGTGGCAAGGATGTCGATGGGATTGGCAACGGCAGAGCCTGGGAACAGTTGTCCCTTCAGTTCCTCGACCGAAGGTCCCTCGAGCTTCGGCACGCAAAGTCCACCCTTCGAGAGGGCATCGGTAAGCATGACACCTGGTCCACCTGCATGGGTGACAATGGCGAAGTTACGGCCTTTGAGCGGAGGCAACGTGAAGATGCAACCAACAGTGGTGAGTTCCTCGCGACTGAAGCAACGCACGATGCCCGCCTTGCGGAACAAAGCCTCGACTGCCGCGTCGCTGGAGGCTATGGCACCCGTATGACTGGATGCTGCCCTACTGCCGCTCTCGCTGGAGCCAGCCTTGATGGCCGCTATGCGACAGCCCTTACGGATGAGGTTGCTGGCATGGAACAGCAGTTTGTCGGGATTAGTGATATTCTCGATGTAGAGCAGCTTCACATGGGAATCAGTCTCGGGGTTGAAGTGTTCGTCCATGTACTGCAGCACGTCCTCTATGCCTATCTGCTTGCCGTTGCCTATGGACCAGACGCTGTTGAATTGCAGGCCCTTTATGACGGCGCTTTCAAGTATGAATACTGCTGTGGCACCTGAACCACTGACGAAATCGACACCCTTAGGATTCAGGGCAGGAATGGGTTTGGTGAACACCGAGTGATGGTTGCGGGTCAGGAGTCCAATGCAGTTGGGACCAATGAGTGCAGCACCGTACTGGGCACAAGTGTCGATGATGCGCTGTTCCATTGCTGCGCCTTCCTTCGTCTCTTCGCCAAAGCCTGCGGAGATGATGATGAATGCTTTTGTCCCTTTCTCCCTCGCCAACAGCTCA
>JAGCVH010000088.1 GCA_017962495.1 Bacteroidaceae bacterium
AGCCTTGTGTATGAGGTTGTGAGTGTGATTCAGGAGGATGTCGGAAATGGCGTAGGTGTCGTCCAGTTGATGGTGTCGGAGGAATTGCATGGTGGAGACAATGCCGATGCGCTGTTCCCATATCGTCTTGCCATTACGGGCAAGGTCGTAGAGGAGCGTTCTGTCCTTGTCGAGCAACCAAGTCCCCAGCAGTTCGTAACAGGAGAGGTCCACTAGGTCCCAGTTGTTGATGCGGTCGGTGTGTGCGAGATAGAAGTCGATGCATTCCTTTTGCTTGTCGGGATGCTTCCTATTGTGCTTGAACATCTGTATAAGGGTGAGCAGAGCCGCAAGGCGAACCTCGTGCCACGGGCTCTCGATGCAAGTCTTCAGGTCTTCTATTGTGGTCGTTTTCCAAAGGCGTTTCACGACCTCCCTCGTCATCGGCACTCGTATGCCGAGAAATTGGTCGCCTTCTCCATATTGCCCTTTCCCCGTCTTGAAGAAGCGCATCAGGCCCTTCGCCTCCTCATTATTGCGGAGGGACAGCATCTCGCGGAGTAGGATAGGGGTGTTCATTCCATCGTTCATGGATGCAAAGATACGAAAGAATTCACAATTCATAATTCACAATTCACAATTATTTTGTACCTTTGCACGCGTTAAGAAAAAGGTAATACGAATTAATACATAAAACTATGAAACTTGACATCACACAGGCCCTCATCGGGCAAGAGAAGATTAACGCCCTCAAGGGTAAGGTGGAACAGGCACAGGAGGCTCTGGAAAAGGGTACTTGTGCGGGTAATGACTTCCTTGGATGGTTGCATCTGCCTTCGAGCATCACACCCGAGTTTATCGCCGAGATTCAGCAGACGGCAAACGTGCTCCGTCAGGAGTGCGACACCGTGATTGTAGCTGGCATTGGTGGCTCGTATCTGGGTGCGCGCGCTATCATCGAGGCTCTGGCCAACAGCTTCCAGTGGCTGACCAATAAGGGAGAGAATCCCGATGTCCTGTTCGCCGGTAACAACATCGGCGAGGACTATCTATATGAATTGACCGAGTACCTGAAGGGTCGCAAGTTCGGCGTTATCAACATCTCCAAGTCAGGCACGACGACTGAGACGGCTCTGGCTTTCCGCTTGCTGAAGAAGCAGTGCGAGGAACAGCGCGGCAAGGATGTGGCAAAGAAGGTCATCGTGGCCATTACTGATGCCAAGCGTGGCGCAGCCCGCACTTGTGCCGACAAGGAAGGTTATAAGTCGTTCATCATTCCCGATAACGTGGGTGGCCGCTTCTCGGTTCTCACCCCGGTGGGCTTGCTTCCTATCGCAGTCGCAGGCTTCGACATCGCCGCTTTGGTGAAGGGTGCACAAGACATGGAAAAGCAAACGGCAGTTGGCGTTCCCTTTGAAGAGAACCCTGCAGCTCGTTATGCCGCTGTCCGCAATGCCTTGTATCAGGAGGGAAAGAAGATAGAAATCGTTGCCAACTACCAGCCTAAACTGCACTACATCGGTGAATGGTGGAAGCAGCTCTATGGTGAGAGCGAGGGTAAGGACCATAAGGGCATCTTCACTGCTGCCGTTGACCTGACTACCGACCTCCATTCTATGGGTCAGTGGATTCAGGATGGTGAGCGCAGCATCTTCGAGACAGTAATCTCCGTAGCTAAGCCCGAGCACACTCTGCTCTTCCCCTCCGATGAGGAGAACTTAGACGGACTTAACTTCCTGGCAGGCAAGCGCGTGGATGAGGTCAATAAGATGGCAGAGCTGGGAACTAAGTTGGCTCATGTCGATGGCGGAGTGCCTAACCTGCGCATCGAGCTTGAGCGCCTCGACGAATATAATCTCGGACAGCTCATCTATTTCTTTGAGAAGGCTTGTGGCATCAGTGGCCTTGTCCTCGGTGTCAATCCCTTCAATCAACCCGGCGTTGAGGCTTACAAGAAGAACATGTTTGCTCTCCTTGGCAAGCCTGGGTATGAGGCAGAGACGGAAGCGATACGCAAGCGTTTAGCTTAAAAACGACCCCCTCCTCTCACCCTCCCCGAGGGGAGGGAGTATATACTTTCGAATCATATAGATGAATGAACTAAATGCAATCACGCCCCTCCCTCGGGAGGGGATTGGGGGTGGGGTCGTTCGTGCCATTTTGTTCGACATGGACGGCGTGCTATTCGACAGCATGCCAAACCATGCGTATGCGTGGAGCCATGCAATGACGGACTTCGGCTTGAAGATGGAGCCGGAGGAAGTGTATATGAATGAAGGGCGCACAGGCAAGGGAACCATTAACATCCTATCGAATCGCTATTGGGGACGAAATGCCACAGACGAGGAGTGCCAACAAATATATGATGCCAAAAGCACGCTTTTCAACTCCTTGCCAGAGGCACGCCCCATGCCCGGCGCTATAGACCTATTATATAAGGTACGCGCGCAAGGACTTATGCGCGTCATTGTTACTGGCAGTGCCACTCATGCTTTGCTCGATCGCCTCAATGCCGCGTTCCCTGACTTGTTTACGCCCGAACTGATGGTGACTGCCTTTGATGTCCATCACGGAAAACCTAATCCCGAGCCTTATCTCATGGGATTGAAGAAGGCAAATATCTCAGCCTCGGAGGCTATTGTGGTGGAGAATGCGCCCTTGGGCGTGCAAGCCGCACATGCCGCAGGCATATTCACCATTGCCGTGAATACAGGTCCCCTGAAGGATGAAGTTTTGCGTGAAGCCGGTGCCGACCTTGTGCTGCCTTCCATGCAATACCTTGCCGACAATTGGGAGACCTTGTTTGAGAGACTGAGATAGTAAGGTCTCCCACAATTTTTTCTTTATTTGATTGTCACAAAACGAGTATCTTTGCGTCATTGAGTCAGAGATACCACTCAAACATGACCACAGAACATTTCACAAAGGAGGTAAGGCGGATGCGCCCGATGCTAATCGGCGTGGCACGAAGAATCGTAATCGACGACGAGGAGGCGGAGGATGTGGTACAGGACGCCCTGCTAAAGTTGTGGCAGGTTCATGATGAGGTGGATAATTTGCCTGGGATGGCACGCGTGATTGTCCGTCATCGTTGCCTCGATATCCTAAGGAAAAAACAGCCAAAAGTAAGTCTTAATGGAATCGAGGCAGAGGACAAGGACGAAGACACAATGGATGAACGCATCGAGAGAATGATGTCACTCGTGGCAACACTGCCAACCATGCAGCAGACAGTGCTTCGCCTGCGCCACATGCAAGGCATGGAGATGCGCGACATTGCCCGAATCATCGGTGCTTCAGAAGTCGCTGTCCGTCAGTCGTTAAGTCGTGCACGAAGGGCTCTATTTGAGAAGTTGAAATAATGAAAGCTATGAAAGACTTGGTTAAACGCTTTATGGAGGGCGAGACAACGCTGGAGGAAGAGCGCAGGCTATATGCCTACTTCTCGGGCGATAAGGTGGATGAAGAGTTGCAACCCTATCGAGACATGTTCCTCGGATTGGCTTCCGTGGATAATATAGATAAGGAAGAGAAGGCATCGAAATCCCAAGCCTGGGTGGTAGTCCTTCGAGTCGTTGCTGCAATAGCGGCAGTGTGGGTTGTTGGGCTCTTTATCTCGTTGGAACGCGAACCTGAAAATCGGTCTTCCATTCTAAATCCTCAATTGTCATACCATAATTATTCTGCCTGCACCGAAGGCACACCCCGGGATATATATGTGTGCTACATGGAGCAGCGGAAAAAGCGAACGAATACCTATCAACAACTAAGGCAATTAAAAAAGGAAACATATGAAAAGAATTGGTAAACTGGTATTAGCCTTGATGGCTTTACTGACGATTGCATGTAATCGCAGTCAGGACATCACCATGATGACGCAAATCAACAACGATGGACGTTCGTGTATTCGTTGTTTCTATTTCCACACCGATTCGGCGAGCCTTGTGACAGACGTCGATACCGTAGGCAACGACTATCTGCACGTCGGAAGGGAATGGAAGCGACAATGGGGCTTCACGGATGCAGATTCGGTGTATTACAACCTGCCGATGTCGCCCAAACAGTATGCCGAGATTCAGCAGGAGTTAGAGCGTCAGGGCATCGACAAACGTGTGGAAGATACCATACTGGTGGTGGCTGAGCGTCACTACAAAACTACAGAAGAGATGAGTGCCGACCTGCCTCTCATGCTTGCCGACAAGCCTTTGACAGCAAAGAGTAGCACGAAGAAGAACTTCCGATGGTTCTATACTGATTACCACTTCAGTGAAACTTATGCCAGTTGCGATTCGCTCTTCTCCATCCCCATCACAGACTATGTTGACAAGGACATGGCTTCTTATTGGTTTACGGGAAAGCCTAATCTTGCCGAAGGTGTTCCAGGAGCAGGGATGAAGGAAATGCTTGACAATGTGGAGGAGCGCATCAGTCAATGGCTCAATGCAAACATTGCCGCAGAAGTCTATAATCAGGTAATCGAGCGTTACAATGAAGTGGACAATCCACCTGTTAGCCGTGAACGATTCATCGAACTGCGTGACTCCGTGATTCATTCATCTGATAAACTCGATGTGGATATCATTAATGTCGCATCTGAGACGGCATCAATACTAAAGGATTATTTCAAAAGCGATGCCTACACACCTTTGTTGAAAAGTGAGGAGATGGGTAAGGCCTTGGAGCAGCGTTATGCCGTCTATGGCGCTCTCATGGGCTTCAGCATCCAGTATGCCCTTTCCATGCCTGGTCGCTTTACGGCTTTTGACTACGAGGCTCTCCACTTTACCGGCGAATACTTAATCCCGCATGACTACACCATAACGGCCAGTTCACGCGTCGTCCATCCTTGGGCATTCGTTGCGACATTGCTTCTCATCGTTATTCCTTTGTTCTTATTCCGAAGGAAGAGGAAGGACAAATAACAACAAAATCCTCCATTGCCTGAGCGATGGAGGATTTATAATCTTGAGCCGTGATTTATCGGATAAAGTTTGTGCGAACCTGAGGCTCTATGTCGGGATGCCCTTGGTTGCTGACGTCCAGTTTCTTTATCATCCACGCCATATTGCGACCCAGTGTTCGCATGGTCTGCATCCCTTCCTCGTCCTGTGCTACCTGTCCGGGTGTTTGCCCATAGACCATGTTCCAGTATTGACTGCTGACGATAGGCATATTGAGGATGGTGAAGTACTTATTAAGTCTGTCGAAGGCTGCCGATGCACCTCCTCGGCGACAAACAACCACGCTGGCACCGGGCTTAAATTCCAAGTCCTTGCCAAGGGAGTAGAACACGCGGTCGAGTAGGGCACACAGCGAACCGTTAGGTCCTCCGTAATAGACAGGTGAACCGATAACGAGTCCATCGATGCCGTCCTTAATGACTCGCATCACTTGGAAGTACAGGTCGTCGCGGAAGGTACACCTGCCTTCCCTGCCACACCAGCCGCAGGCTATGCAACCTTGCACGGCCTTCTTGCCGATGCTTATTATCTCTGTTTCGACTCCTTCTTCTTGGAGTGCCTTTGCCACTTCGGAGAGAGCTGTGAAGGTGTTGCCTTTCTCTCGTGGACTTCCGTTGATGAGCAGAACTTTCATAGGTTAGTCGTTTAGAGGTTTAGTAGAGAATGAGAAAATGAGAGAATGATGTTTAGAGGTTCTGTATATTGGTGTACAAAGATACGAATAAGCGAGAGGAATTGCAAACAAAAAATAGTTTTTTGTCGCAAGGATGGTCAAATAAGAACTTGTTCTAAAGTTGACATTCCTGAGACAAAGAGACCGATAGGTCTGTTTGCAATTTCCGAGCGGAAGTATGTTCGAGGCATCGAAGATGGCTCAAAGATACGATTAAGCCATTTGACATTTGACATCTGAGACTTTGTCTCGAGGCTTTAGCATTTGGCAATAAAAAACCCCGACCAACTATTCATCGCGAACTATCGGTCGGGGAGGTATACCTTACATATTACTAACTTAAACCTAGGGTTAAACTAAATCTTAATTTTAGTTTCCTTTCACTTCGTCAACCGCAATGGTTGTAACTTGTTCCTTTGTTGGCAGCTTAAACAGTACTGGCAGTACGTAGTGCATTCGCACGGGTTTGCCTTTATGCATTGCAGGCTTCCACTTAGGCATTGCTTTTACTACGCGCTCAGCTTCGGCTGAAAGAATCTCGCTAGGCGAGCGCAGAGTCTTTACTTCATCGATGCTTCCGTCTTTTTCGATGATGAATTGAATGGATACGCGACCCTCTATATTCTTATCTTGAGCCTCCTTGGGGTAGCGCATGTTTTGACTTAGCCAGGCATAGATGTTGTTGTTTGTCAGACTGTCACGGAATTCTGCACATATTTGTGGCACATCCACGACGTCGTCGTCGTCCGCCACGGCCTCTTTGTTGTCTTTCTTAGTCTCAATGATGACGATGCCGCTATACTTCTGCTTGTCGAAGTCTTTGTAAATCTCTTTTGCCACCTTCTCGTTATTCGTTACGCTCAAACTTCCGATTTCGTCAGCCTTCACGTATTTCTCCACCTTTCGCATTTCGTCAGAAGCAGTGATGTCGCCCATTGGCTTCCCGTCGACGAGGACGCAGAGGGGCAACGCCTTCTCCTTGCTCTTATCTGTCGTGGTGATGCGTAACTCGTTCTCAGGTGTAAGTTCGTTCTTTATCTCCTTTCCCTCTACGGCTTTCACGGCCTCTTGGGGAGTCATCTCTTGCCCGTCGACCACGACGCGCAGGGTGCCAGGCACGGCCTTCAGTTGTCGCTTGACTTCGGCGGTTGGGGTTTTCTTGGCAATGGGTGCTTCCACCTTCTCTGCCATCTGTTGACTGGCCATTGCACCCAGTGCAATGAGGGTCAGGGGCACTGCGTAGAGGACTTTTAGGCGTGCCCAACGTGGGGATTTCTTCTTTGTCATCATAGTGATACGATTTTTGAGAAGGCTATGGCGAAAACCGTTGACCATTGGGTATGGCGTGCGTGCCACGGCCTTCTCGATTAATAAAAGTTGATAATCGCGGGCCGAGATGCCTCTGCGCAGTACGGCGTCGTCGGCTTCATATTCGTGTACTTCACGCAGCGAGGCGTCAAGCATCCAAATGCAAGGGTTGAACCATTGTAGTACTTCCACGCAGGAAAGGAACAGGGCATCCCACGAGTGGCGCATGCGCACATGGGCCAGTTCATGGGCAAGGACTATCTCATCCCTCCCTTTAAAGGAAGGTTGGGGTAGGTCTTCTCCAATCACAATGCTTCGCATCCACGAGAAGGGACTCACCTTGTCGGCATGGCAATAGATGGTGGCTCCCTCTTGCTTGTCCGTCCACAGACATCCGCGTGGGATGAAACGGATGAGACGAATCAGGCCTACCGTCTTCCATAGGATGAAGAATAACATACCTATTATATAGATGTATACGAGGAGGGTTGACCACATGATGGTGTTGTGGTCCGCTGGCACATCCGCAGCCGCACTCGCATTGCCACCTACAATCAGGGTGGGCAGCACTACTGACGAGATGGCTTGGCGCTGAGGCTCGAAAGGTGTCGCAAGCGCATTGTCCCAGATATGCACGTCGAGACAGGGCAACAGAAGCGACAGCACGACGATGCATAGCAGCATGGCCCTGTTGAACCGGAAGAACGTCTCCCTCCTCAGCATCAAGGCGTAAGGCAGGTAGAGTAGGGCCAGCGTTAGGCTGCTCTTGATGGCATAAAGTGTTAGTGCTCCCATGATTACTTGTTTATCAAATCCATTAGTTTCTGTATCTCCGCCTCGCTGAGTTCCTCATTCTCCACGAAGAACTGCACAAACCTCGAGGCGCTGCCGCCAAAGAAACTATCCTTGACGTCCTTCATCACACGACTCGTGTACTCGGCACGCGAGACAATGGGGAAGTAGAGGTACTGCTTGCCGTTCCCTTTCTTGTAATCTACGAAACCTTTAGTAGAAAGAATCTTCAGGAAGGTCGAAACAGTGGTGTACGCAGGTCTAGGTTCATCATACTTTGCCACAACTTCGTGCACGTCCAATGCCTTTCCTGCCGACCATAGCGCATTCATTACTTGCATCTCACTTTTCGTAAGTGTGTAATCGGTCTTGCTTCTCATATTACTAAATCATTAGTTATTTGATGCAAAGGTAAAACTAAACTATTAGTAATTGCAAATAAAACTGTACCTTTTTTCTCGATAACCCCAATATTTAACATTTATTATTAGTTATTCCGCATAGAACTTCTCTTGTTTATTCGTATCTTTGCTGCGAAGATTACTAACCCATAAATGATTAGTCTTATGAAAGAATTGAAAGGAACAAAGACGGAGAAGAACCTCATGGAGGCCTTCGCCGGTGAGTCTATGGCACGGAATAAGTACACATACTTCGCTTCTCGTGCAAAGAAGGACGGTTATGTACAGATTGCCAGCATCTTTGAGGAGACAGCTGCCAATGAGAAAGAGCACGCCAAGCTGTGGTACAAGTATCTGAATGGTGGTTCGGTTGGTGACACCGTCCACAATCTGGAAGACGCCGCCGATGGCGAGAACTTCGAGTGGACGGACATGTACGACCGCATGGCTCGTGAGGCTCGTGAGGAAGGCTTTGACGAGATTGCCGAGAAGTTTGCCTTGGTCGGTGCCATTGAGCGTGAGCACGAAGCGCGTTATCGCAAGCTCCTGGCCAACATCAAGGAAGGTCTCGTCTTCTCCAAGGAAGGCGATGTCGTATGGCAGTGTGCCAACTGTGGCCACATCGTTATTGGCAAGAAGGCTCCCGATGTATGTCCCACCTGCGACCATCCGCAGAGCTATTTCCAAGTGAAGCCAGAAAACTATTGATCGATGGAAATCGTACCTATATTCATTAACGATCGAACTTAGGTTCGATAGACATCGAATATAAGGCGTAAATGAATAAGGCTTAAGGGCTTCATCGATAACCCCTAAGGCTTATTTTATGTGTATGCGGATTAGCGTTCTATCACTTACACCCCATCTTCATCGTAGAAGACGGAGTCGCCCTCCTCGTGGTCGAGGTTCTCGTCCTTGACAAAGGTGAAGGAACCGTTGTCTGCGATGGTCATGAGGAAGGGAACTGACATGTCGCTGTCGGGGTAGCTGACGGCGAAGGAGAAGACGAGTCCTTGTCCGGGTTCGACACGGATGAAGCGAATGCCGTCGAGTATGGCATTGCTGTAGAACTCCTTGTCGATGCTCTGGGCAAACGATGCCTTAGTGAAAGTCTTGTTGAAGTACTCACTGCCATCACGACGCAAAGTGAGGCGGATGGTATTGTCCTTATACAGGTCGTCCATGTCGTCTTTAACCCGAGGCAGCGAGTCGGAAGGGGTGCGCAGGATAGTATAGACGTATGTGCGTCCGCCGTTCTTGACGCTATCGGTCAGTGCCAAGTCGGGCAACTGGCGCGTCACCACCTCGTGTTCGGGTGCCTCCCAGGCGTCGTCTTTCTGCTCTTTGTTTCCACAAGCGGAGAAGGAGAGAATGAGAAAATGAGAGCATGCGAGAATGAGAAGGGTGGAAAGTGGCTTTTTCATGATTTATCGGAATGAGTCGGTTAGCAGTTTGATTTCGATGCTGGGTGCAATGCGTTCGTAAAGGATGTTGTACATGGCATCGAGGATGGGCATGTTGACGTGCATGTGACGATTGATGTCCTTCATACACTTCGTGCCAAAATATCCCTCGGCAATCATCTCCATTTCCACCTGAGCGCTCTTCACGGAGTACCCTTTTCCAATCATGGTTCCGAAGACGCGGTTGCGCGAGAAGTTGGAATAGCCCGTCACGAGGAGGTCGCCCATATAAACGGAGTCGATGATGTTGCGGTCGATAGGGTGTACGGCACGCAGGAAGCGATCCATCTCCTGAGCGGCGTTGGTCATGAGCACGGCTTGGAAGTTGTCGCCATACTTGAGTCCGTTGCAGATACCTGCGGCAATGGCATAGACATTCTTTAGAACGGAGGCATACTCGATGCCAAGCACGTCGTCGGAGGTCTTCGTCTTGATGTAATCGCTGGCAATCAGGTCTGCAAACTCTTCGGCTTTGTCTAGGTCGGAACATCCCACGGTTAAGTAGGTCAGTCGGCGCAATGCCACTTCCTCGGCGTGGCTGGGACCTCCCAGGACTGCAAGATTCTCGTCGGGAACGCTATAGACTTGGTGGAAGTATTCCGAGACGACAAGATTCTCGTCAGGCACGATACCTTTAATGGCAGTGATGATGAACTTGTCGCGCAGGCGCACCTTCAGTTTCTTGAGGTGGCTCTTCATGTAAGGCGAGGGAGTGACAAAGATGAGTGTCTGGCAAGCGCTGACCACCTCGTTGATGTCGGACGAGAAGTGGATTCGCTGGATGTCGAAGTGTACGCTGGTGAGGTAGGCGGGATTGTGTGAGAGGCGACGGAACTCCTCGATGCGGTCGTCGCGCCTCATGTACCACCATATCTCGTCGGTACTTTCCAGCATTATCTTGGCAATTGCCGTTGCCCACGAGCCTCCGCCCATGATGGCAATCGGTCCGACGCCTCTTCCCGGCTCTGCCGAGGGAGAAGCGTGGCTACTACTGCTGATTATGTTCTTTGCAAAGTTCATGTAATCTTTATGTTGGAAACTACTCCATTCCTACAAGGGGGGTAAGGGGTAGGGACCATTACTCACACCAACGTTTTATCTCGTCTTGCGAAGGACGTTCGACGTCCAACTTATACTTCTTTATTATTTCTATAATCTGCTGCTGGATCTTGGCAGGGTTCTCGCCTTGAAGCGTCTGCACGAGGTTGTAACCCGCCTTGCGCAGGATGGGAATGATTGCGGCAGGGATGCCCTTCTCGAGGAAGAGTTCGTCCTTGTCGCGAGGGGCTTTCACTTCGGGTTTCATCTGCGGGAACAGCATTACCTCGCCAATGGCAAACTTGCCCGTGAGCAGCATCACCAGACGGTCGATACCAATGCCAATACCAAAGGTGGGAGGCATTCCGTACTGAAGAGCACGCAGGAAGTCCTGGTCGATAATCATTGCTTCGTCGTCTCCCTTGTCGGCAAGCTTCATCTGTTCGACGAAACGCTCTTCCTGGTCGATGGGGTCGTTCAACTCCGAGTAGGCGTTAGCCAGCTCCTTGCCGTTCACCATCAGTTCGAAGCGTTCGGTCAAACCGGGCTTCGAGCGGTGCATCTTCGTCAAAGGCGACATTTCCACGGGATAGTCGATGATGAAGGTCGGTTGGATGAATGTGCCTTCGCAAGTCTCGCCAAAGATTTCGTCGATGAGTTTGCCTTTGCCCATCGTCTCGTCCACTTCGATATCCAGTTTCTTGGCAACCTCGCGAATCTCGTCCTCGCTCATGGGATAGAGGTCGTAGCCCGTCTTTTCCTTGATGGCATCGAGGATGGGCAAGCGACGGAAAGGAGCCTTGAAACTGATGACATTGCCGTCAATCTCCACTTCTGGCTTGCCATTTACAGCCGTACAGATCTGCTCCAGCATGTTCTCCGTGAAGGTCATTCCCCAGTTCAAGTCTTTGTAACTGATATACAGTTCCATGCAAGTGAACTCTGGGTTGTGGGTCTTGTCCATTCCTTCGTTGCGGAAGTTCTTGCCGATTTCATACACACCCTCGAAGTCACCCACGATGAGGCGTTTCAGATAGAGTTCGGTGGCAATGCGCATGTACATATCTATGTTAAGCGCATTGAAATGAGTGATGAATGGACGTGCGGTTGCTCCACCGGGAATGCTTTGCAGCGTCGGGGTTTCCACTTCGGTGTAACCAGCCTCGTCGAGGATGTTTCGCATCTTGCGCACGATCTTGGCGCGCTTCATGAAGGTCTCTTTAACGCCTTGATTGACAATCAAGTCCACATAGCGCTGACGATAGCGGAGTTCGGGATCGTCGAAGGAGTCAAAGACATTTCCTTCGGCATCTGTCTTTACGATGGGCAGAGGCTTCAGGCTCTTGCTCAAGACGGTCATCTCTTGCACGTGAACGCTAATCTCGCCGGTCTTGGTGCGGAAAACATAGCCCTTCACGCCAATGAAGTCGCCCAAGTCAAGGCACTTCTTGAAGACGATGTTGTAAAGGTCCTTGTTCTCGTCGGGACAGATGGCGTCGCGTTGCACATACACCTGGATGCGACCCTTCGAGTCCTGCAGTTCGGCGAAGGCGGCTTTACCCATGATGCGCTTGCTCATGATTCGTCCAGCGATGCTCACATTGGGACTATTCTCGGGGGTTGCAGTCTCACGCACATCATTGCCTTCTTCGTCTTTTCCGATGATGGGAAGGTCCACGAAGTCCTTGATAATGTCTGTGCTCCAAGCATTTACGGGGTACTCAGCAGCAGGGTAGGGGTTAATGCCAAGGTCGCGCAACTGCTGAAGATTATTTCTGCGAACTATCTCTTGTTCGCTCAATTCCAATATATTCATTTTATGTAATTACAAATTACTATTTACGAGTTTCGATACTTTATCACGTGCAAAGATACGAATAAGCGAGTGGAATACAAAATAAATCTCGTTTATTTTTATTTCCGAGCGAGAGGATCTAAGACGATAGTCAAAGGTCAAAGGTCCGCTCGGCATCTGCGAAGCAGTGACGCTTGCGTAGAGCAACGGAGCAAGAAAGGTAAAATAATTGTGCATTATGCATTATGAATTATGAATTAATAAAAATAATTGTGGATTGTGAATTATGAATTGTGAATTATTTCATACCTTTGCCTTTATAATTCCATAAAGAAAACGAAAATGGCAAGGCACAACGAAGTGGGACGACGAGGCGAGGACCTAGCCGCGGAATACTTGGAAACGAAGGGCTACAGCATATTGGATCGCAACTGGAAGTCGGGTCATAAAGACATTGACATCATTGCCCGCACAGCACAGGAAGTCGTGTTCGTGGAAGTGAAGACTCGTTCGTCGGTCGATTTTGGCGACCCTTGGGAAGCCGTTAATCACGGCAAACTTCGCCACCTGAAATCCGCCATCAATCATTACCTTCACTATCGAGACATCGACTTGCCCGTTCGCTTCGACATCATTTCTGTCGTTGGCGCAGACTCTTCCCACCCCGAGATTGAGCATATCGAGGACATAGAGATTGTGTGACTGCGGAGAAAAGCGTTATTTCCCTAACCCCTTCAACCATTGTTCGGCCAACGGTGGCCAGATGAGTCCTGCACCAGAGCGCATCCCGTAACCGTGACCTCCTCGTGTGAGATAATGCACTTCGATGGGCGCATTGGCACGCTGCATGGCATCGAGGATGGTGACGGTGGAAGGACCGCTGTAACGGACATCGTCTTCTGTTCCGAACACGAACATTGGCGGTGTCTCCTTCGTAACGGTGAGTTCGGGCGTAAGTGTGTGATTCTCACCTTCGTCGAGGTAGGCAGGATAGATGAGAATGCCGAAGTCAGGACGACAACTGAGCGTGTCCACTTTGTCCTTTATATTGGCTTCGTAGGCAGGCTCGTTCCAACGAGTGCAGGCTCGGCACGAAAGACTTGCACCTGCCGAGAAACCTATGACTCCCACTTGCGTTGCACCCTTGCTTCGAACCAGACGAATGGCTCGCTGTATATCTTGCAGGGCACCCAAACGATTGTTGGGAACGCGGTAAGCCAGCACATAAGCGTTATAGCCCTGACCCACCAACCACTGGGCAACCTCCTGACCTTCCTTCTCGTAGGCAAGCATGCCGTAACCACCGCCTGGACAAACGATTACAGCCTTGCCGTTGCTCTTCGAAGCCTCAGGTACGAATGCTTCCAGCGTGGGGCTCGAAACATTGTAAAAGCAACGTCCGTCGTTGGGTCGCTCTTGCCAGACGAGGTCCTTCTTTTCTGTGCCTCCAGGGACCTCCTTCGGCCATATTTCCACTGCCTTGTTCAGATATTGGGCAGACAATGAGAGAATGAGACAATAAGAGAATGAGACAATGAGAAATAAGCGTTTCATAGGTGAGTTGTTTTATTCAATAAATAATTGTCTATCAGAGTGATGGCAGTCATTGCTTCAACAATTGGTACAGCTCGTGGGAGTACGCATGCGTCGTGCCTGCCACGAGGGTGGAGCAGTGTCGGTTCGCCTTCTACGTTCACGGTTTCCTGAGCGCGCAGGAGTGTGGCAACAGGTTTGAAGGCAACGCGGAAATAGATGTCCTGTCCGTTGGAGATGCCTCCTTGAATTCCTCCACTTCGGTTAGTTCGGGTGGTAATGCCTCCATCCTCGTCGGGCATGAAGACATCGTTCTGTTCCGAACCTCGCTGTGCTGCTCCAGCAAATCCCATACCGTATTCAAATCCCTTGGCGGCATTGATGCTCAGCATGGCGTGTGCCAGCTCGGCTTGCAATTTCCCGAAGACCGGTTCGCCTAGTCCTATGGGACAGCCTTTGACTACGCAGGCAATAACACCGCCTATAGTGTCGCCTTCCGCCTTCACTTTGCCGATGAGTTCTGCCATCCGTTGGGCTGTCTCTTTGTCCGGACACCGCACATCGTTTGTTTCCGTCAGCTCTAAATCGTAGTCGTTATAGCATCCCTTCAGGCCAATATCGCCTACTTGCTGGGTGAAGGCCTGAACGGTGATCCCCAGCTGTTGCAGAGCCAACTTAGCGAAGGCTCCAGCCACGACTCTGCTTATTGTTTCGCGAGCCGATGAGCGTCCTCCGCCTCTATGGTCTCGAATGCCGTACTTTTGCCAATAAGTGAAGTCGGCGTGACTGGGACGGAACACATCTCGCAGGTTCTCGTAATCGTCGGAGTGCTGGTTCTGGTTGCGAACGTTGAAGCCAATGGGTTGCCCCGTTGTCTTTCCTTCAAACACGCCGCTCAGCACCTCTATTTGGTCAGCTTCCTTGCGTGCTGTGGTGAGTTGGCTTTGCCCAGGTCGGCGTCGATTAAGCTCGTTTTGGATGAAGTCCATGTCCACGACAATGCCGGCAGGCATACCGTCGATGACGCCTCCAATGGCTGGTCCGTGGCTTTCGCCGAAGGATGTCAACCGAAATATGTGTCCGAAGGAATTTCGCATGCTTTGGCTTTTTAACCTTTAACCCTTAACCTCCTAGTGGCAATGTCCGCACCCACAATTCTCGTCGTGCTCTGGTCCACAACTTTCGCAGTCGTCACATCCACAACCACAACCGCAACCGCCTTCGCCTGTCAGCATCTTCAGTGTGGCAGTGATTTCCTCCTTCGTGGCTTCGCGAGTGTCTATCACTTCGCCAATAAAGATGAGCGCCTTGCCAGCCAAAGGATGGTTCAGGTCCAATGTCACTTCCGTGTCGCCAATCTTCTGAATGAGACCGTTGAAGCGTTGTCCGTCGGCGTTCTGCAGAGGCACTACGGCACCTTCGTAGATGTATTGTTTGTCGAGTCTGCCATCGATTTCGAAGGTCTGACGAGGCACTTTGATGACACGTTCTTCCTCGTATTCGCCATAAGCCTGTTCGGGAGTAAGTTCGAAGTCGAAGCCACCGCCTTTCTGCAAGTCCACGATTTGTTTTTCGAAGTCGTCGAGCGTCATTCCCAATCCGCTTACGAACTGGAACGGCTGTTCCTTTGTTGCATTCTCCACGAGTTCGCGCTTGCCTTCCTTATCCTTGGTGTACAGCTGGTAGGCAACGGCAATGTACCTATTCATTTCTGCCATAATTATCAGATATTTAATTAAAATCCTGACAAAGATACGAATAATTGTGGATTTATCCTTATCTTTACACCGGAAATGCTAAAATATACATTATAATAATAAATTATTGCGATGAAATCGCAACGTTTTTCCCTTACACAACAAATCCCTAACGCCTCGCTGGCATTAGGGATTTCTTTTTGTATCGATAACGAACGCCGTTATAGCGTGATGCTCTCTATTCTGAGGCGTTGCACACCAGCAGGGACTTGCACCTCCACCACATCGCCCACCTTCTTGCCAAGCAATGCCTGAGCTACAGGCGACTGGATGGAGATTTTCGCCTCCCTCAGGTTTGCTTCGTGCGGACTGGCGATGGTGTAGGTCATGCGCAGGTTGTTCACCAAGTTAGTCATCTCCACCTTGCAGAGCAGTCCAACCGTGTCGGCACCAAGTCGCTTCGTGTCGATGACGCGTGCAAACTCCAGCACGCGTTGTTTGTATCGGATACGCCCTAGCAGTCGAGCCTGTTCGCGCTTTGCGGCGTGATATTCGAAGTTCTCGCTCAGATCACCCTTGTCGCGAGCCTCGGCAATAGCCTCCCTCACGCGAGGCAGTTCCACATTCTCCAGTTCTTTCAGTTCGGCCACCAGCTTATCGTAGCCCTCTTGTGACATATATTCCATCTCACCTACTTTTTCCATGCGCCCACAACCTCGCCGATGTACATCGTATGCACGCCGGCAGGGAAGTTGCTATACATCCTTTGCGGAACCTCGCTCTTGAAGAATTTCGGGTCGAAGGGTGCTGCATACATCGTCCGGCACTCTATCACCATCGTAGCCTCTGTGTAATAAGGCGTTCCGTTCGCTGTAAAGGCAGTGTGCAGTCCCAGGGCGGCAGCCTTGTCGCCGTCGCGTCCGCTCTTCGTACCCATGTAGTTCAGCACTTTGCTGTCTGCCACATCGAAGGCCATCACGGTGAAGTATTCCGACTGGTCCATGAACTCCTTCGTGTAGCGTCGTTCTGCCACATAGACGGTGAGAGCCGTGCGTCCCCATAGTGTCCCTATACCGCCCCAACCGATGGTCATGGCGTTGCTCTTCTCCTTGTTTCCTGCCGCCAGCAACTGAGCATCGCGGAACCATTGGAACCCATTCTCCGTGAAGTCCTCCCTCACATTCATCTTTTTGAACCCGTTCTCCTCTTGTGCCAGCGCGCTGCACGGAACGAGCATCAGGGCAAGTGCAAGCGCCTTCATCGTGCGTCGCACTCCCTTGCCAAAGTCAAAAATCCCTTTTTTCATATTCCGTATGTTTTTCTTTTTCACCTACATAAACGATAAAGTACAAAGGTACGAAATAATTCACAATGCACAATGCGCAAGCACAATTTTCTTAATTTTAGTTTGTGAGAAGAGAGAGGTATAAAAATAAATTCTTGTTTGCTTGTCCTTAGACAAGATTCTTTGAATCATATTTGCATTTTCGCTCGCTTATTTGTAACTTTGTAGTCGCACCATAAGAGTGAATAATCGAAATAATCAGAGTAATCAGAACAATCAGCTATGAAACGACAGATACTGACACTTGCAGCCATTGGTATTGCAGTCATCATGCATGCGCAGACCGACCAGGCAACGGCAGTCACCCTCCGCGTCGACGATGCCACTATGACCGTCGATCCCGCCCGAGGTGGTAAAATCCTCTCCCTGAAATATCAGGAGCAGGAAGTCCTTTCACAGTCGCGTTTTCCCGAGTCCTTTGGAAGCACATTTTGGACCAGTCCGCAGAAAGAATGGAACTGGCCGCCAGTGCCGGAGTTCGACAAGCAGCCCTACGAGGTGGTGCAGTCTGCCGACGACCGCCTCACCATAAGCAGTCCCGTGTCAGAGCGCTTGGGCATGAGTGTGGGCAAGGACTTCACCGTTGACGCCACGGACCACGCCTTCGTTATCACTTACTCCATCAAGAATGAAGGCACGCAACCTCGCGGTGTGGCACCTTGGGAGATAACACGCGTGACAAACTCCGACGGCCTTATCTTTTTCGCCCCGACCGACAGTATATGGCCTGCAGGCCTCATGGACTTCCAGTTCAGCGACGGCGCAGCCTGGTATCAGACCGATGAGGCCCCGCGCAACCGTAAGGTCAATGCCGACGGAAGTGGATGGCTCGCCTATTGTGCCGAAGGTCTCTTGCTCGTGAAGAAATTTCAAGACCTGCAGTCCGGACAGCCTGCTCCAGGCGAGGCAGAGGTACAGGTATATGTGAATCGCGGCAAGACCTATATTGAGCTCGAGAGTCAGGGCGCATACACCCTGTTGCAGCCCGGAGAGTCGCTCAGTTGGACGGTGCGCTGGTATCTGTTGCCTATTGATAAGGACGAGACCCGCAGCGGACTGATAAAACGCGTCAACAGCCTTTTCCCAGAACGCTAACGGCTATTGTTACAAGCCGAAAAACGCGAGATTGTGATCTCTCCTCTCACTCAATCGCAGCCTTGCATTTGGCAGTCAAATGTCCGCTCGAGCTCTGCTCGCTTGCGTAGAGCAACGGAGCAAGAAATGTCAAATGTACTGACTAGTGTAACCCACACCGGATTTTTTCAGTTCTTTGGGAGTGCCCTGGAAGAGGACGCGGCCACCTAGCTGGCCACCTTCGAGTCCCATGTCGATGAGGTAGTCGGCAGCACGGATGACATCGAGGTTGTGCTCGATGACGATGACGGTGTTGCCCTTATCGACAAGGCGGTTGAGGACAGTGAGCAGTACGCGGATATCCTCGAAATGGAGGCCAGTGGTAGGTTCGTCGAGGATGTAGACGGTGCGACCTGTTTCACGCTTCGAGAGTTCCGTTGCCAGTTTCACACGCTGACTCTCGCCGCCCGAGAGGGTGGTGCTCGGCTGACCGAGTTTGATGTAGCCTAAGCCCACATCCTGCAGGACCTTTATCTTTTGTAGTATTTGCGGTTGGTTCTCGAAGAATTCCACGGCTTGGTTGATGGTCATGTCCAGCACATCGGCAATGCTCTTACCCTTGAAGCGCACTTCGAGCGTCTCGCGGTTGTAGCGCTTGCCGTGACAGGTCTCGCAGGGCACAAGCACGTCGGGCAGGAAGTTCATCTCCACCGTTCGGTAGCCGTTGCCGTTGCAGGTCTCACAGCGGCCTCATTTGACATTGAAGGAGAAGCGACCAGGCTTGTAACCGCGAATCTTGGCTTCGGGGAGTTGGGCATAGAGGTCTCGGATGTCGTTGAAGACACCGGTATAGGTGGCAGGGTTGGAGCGCGGTGTGCGACCCAACGGGCTTTGGTCTACATCGACAACCTTATCGACATATTCCAGTCCTTCGATGCGGTCGTAGGGCAGGGGGTCTTTGAGTGAGTGATAGAAGTGTTGCGAGAGGATGGGTTGCAGCGTCTCGTTGATGAGCGTGGATTTGCCGCTTCCACTGACGCCTGTCACGCAGATGAGTGTGCCCAGGGGCAGAGTGACATTGACCGATTTCAGGTTGTTGCCAGTGCAGCCAAACAAACTTAATGAAGAGTGATGAGTGAAGCGCTCGGCATCTGCGCAAGCGTCCAAGGTCGAGCGCTTCGTTCTTAGTTCTTCGCTATTCGCTTCACGAAGGTACTTCGCCGTCAGTGTGTCGGCCTTCAACATGTCGGGGAATGTGCCTTGGAACACCACTTCGCCTCCCTTGCGACCCGCGCGCGGTCCGATGTCAATGATCCAGTCGGCAGCGCGCATCATCTCTTCGTCATGCTCGACGACGATGATGGTGTTGCCCGTGTCGCGGAGTTTCTTCAGGGAATCGATGAGTCGCTGGTTGTCGCGCTGATGGAGTCCGATGCTCGGTTCATCGAGGATGTAAAGCACATTGACCAACTGACTGCCTATCTGCGTGGCAAGCCTGATGCGCTGGCTCTCGCCACCCGAGAGCGAGGCAGAGGGACGGTTGAGTGAAAGGTAGTGGAGACCCACGTCGAGCAGAAATCTCAGGCGCGTGCGTATCTCCTTTATAATCTCTGGGGCTATCTTGCGCTGGTGGTCGGAAAGGTGTTCGTCGAGTTCGTCGAGCCACTGGTACAAGTCGCCCAGGTCCATCGCTGCCAGTTCGGCAATGTTCTTGCCTGCAATGCGGAAGTGGAGGGCTTGCCGATTGAGCCGTTGACCGTTACATTCGGGACACTTGCAGTCGCGACTGAACTGTCCCACCCACTTCTGTGCCGTCTGGCTTTGGTCGTTTTCTTGAGTCGAGCGGATGTATTTCACCAGTCCCTCGTAAGTGCAGTAGTAGTCGTTGGTGGTCTTTGTCTTCTCCGCAGGGATGCGCAAGCGTTCGATGCTTCCGTTGAAAATTTCGTCCATGACCTCATCGCTAAGACTGCTTACGGGGTCGTTCTCCGTGAATCCGTATTTCTCCAGAATGGCTTGCACCTGCCAGAATATCATCGCGTTCTTCCACTTGCCCAGAGGAACGATGGCTCCGTCGTGAATGCTGAGACTGCGGTCGGGAATGATGAGGTCGCGGTCGATGAGTGAGACATAGCCCAAACCCTTACATCGCGGACAAGCACCTTGCGGAGAATTGAAGGAAAAGTCGTGTGGCGCAGGATCGCTGTACGAAATGCCTGAGG
>JAGCVH010000089.1 GCA_017962495.1 Bacteroidaceae bacterium
AGGTAAAGTGTGTTGAGCAGCAGTACAACCGAGAGGTGAATGGCTCGTAAGAAAACTGTAATCTGTAATCTGTAATCGTGAGTGTGTCTTTCCCGCCAGACCCAAATGATGTTGTACTTTACAAAAGTGACCATTTCATCGAGCTTTTTTGGCTTTGTCCAATCCCATGTACGACCTCTCCCCAGCCCCCCCGAGGGGAGAAAGAGGCTTGCAAAACATATAAATATTAACATAAAAATGAGGAATTTTTGGACAAGCCAGGCGAAAAGGGACGTGCAGACATTGTTCCTAAAGGGAAACATTTCTCCGTTTTCCTATTACAGGATGTGGTAGAACTTTAATCAATACTGAAAAAATCTTGATATAAGTTGTAGGATTTGACAACTTTTCGTATATTTGCACCATGAAACGTAAGATTAGGACATACGGAGGATACTTCGAGGCGTTTATGGAAACACTGAACGAGAAGGAGCAGGAGAAGGTTTAATATGGACTTCTGTTGCTGAAGACGCAGGGGCGACTACCGAAATAGTTCGTAAAGTTGATACGTGACGGCATCTATGAGTTGCGGACGGAGTTCGGAGGAAAGATATTTCGAGTGTTCTTTATTTTTGACGAAGGAGAAATAGTGGTGCTGTTCAATGGTTTCCAGAAGAAGACCCAGAAGACGCCACAAGGAGAAATTGAAAAAGCAATAAAAATCAGGGAGGCATATTATGCAGACAAACAATCACAAAATCGTTGACTACGATGCAGTCTTGGACGCCAAGTTCGGTGCAGAGGGAACTGCCGAAAGAGCGCGTGCGGAGGAGAATGCATACGCGTTCTATTCGGGTCAGATACTTCACGATGCTCGCAAGGAGGCTAAGGTGACTCAGGCCGAGCTGGCAGCACGCACGCAGACCACGAAATCGTACATTTCTAAAATCGAGAATGGTGTCATCACTCCCAGCGTTGGTGTGTTCTACCGTATCATCGCAGCCCTCGGCATGAGAGTTGAGGTCGTGAAACCTATTTTCTGAGGTTCGTAGGGGAAAGAATCTGCACTTTTTAATCATAGTTTAACATCGGCCTATCATGACGGGTCACGAATCTTGCGTGTATTAGCTTATATTTCAGGAAGTAGAGTGTAGCTTGTAGTGTAAGATTCTGTTTTCATAGTGTAACTGCCTGTGGTTCCGAGAGCAATGTTTCGGAGCCATTTTTTGTTAAAATAACGCGACAATAGCGTCAACGTAAGCTATGAAAAGCAAACTCAGATTTCGAAAACGAGATGTTCGGAACTATCCGGACAATGACAAATGAGAAGGGTGAAAGTTAACGGACGGAATTTTCCGTTGGTTAAATATACAGACAAGAAAGGCGAGATGATGTCAAAAACCATCCAACAGCCGAACGGAGGAGTACAGAGATGAGATAAAAGATAAAAATTAAAAGTTAAAAGAGAAAAAGAAAGCAATAATCATTAAAAGTAATAACTTTGTTAGTAACAAACTTGTTAGTAATGATTTTATTTCATATTTTTGCACCCAGAAACAATACTTGAATATATGGCTATAGAAAATCCTTTTGTTTTTGGTAAGGCTGCTGAAGGAACATATTTTACTGACAGGACTGAAGATGCCAAACGTCTCCATGCCAATCTTACGCATGGCATGAACACTATTCTTATTTCTCCTCGCCGATGGGGAAAGACATCGCTCGTGAAGAAAGTGATCACAGACATTGACAGACCCGACATCAAGACCGTTTTCATCGACATCTTCCAGTGCAAGTCGGAATACGAGTTCTACCGCGTTTTCGCTTCGGCTGTGATCAAGCAGACATCCTCAAGACTCGATGAGTGGGTGGAGACTGCAAAGACCTTCCTCTCCAACATCTCACCCAAGTTCTCGTTTGGTTCCGACCCACTGAACGACTTCTCGCTGTCGTTTGAGTGGAATCCCAAGGACGATACTGAAACTGACATCTTGCAGTTGCCAGAGAAGATCGCTCAGAACAAGAATATCCATCTGGTGGTGTGCCTGGATGAGTTCCAGCAGATAGCAGATTTCGACGACTCGCTAAGATTCCAGAAGAAGCTACGCTCTGTATGGCAGCATCAACAGAACGTCACATATTGTATGTTTGGCAGCAAGAAGCACCTGATGGAAAACATCTTCAACGACAAGGGCAAGCCGTTCTACAAGTTTGGAGACATGATGTTCCTCAAAAAGATTCCCACCGAGGAATGGGTGCCGTTCATTTGTGCCAAGTTCCAAGAGACAGGTAAAATAATATCTGCTGAACAAGCCGCCAAAATCTGTGAAGTAACGGAAAACCTCTCCTCATACGTTCAGCATCTGGCGTGGGTGGTGTGGTATAAGACCGACAAGATTGTAACCAATAAAGATGTCACGGCAGCCATTGATGACCTGTTGGAACAAAACAAGGTATTCTTCCAACGGGAAGTGGAGCAATTATCCGAGCTTCAGCTTAACTTCCTTCGGGCATTGGCTAATGGCGTGACCACTGGATTCAGCCGAAAAGATGTCATTAAGAAATATCGCCTAGAATCTTCGGCCAATGTGCAATCGGTCAAAAAGGCTTTGCTGAAGAAAGACCTTATTGACGTGGACGGACAAGAAATCTCCTTCAATGACTCTCTTTTCAAACAATGGCTGAAACGACAGACGTTTTACGATTAGTAATAAGCCCCCTTTCGCTCGGCCCACAGGGACGCTTGCGTAGAGCAACGGAGCAAGAACTCCCCTTTCCCTCGGCCTTTAGGACGCTTGCCTTAGCAAGAACTCCGCTTTCCCTCGTTGCATTGAATGGTGGAGTTAGCGGTATTTGCGAGTCTCTGTGGTGCCGTCCTCAGCACGGGCCTGGACGAGGACTACGCCCTTGGGTGCACGAAAGGAACGGGCAGAGTGGCGCGCAAGGCGTCGGCCAGTGGTGTCGTAGGCTGTGACGTGGGTGATGTCGTCGCCCTCGACAACGATGGTGTTGCCCTGACGGTGGACTTCGAACTCCAGTTCGGGACGGTATTTGATGTCGCGAACGCCCGTCATGTCGCCAAGATCCACTTCGTACCACTGTCCTGCCTGAGTGGGGAATTCGATGATGTCGGGACCGAGGACGGTTACGCTG
Source organism: Bacteroidaceae bacterium (assembly GCA_017962495.1). GTDB lineage: Bacteria > Bacteroidota > Bacteroidia > Bacteroidales > Bacteroidaceae > Physcousia. The sequence goes on from JAGCVH010000089.1 coordinate 3,133, forward strand.
ACTTCGTTGGAACCGCAATAGACGGCGTGACTGGCTATGCCGGGGTAGTTGAGGACGCAGGGCCTGCCACTACCAGACTGGATGACGAGACTGGTGAGTTTGCCTGACTTCCATCCTTGATTGACCGTGAAATTACCCACGGCACGCAGTCCCTTGACTTCGCCTTCGGGCCATGTCGAGGGCAGGGCAGGGAGGAGGAGCAGGGTGTCGGTGTGGCTCTGCAGGAGCATCTCGGCAATGCCTGCACAGACGCCGAAGTTGCCGTCGATCTGGAAGGGCGAGTGGGCGTCGTAGAGGTTGTAGTACACGCCTCCGGCATTCTGGTTGGTGCCGTACGAGGTGCTGTGTTTCAGGGCGTTCTTCAGGATGGTGTGGGCGTGGTCGCCATCGTGAGCGCGAGCCCAGAGGTTGACCTTCCAACCCATGCTCCATCCCGTGGCGGCATCGCCGCGCAGTTTCAGACTGTTGACAGCCGGCACGAAATAGGGACTGGAGGGACCTATCTGACTGAGGGGATAGAGCGCCATGAGGTGACTCATGTGGCGATGGCCGGGATCTTGCGACACGTCGTAGGGCGAGTATTTCCATTCGCGCAGCAGGAGGTCGCCTTTCTTCACTCCGTTGCGCGGGTTCGTCCAGCTGGAGTTGAGCGAGGAGGCGGTGTAGGGTTCGGTGTGCAGTCCGTTGTCGGTCTTCTCGAGATAGAGGCTGAGTTTCTCGACATCGGCTTCGCCAAGTCCCGTGACGGCAGGACCGAGGATGTCGTAGGCCTTCTTCACACTCTGGAAGAGGGCGTAGATGAGTTGCTGAGCGTGGGCTGTGCCGTCCTCCTTCGGATGGTCGTTCTGCTCGGCAGAATATTCGTCAGGAGCCACCAGCGTGCCGTCGGGGTCGAAGCTGTAAGCCGTGCCCTTGTAACCGCTGTTCTGCGTGGCGCTGTTGTAGCCTCGGTCCTCGATGAGACGTTCCATCCAGAACTGTGCACAACTCCACATGGCAGGGAAGGCACGTGCCAGGAACTCGTCGTCGAGCGTGTAGCGGTAGTGCTGCCACAGATGGCTGCAGTACCAGGCGTTGGCCACGAAGTAGTTGTTGCCCCACGTGCTCATGCCGCCCCAGATGTTGCTTTCCGTGAAGACGGTCCACCCCTGAGAGACCTTGCCATACTGGCGGGCAGCGTTCTTGTAACTGCTCATCTGTGCCATCTTGATGATGAAGTTGAGGAAGGGCAGGTGCATCTCCGACAGGTTGGTGGGTTCGGCAGGCCAGTAGTTCATCTGCACGTTGATGTTGGTGTGTATGTCGCTGTGCCAGGGTGCCGAAGCCAGGTTGTTCCAGATGCCTTGCAGGTTGCTGGGGACATTCACGCCTCGCGAACTGCTGATTTCGAGGTAGCGCCCGTAGGCAAAGTAGAGTTGTTCGAGGAATCGTGCCTCGCTGTTGTTGAGGTTTGAGAGCGAGTTGTAGTAGTCGATGAGCTTGTTGGTCGGACGCTTCGAGGCAGCTCCCTGAAGTGAGAAGGACACGCGTCCCATGAACGACTGGAAGTCCTGAACGTGGTCGGCAAGGAGAGTGTCGAATCCCTTTGCTGCGGCAGCGTCGAGGATGGCAAGCAGGCGTTTCTGTATGTCGCTTGTGCTTTCCTTGGTAAGGCATTTGCTGTTCGACTCGCTGTCGTCGTAACTGGTGACGGCAGAGAGGAGCACCACCACCTGGTCGGCATCGGTGACCGTGACGGTCCTCTTGGAAGTGTCGTAGGTGGAAGTTCCTTGCGAGGGCAGCAGGACGCGGGCGTTGGCCTGATAAGCCAGTCCGTTGTCGAGTTTCCCGTAGAATCGCAGGTCGCCTGGTGCGGCCGTCGTCTCGCCCATGACGCTGTAGCGCGCATCGATGTCGCTTCCGGGCGTGAAGCTGAAGCACAGACTCAGGCGGTCCGTTCCTGTGGCTTTGTAGCGAATGGCAATCACGCGGTCGGGGTTGCTGACGAAATAGGTGCGTTCGTAACGTGTCTGGCCGTCAGGCGAGGAGTAACTGACCCCTGCCGTTCCGTCTTCTATGTCGAGGTAGCGCAGATAGTCCTTAACGGCTTTTTCCTTGCTCATGCCGAAGACTCCCGAAAGGTCGTCGACCATGAGTGAACCGAAGTTGCGATAGTAGCCGTGATCGCCACCGATGGCGGAAGAGCCTGACCAGAGGGTTTTTTCGTTGAACTGAATCTCATCCTTCTTCACTCCGCCAAAGAGGCTTGCACCCAGTTGACCGTTGCCGATGGGTAGGGAGTATTCCATCCAGGGATTTGCCACGCCTGTGGCTGTGGCAGGTTGGTCGTACCAGAGCGTGAGCGGATGGGCAGGACTGAACGAGGTGGCAGAACCGATGTAGAACTCAGGCATGTCGGGGTCGGCAGGGTCGATGATGACAAACTGGTTGTTGGTGTCGCCCGATGTCCAAAGACCTAACGATGTACCCACGCCAGTGCCTCCCCACTGGTTCATGTAGGCTTTCGAATCGCTGGTGCCAGCCCACTTCATTTGCCAGTAGGTGGTGCTGTTGGCGAGCGACCATCCCGAACCGTCGGCTGTGGTCTGTGCCTGAATGCGGCCTGCCGAAGTGCTGTATGCGGCATACTGCCCGGCTTTGTTCACCAGTTGGAAACTGGCGAGCGAACCCACGAACTTCCACAGTTGCTTGTCGGTGGCTGTCTCGATGGTTCCCTGCTGGGTGGTGAGGTTAGCCCCGTTGTTGCCTGCAGTCAGGTAGAGCTGGCTGTTGCTGAACTGGATTATGTAGTAACTCTCGGCATTAAACTTCGGCGTGGTCAGTGCCAAGGCCGAGGTGATGAGGAAATGAGAGAATGCGGCAATGAGAAGAAGTGTAATGCGTTTCATGGCTTTTTTGAATGGATTGTATAAAATGTGAAATCGTCAAATCGTGAAATTGTGAAATCGTCCAATCGTCCAATCGTCAAATCGTCAAATTGAAGAACTATTCTTGGTTCGCCTCCTTAACCTTGCGGAAGAGGTCGCTGGCGAAGATGAACGAGTTCAGTTTCTCGTTGGTGGAGGTCATGATTTCGTCCTTCGTGCCAGTCCATCCCACACAACCCTCGTGGATGTAAAGGATGTTCTCACCGATGCCCATCACGGAGTTCATGTCGTGGGTGTTCATGATGGTGGTCATGTCGTACTCGTGAGTGATGGAGTGGATGAGTTCGTCGATGACAAGCGAGGTCTTCGGGTCGAGGCCAGAGTTGGGTTCGTCGCAGAACAGGTATTTCGGGTTCAGGGCAATGGCACGGGCAATGGCCACGCGTTTCTGCATACCGCCTGAGATTTCGCCGGGCATCTTGTCCTCAGCACCTTTCAGGTTGACACGATCGAGGCAGAACTTGGCACGGCTTATGCGGTCGGCTTCGTTCTTGTCGGAGAACATGTCGAGGGGGAACATCACGTTTTCGAGCACCGTCATTGAGTCGAAGAGGGCAGCACTCTGGAATATCATTCCCATCTCGCGACGCAGCATTACGCGTTCGTTCTTCGTCATCTTCACGAAGTCGCGTCCGTCGTAAAGGATTTCGCCTCGCGTGGGGTCGAATAGGCCCACGATGTTCTTCATCAGCACTGTCTTTCCGCTTCCGCTCTGTCCGATGATGAGGTTCGTCTTTCCGTCCTCAAAGGTGAAATTGATGTCCATCAGCACATCTTTTCCATCCTCGAAAGTTTTATAGAGATGTTTTATTTCAATCATGGTAATATATAATGTCAAATGTCGAATGTCAAATGTCGAATGTCAAATGTCAAGTGTCAAATGTTAAATGTGTTATCGTTTTTGTTTGCATTTATTTATGATGGAAGCTAATATGGCCCTTAGCTCTTGACAATCGTTAGCGATAGATTTATATTCCTCGTCAGTTAATCTTCCTGTGCGGTGTAATAAGGTCAACCAATACTTGGTTTCATTGCTCTCTTTTTGTGCAATGGCACATTTGTGGATAAAATCGTCGTTCGATTCACCTCCTAATGCTTCGCTGTAGTTTGCTCCTATGGAAGTGCCGCATCTCAAGAGCTGCTTACTTATGATATATTCTTGTCTCTCTTTTTGGAGATAATCACATAAGTTGACTATGCGTATGGAGAATTCAAGCGTTTTATTATAGGTAGGATTATTATCGATGTCGTAATAACTCATTATCTTACATTTGCCATTTAACATTTAACATTTGCCATTCCTTACTCAGCTTAATAGCTGAGTAAGGAAGATGTCTGCGAAGAGGATCAGCATACTGCTCGAGACCACAGCATTTGTGGAAGCCTTACCCACATCGAACGAACCACCCTGCACGTTGTAGCCATAGTACGACGAGACGCTGGCAATGATGAAGGCAAAGAAGATGCTCTTGATGATAGACATCCACACAAACCAAGGCACGAAAGAGTGGAGGAGACCCACTGTCAGGTCATCGGGCGTGATGATGCCCGCGAAAGCTGTGGCGTAGGCTCCAATGAATCCTGCCACGATACTGAACACTACCAGGAAGGGAATCATCGTCATCAGTCCCAGAATCTTCGGGAGGATGAGGAACGAGGCAGAGTTGACACCCATAATCTCCAGTGCGTCAATCTGTTGTGTCACACGCATGGTGCCAATCTCCGAGGCAATGTTCGAACCCACCTTACCTGCCAGAATCAGACACATGATACTGCTCGAGAACTCCAACACCATAATCTCACGCGTGGTGTAACCCGTGGTGAAATTCGGCATCCAAGGACTCTGGATGTTCAACTTAATCTGGATGCAAATCACAGCTCCAATGAAGAAACTAATCAGGAGGACAATGCCGATGGAATCGACACCCAACTGCGCCATCTCCTTGACGTATTGCTTCATAAACATGCGCATGCGCTCAGGTATGCTGAAGGTGCGTCCCATCAGTTCCAGGTATTTCCCGAAAGCAGCGATATACTTGAGTATAAAATTGATTATAAACATATATTATGTTTTCTCTTTCGCGCAAAGATACACAATAATTTTTAATTTTTAATTTTTAA
>JAGCVH010000090.1 GCA_017962495.1 Bacteroidaceae bacterium
GCAGAGGATTTGGATGCCGCCAAGTGGAAGCCAGTCCTGCGATTGAAGGGCATCAAGTTCTATAGTTGGGCGCTTATCGACAACTGGGAAGGAAAGGCAGGCTATGTATGGCGTATCGCTCCCGAAGCCACTGAGGACGATTTGCCCTTTACCGATTTTCTGCGCCCCACAGACGTTATCCCTTTCCTGATGAAAGGCGACATCGCGGACATCGACCTGCCAGAGGGTACTTGGCGCATTCTCCGCATGGGACACACAAGTACAGGACATACCAATGCGACTGCAGGTGGGGCAAAAGGATTGGAGTGCGACAAGTTCTCGAAGAAAGCAGTAGAGAAGCAGATTGACAACTGGTTCGGACTGTTTATGAAACGCCCTAACCACAAAACCATCCAATACCTGCATGTGGACTCCTGGGAATGTGGCTCGCAGAACTGGAGCCAGAACTTTGCCCAGGAGTTTGAGCGGCGCAGGGGCTATGACATTCTGCCTTTGTTGCCCATCTATGCAGGTGTGCCTATGAGAGGCGGCGAGGAGACATTGCGGGATATCCGCAAGACCATCAATGAACTCATCAACGAAGTGTTCTTCGCTACGGTTGCACAAAAAGCTCGTGAGTATGGGGTGCAGTTGTCTTCAGAGAGCGTCGCCCCCACAATGGTCTCTGATGGAATGGAACATTATAAATACGTGGATATGCCGATGGGCGAATACTGGCTCAACTCCCCCACCCACGACAAGCCCAACGATATGCTCGATGCCATCAGTGGAGCTCACGTCTATGGCAAGAATATCGTGCAGGCCGAGGGCTTTACAGAGGTGAGAGGCGTCTGGGATGAAACACCGGCGAGCATCAAGGCTCTTTTGGACAGGAACTTCGCCGTAGGCATGAACCGGCTCTTCTTCCATGTGAATACCCACAACCCCTGGCTCGACCGCAAACCAGGCATGACACTCGACGGCATCGGGCTCTTCTTCCAGCGTGATCAGACATGGTTTGCCGAAGCCAAACCTTTTGTGGATTATATCACCCGTTGTCAGACGCTCCTGCAAAAGGGTAAGCCCGTGGTGGATATCGCAGTATATACAGGTGAGGATATTCCCTCTCGCGCACTCACGCCAGACCGATTGGTGCCGATGCTGCCAGGTTTGTTTGGGGCGAAGCGTGTGTTATCTGAAAGACGGCGTCTTGCAAATGTCGGACAACCCATGGAAGAGTCGCCCGTTGGCGTGCGACACTCAGCAGGTATTATCGACTTGAAAGACTGGATCAATCCCCTGCACGGTTATCAATACGACTCGATGAATAAGGACGCCCTCATGAATCAACCATTTAATTACAAGGTGCTGGTGATTCCTGAAAGTGTTTTGGTATCGAAAGAAGTTAAAACAAAGATTGAGCAACTACGTCAAAAAGGTGTGCTCATCATAGACAAGCCATGGCGTGAGAAAACTTTGAGGGACATAGAACCCGATGTTACCTTCTGGCCAGAAACCATTGACGACAAAGAACCACTTGAAGGCATCGCTTACAACCATCGGAAGGCAGATGGCAAGGATATCTATTTCTTTTCCAACCAAAACAACAAATCCGTAAGCATGACCGCAACATTACGCACTGCAGGTTCCCGTCCTATGAGGTACGATCCCATTAGTGATACGACGATGCCTGTCATCAGCAGTCATTCTGACGGAAAGCATACCACCATTAATGAATCGATGTTGCCATACCAGAGCTTTTTCATTATATTGGATGAAAAGGGTGAAATGTCTACAACAAGTGATATACTCTCATCTAATGGTATCTCTCTGCCAGGCAGAAGATATATGGAAGACCAACTATGGGACATTCACTTTAAAGAAAGTGGAATTACCCTAAAACAACAACGACTCTTCGACTGGAGCCAGCATGAGGACGATAGAATCCGGTATTTCAGTGGACACGCCCGCTACACCACTATTCTCGAATGGAAGGGGAAACCCGATGAAAAGGGAAGTCTCCAATTACCAAACGTACATGATATTGCCCATGTCTGGGTGAATGGCATTGATTGCGGTATTGCCTGGACGGCTCCATATGCTGTTGACATCAGCGGGACCTTGAAGAAAGGCAAGAACACGATAGAAATCGAGGTGGTGAACACATGGCATAATGCCCTGCGAGGAATGGACAAAGGGAAGGCGCCATACGAAGGAATATGGACTAACGCCAAATATCGAACCAAAGGCGACGGGCTGTTGCCTGCCGGTCTTCTAGAACAACCCTACCTGATAACATCAAAAGCAATAACGAAATAGTAGAACGTATTCATATATGAGAAAAATAATCTGTGTAATCTGCGTCATCTTTGGCTTAAGTTTAAACGCAAAGGTAAGACTGCCGCAGTTCTTCAGCGACAACATGGTGCTGCAACAGCAATCGGAGTGTAACATCTGGGGCTGGGCAGAACCTGGTGCATGGGTTAGCATTTCCACCTCGTGGGATAAGAAAGGCCACAACGTGCAGGCTAACAAATACGGACAATTCGGTTTGAAGGTGAAGACGCCAGAGGCCGGCGGTCCTTATTTTATTGGCTTCAAGGACAAAGACTACGTTCAAATTAGCAATGTGATGATTGGCGAGGTGTGGATATGCTCGGGCCAATCGAACATGGAGATGCTGATGAAGGGCTA
>JAGCVH010000091.1 GCA_017962495.1 Bacteroidaceae bacterium
GAACAGGCTCTGGAATGCGTGAAGCTTGCCTCCCTCCTCGAAGTTCGGCTTTATCTTGTCCAGATAATTTCTTAATGCTTTCATATCTTATGCGTTTTCTTTACGTAAGATGTCCAGGCCTTCGCGAACGATGCGCTGGAGTTCAAGTTTCGAACTATCTACAAACTCAGCAATGGCAAAGTCCTCGGGAGCTACCTCGTAGATGCCCAACTGTTCCTGACGGTCGATGTCGCCAGTGATGATGGCCTTAATGAGATAGCCTGCGAAGATGTCCATCGGGAACACGCGGTCGTATTCGCCAGAGAATATCATGTGGCGCTCACCCCCCTTGATGCGGGCGTCCAACGTATATTCCTTCTTCTTTCCGAAGAGCCAAGAGAAATAGCTGCGACTGGTGGAGAACTCGTGGAAACGAGGCATGATCCAACCCAGCATCTCGGCGTTGTCGTCGCCTTCGGGGATGACGTTTACTTCTGTACGATGTGCGCCAAGGAATCCCTCCTTAGTGGTCTTCAGACCAGTCATAACGTTGCCGTCGATGACACGTACGTGGTAGCCATTGTCCTCAATCTGGCCTTCGAGCAGGGTTGTCAGCTTCTGGCCAACCAGCACCTTGTAGTACTTGGGGAACTTCACCTCACTACCTGCCAAAGCGATGGTGCGCGTGAGATTAAGCTTGCCAGTCAGCAACAGACGACCTACGAAAATAACCTCTTCTGCGCCCAGCGTCCAAACCACTTCGCCCTTGTTGATGGGACTAACATGATTGATCTGCACACCTACGTTGCCGGCAGGAGCAGGACCGTCGAAGACAGTTACCTCGCAATCCTTAGCCTCTAACAGCGCTTTTGCAGTCTGCTTTGCACTTACGCCCAGATGCACTTTTGCCAATTTGGCCAGTGCGCTGATACCTGTCTGGAACTCCTCTTCCTGACCCTTCAGGGCAATTTCGAAGTTCTGGCTCAGCGGCATTGAATTGAAGGCACTGACGAAGATGGCCTTGGGCTCGTCCTCAGGATTTGCTACTACGTCGTAGGGACGGCTACGGAAGAACCCGAACAGACCGCTTTCCAAGAGCAACGTCTTCACGTCTTGCTTAACATCGAACTCGCGAGCCTCCTGCTTCTCGTCGCACTTCACGCGAACGGAGAGCAACTTGCGCCGGTCACCACGCTCCACAAGACTGACAACGCCACTAACGGGCGACGTAAACTTCACTTCGGGATGCAACTTGTCAACGAACAAGGCATCGCCCGCAAGAACCTTATCGCCTTCCTTCACGACAACCTTTGGCTTGAGGCCCGTGAAATCATCGGGTTGGAGCGCATACTCTCCCGGACATTTCACTTGGGCAATCTCCTCCGCAGGCTTACCTTTCAGGTTGACATCAAGGCCCTTACGTAACTTGATTACTTTTGTCATATGTTAAAAAATAATAATGAATGTGTCTTAAACGGGCATAAAGGTACGAAAAATAAATGACAAAAACACGATAATTCCGAAATAATGTTGTATTTTTGTGCAGATTTTAAATTGGCGTAATGTGTACCTAAGTTAAATGAAACGCGCAAGAACGATATTAAGTTGGCTGGTTGGCATCATCGTGGGCTTGTACCTGATGGTGACACTCCTCGTTAATATCCCCTTCGTACAGAGATGGTTAGCCAATGCTGTTGAAGGAGTACTTGAGCGTGTTCTCGAGACTGAGGTCGAAGTCGGACGCATTCAGATTGCATGGAACGGACGCCTTATCGTTGACGATTTGGAAGTGTGGGACAAGCAAGGCGAAGAGATGTTGCGAGTGGCTCGCGTTGCTGCTCGGTTGGGAATACGCGATATGATGAACCATCGCATTCGCATCAGTAATGCCCAGCTCTTTGGTATGCACGCCAATTTGTACCAAGAATGTGAGGAATGCGACCCTAATTTCAAGTTTCTCGTTGAGGCTTTTGCATCGAAGGACACTACCAAGCACACGCCACTGGACTTGCGCATAAGTCAGATATTGATTCGTCGCGGAAACATCAGTTGGCATCAGCGTTGGAAACCCGACACCACTGCCTTCACGCCTGCACACCTTAATTTGACCGACCTCAATGTTACTGCCAATCTTAATGCACTTACCGACGACTCTCTTAACGTGCGGATGAAACGCTTCGATGTCAAAGAGGGAAGCGGACTTGAAGTTAAGTCGTTGGCTTTCAATCTCGTTGGCAATAAACAGGGAGGCATGTTGTCGGACTTCAAGATGCAGTTGCCCAACTCACAGGTAGAGATTCCTTCCTTGAATTCGTCCTATCGCAAACAAGGCTCGAAGTGGCAACTCGTCGATTACGTTGGCAAGATAAAGGCTCACCTCTCCCCCACTGACTTTACGCCTTTGCTTCCTCGCTTGAATGAGGTGAAGGATGTTGCCGACTTAGAGATGGCGTTTCAGGGAAAGGACGACCGCTTGGACATTGGTTCATTACTATTGAACGACGGGGAGGGACATTTGCGCCTCTCAGCCTCCGGAAAGGCGGAACAATTATGGCAAGGCAAGGATAGCCTGCGTGCGAAAGTCGATATCTGGGACTTGCATGCTGAGAGCGAAGTCCTTAAGCCCTATTTTTCAAACGAGATAATCGAGCGTTTAGGCTCTGTCAATGCTAAGGGACGAGTGGAATACGCCCAAGGCGGAGTGAACGGAAACATAGAGGCAAACACACCATTGGGTAATGCTTTGGTTATCGGAAGCAGACAAAAGGACGGACAAATAGATGCCCGTTTGCGAAGCGACGGTTTTGAGTTGGGAGAACTCCTTAGGCGCAAAGACATCGGACATATGGCCTTCGACGTTAAGGCCTCAGGCCTTATTGCAAAAGACCTAAGGCTTAATTTAAACGGACATATATCCGAAGCCGAGTATAAGGGATATCGGTATCGGAACGTCGATGTCAAGCAACTCAATATTTCCAAGTCGAATGTTGATGTCAATCTGGCGTCGTCCGACCCGAATGCTTCCTTTGATATTGAAGGAGAGATGGACCTGAAGAGTCACATCTATAAGGTGAAGGCCGATATTGCCAGTCTTGCGCCTCACATGCTTAACCTGACGAAGCGCTATCCTGACACGCACTTCTCTGGTCAATTGTTTGCGGACCTCACAGGAACTTCGCTCGATAAGATGACGGGAGTGGTTCAGCTCAACGACTTCGCAATGACAGACTCCACAGGCACTTACCACCCGGGCGACATACACTTGACTTCGCGTCCGCAAGGTGACGAGCGCAACATCTTATTAATAAGTCCGTTCCTCGAAGCCCAAGTCAACGGAACATTCGAGCCCGATGTGCTGGTTGCTCAAGTCAAGCGTCTGGTAAGTAATTACCTGCCAAGCTTTAACTACAACCCTACGGCTAAGGTTGCCCAATCCCAAGGCCATGCTTCGTTTATCCTTCGTGCCTATAATGCCGAACCTCTGCGCCGGCTCCTTGGAGTTCCCCTCACGCTTAACGGAACCACTACAGCCTACGGAGAGATGGATAGCGAGCAGAATGCCTTGTGGGTAAATCTGAAATCGCCAGGCATTAATTACGGCAATGAGCAGTTGCGCGACGTCGACCTGCATCTCGAGAGCAATTTCGAGTCGATAGTTGCAAACCTGGGACTGCAAAGGCAGATGAAAGGCCGATGGATTAATGTCGGAGCAGACACGCAAGGGCATGATGGGAAACTAACCACACGAATCTTCTTTAATAATGAAGTCGAAGGAGAAGAACGCCCACAGACCTCCTACGCAGGAGACATAAGCATCATCTCGCGCCTTTGGAAAGATCCAGAAGGAAAGCAAGGGTTCGAGAGTGAAATACTGCCCTCCAACTTTATCGTGAGCGATACCGTGTGGAGCATCCATCCGGGCTTCGTCTCCTATTATAACGGGGCTCTGCAGGTGGATAGCTTTGGCATTAGTCAGGGAAATCGTTTCATCCATGTCGAAGGACGTGCTTCTGACTCGGAGGCCGATACCCTTCATGCCCAACTGCAACGAATCAACCTGGAATATATCTTCTCGCTCATCAACTTCCATGCGGTAGAACTTGGCGGAGAAGCCACAGGCGACGCATATGCCCACTCGCTGTTCTCCTCGCCTAAAGCCGATGCCTACATCCGCATACCCAAGTTTGCCTTGAATCACGGAACAATGGGCGACCTCGACATTCATCTCAACTGGGGCGAACGTCCCTACTCCATCTTCCTCGATGGCGATATTGCCGACTCTCCCAATCAAGGGCGCACACTCGTCAAAGGGTATGTCACTCCGAAGAAAGATGTTGACTATCACGGACTCGACCTGAACGTGAATGCCGAACGCGTGAATCTGGAGTTCATCAATAAATGGACCTCTGGCATTTTCGATAATCTGCAGGGAAGAGCCACGGGATGGGTTCACATCTTTGGTCCCTTCAAGCAAATCAATATCGAAGGCGATGCGCTTGTCAACGAAGGCAGTGTCGGTATTCCCTACATCGGCGTTCGCTATCACATGCTTAACGACTCGGTGCAGTTGCGACCTGATAACATATACTTCACCGACGCCCACCTCTATGACCCGCAAGGCAATCCCGATGTGCAGGGGCATCAGGCTCTCGTGACAGGACGCCTTCATCACGATTCGTTCAAGAACCTTACTTACGACATAAGTATTAGGGGTGACAACATTCTTGGTTACGACTTCCGCGAACTGGGCGATATGAATTTCTACGGCACAGTCTTGGCCACTGGAGAAGTGACGCTGAAGGGCCGTCCGGGACAAGTGCGCATAGGCATCAAAGCACATCCAGAGCGAGGCACTTCCTTCACCTATAATGCCACTTCGCCCGATAAGCTTACCGATACGCCGTTTATTACCTACCGGAACAAGTCCGATGTGCTATACGCGAAGTATAAGGACGAGAATCAGTCGAGTGATGAATCGGAGAATGCAGAGGAAGAGCAAGAATCGTCGGACCTCTATATCGACTTTGACCTTGACATAGATGAGAACTCCACGATGAACTTACTCATGGACACTCGTTCGGGCGATAAAATCACCTTGAACGGAAGTGGTCACATGCTCGCGCATTATTATAATAAAGGTAGTTTCGACCTCTTTGGCACTTATCGAGTTGGTCGGGGCACTTACAATCTGTCGCTTCAGGAAATCATCCATAAGAACTTCGAGTTTTCGCCCGACGGAACGATTACCTTCAACGGCGAACCTTATGCTGGAGACCTTAATCTGCAGGCTGTTCACACGGTTTCGGGTGTCTCCTTGAACGATATCAATCCGAAAGCGAACTTCTCGAACACGACAACTCGCGTCAACTGCCTCATGAACATAGGTGGAAAGGCTCGTGCTCCGCGTATCACATTCGACTTTGACATCCCCAATGCCAACGAAGAGGAGAAACAGATGGTGCGCTCGCTCATCTCTACTGAAGAGGAACGGAACATGCAGGTTATCTATCTGCTGGGTATAGGACGATTCTATGCCTACGACTACACCAACGACCAGCAGACGCAAGGCACGATGGCCATGAATTCGTTGCTCTCCTCCACCCTCTCCGGTACTATCAATCAGGCATTATCGAACATGATTGGTTCCTCGAACTGGAACTTTGGTGCTAACTTGCGTACGGGACAGGAGGGATGGAGTGATTTGGACGTAGAAGGAATGTTGCAAGGCAATCTGCTCAATAATCGTCTGCTTATCAACGGAAACTTTGGCTATCGTGAGAATCCTGTTGCCACCAGCAACTTTATCGGTGACTTCGATGTGAAATACCTGCTCACGCGAACAGGAAGTGTGGCATTGAAGGCTTACAGCGAAACCAATGACCGCTATTTCACTAAGTCCTCGCTTACCACACAAGGCATAGGCGTCATCCTCAAGAAGGATTTTACTTCGTGGAAGGACATCTTTATACGTCAGAAGGTAAGGAATAAGGCACGCACTACAAAAGCCCCTTGATGGGCTGGAATACTCGCCCAAGCATGCGTCGGCGCAGGGAGAAGCGTTGCTTGAAATTGTCTTTTGTCAGTAGGACGCTGTTCTGCAAGTCTGCATTAAAGATATTGTTCAGTTGCAGGGTTGTTTGTGGAGAGAAGACAAACACGTTCACTTCAAAGTCATATCGCAGGGAACGCCCGTCGAAATTAGCCGTTCCTATGGAGCACAATTCATCGTCCACCATTATGACCTTGGTGTGATGGAATCCTCCCTCATAATAATAAACCTCTGCCCCGCGTCGCATCAAGCGCTTCATCTCTATTGCCACCACTTCGGGCGTGATTTGGTTGTCCATAGAAGAGGAGACCATAATCTGAAGTTTTACGCCTCGACGAAGAAGGCGCTTCATCGCCCGACGGACGGAATTCGTGTTTGTGGGATAAGGATTAACGATGCGCACTTCATGTTGGGCAACATCGAGCGCACTGACGAAGGCTTGTCGCATCTTCTTGCTCAACTTACGAGGCTCACGATTAACCACGCTGATGAGTTTGTCTCCTGCCGATTCCGTCTTGTGGCAATACTTCTGGCTATCGAGTTCCTCCCCTGTAGTCTTGTACCATATTTGGGCAAAGATGTTCTCAAACTCATCCACTACAGGACCTTGGAGTCGAATCTGCATGTCGCGCCAGCGTCCTGTCCTTTCCGTACCCCTTTCGTAATAGTCGGCAATATTCATGCCTCCCGTGAAAGCTGTTTTCCCATCCACTACCACTATCTTGCGATGGTCGCGATGAAGCATGTTCTGAATCCAAGGGAAGTGTAGAGGGTCGTACATTTGCACGTCGATTCCCAGCCCCCTTATGCTGTCTAGATGTTCTTTCTTCATGGCAAGGGGCGACTTGTAATTGCCGTAGGCATCAATGAGCAATCTCACTTCCACGCCTTCGCTTGCTTTCCGATGAAGGAGATGGAGAAAGGCATTACCCACCGAATCGCGTCGGAAGATGAAGTATTCGAGGTGGACAAAGTGGCGTGCAGAATCGATACACAGGGAGAGGTCGGCATATTTCTCCGATGCCGAGGGCAAAAGCGTCACCTCATTGTCGCGATATTCAGGATTCCCTTGCTCGGCAAGAGCTTGTCGCAATAGTTCTGTTGCAGTAGTCTGAGCTTTACAGGGCGCAACTGAAATTATCGACAATGCCCAGCAGATGATTATCTTCGTCAACCACGAGCACGGCGTGAATCTTGTTCTCTTGTAGAATGCGTTGTATTTCACTTATTTGAGTTGTAAGACTAACGGATTTCGGATGACGGGTCATTACTTCCTCAACGGGAACGCGGAAGAATTTCTCCTGCAAGTTCTGCATAGCTCTTCTTACATCACCGTCCGTGATGATTCCCTCTACCTTGCCATCCTTAACGATTACGCACAGGCCCAGTCTGCCTTGACTTACGTGTAGCACGGTTTCGCCTAACGACATGCCTGGGGAGATGACTGGTAGGTCATCGCTTCGCATAACATCTCTTGCTCGCGTTAGTAATCTCTTGCCCAACGAACCGCCAGGATGGAAGCGTGCAAAATCGCGTTCCTTAAAGTTTCGGCGTTCCATCAAGGCGCAAGCAAGTGCGTCGCCCATAGCCAGTGTTGCAGTAGTGCTGCTCGTCGGAGCAAGGTTCAAAGGGCAAGCCTCTCCGTCGATACCGACATTGATGTGGCACGTGGCATTGCGGGCAAGCAAACTCTCGGGATTGCTCGTAATGGCGATGATGGGGATACCTTCTTCTATGAGGTACGGAATAAAACGAAGCAACTCGTCGGTCATACCCGAGTGACTGATGGCAACAACAACATCATCCGTTGTCATTACACCTAAGTCCCCATGATAGAGGTCCAGGGGAGAAACGTAGAAAGCAGGAGTGCCTGTACTCGATAGTGTGGCAGCAATTTTAGCACCGATGTGTCCGCTCTTGCCCACACCCGTCAGTATCACTTTTCCCTTACATGCTAAAACGAGATCGATAGCCTTGTCAAATTCCCCGTCTATCTGTGGGATAAGGCTAAGTATGGCCTGCGCCTCGTCGCGCAAACACTGAATGGCAATTTCCTTGTTAGTCATTTCCAATTAGTTTTCTTACAACACCTTCCAAATCACTCAACCTCAACATATTTGGTCCGTCGCTCAGCGCGTGGTCGGGATCGGGATGAACCTCGAAGAAATACCCGTTAGCGCCAAAGGCTTTTGCCGCCATCGCCATAGCAGGCACATACTCCCGATTGCCTCCCGTCGAACCTCCGTTCCCTCCTGGGCGCTGAACCGAATGAGTACAATCCATAACGACTCTATCCGTCCATTTCAGCATGTCGGGGATATTGCGGAAGTCAACGACGAGATTGTTGTACCCAAACGAGTTTCCGCGTTCTGTCAACCAAATGTCTTTGGCCCCACTCTGTCGGCATTTCTCCACGGGATATTTCATATCCTCGCCTGAAAGGAACTGCGCCTTCTTGATGCTGACGATACACCCCGTTCGAGCAGCAGCCACAAGCAAGTCGGTTTGCCGGCAAAGGAAGGCGGGAATCTGCAGAACATCCACCACCCTTGCGGCAGGTTCTGCTTGCCATGCTTCGTGAATGTCGGTGAGCAAGGGCAGTTCGTATTTCTCCTTTATGCGGGCAAGCATCTCCAATCCGCGATCCAGTCCCGGTCCTCGGTAGGACGACAGACTTGTGCGATTGGCTTTATCGAACGACGATTTGAAGTATATGGTGATTCCCAACTCGTCGCGCAAGCGAGCAAGTTCGACAGCCACCTCGTTGAGGCATTCCTCTGTCTCGATGACACAAGGTCCCGCAATGAATATCGGTTTCATCTTACTGATTATAGTATGCAATTCCTTGCAAAGATAATAATAAAATGGTAAATGGAAATGGTAAATGGCAAATATTAACTATCTTTGCAAAAAATTACGCAAAACCTATGATACAGATTAATTCTTACGAAGACTTCAAGCAGTACGAAGGACAGGAACTCGGACATAGCGGTTCGATACATGTAACTCAGGAACGCATCAACCAGTTTGCCGATGCCACCATCGACCAGCAATGGATTCATGTTGATGAAGAGCGTTGCCGCGTCGAGAGTCCTTTCGGACAAACCATTGCTCACGGCTATCTCACGCTATCCCTGCTTCCCGTTATGTGGGGGCAGATAATAAGCGTTGGCAATCTCGAGCGCCAGATGAACTATGGTATCGATAAACTGAAGTTTGCTCAGCCCGTACTCTCTGGTCAGCATGTTTCGATGACTGCCCGTCTCGAGGAACTTGTCAATCTGCGTGGAGCGATTAAGACCACGGTGAAAATCACCATCTTGATTGACGAGACAGGAAAGAAGGCCCTTGAGGGACTGGCTACTTTCGTGTATTATTTTAAGTAAGTGAGAAGTGAGAGGGGGCAAGGGGCAAGGGGCAAGAGAATACCATATCCCCCCTTGATTTCATCACTTCTTCACTTCATCACATCATCATTCCATCACTTCTACACCACAGCCTTACTCAACCTTTCCATTGCCTGATGGATGAGTTCGTAAGTGTTATTACTTACGGGAACGAGAGGCAGACGCAATTTGTTCTTGACAGGACTGAGGCCCAAGGGCGCTTGCTGGCTGATTTGTGCAAGAGCAGCCTTCACACCTGCGGGATTACCCTCGATGAACATCAGACTATAGAGTTCGAAGAGCGCATCGTTGACGAGTTTGGCTTCTGCCAGACGCCCATTCTGCATGAAGTGTACAAGGCGTGCTGTCTCTGCAGGTAAGGCATTGGCAATTACACTGATAGCTCCTACTCCACCCAATTGCATGATTTGCAGGGTAAGACTGTCGTCGCCCGAAAGCAGGTTGAATCCCTGAGGCTTTTCGGCAAGTATCTGCTTGATTTGTGCCATGTTGCCCGAGGCTTCTTTGATGGCGATAATATTTTTCGATTCGCGAGCCAGACGGAGTGTTGTCTCAGCAGTCATGTTCACGCTTGTGCGCCCAGGTACATTATAGAGAACCACAGGCACAGGACTTGCTTCGGCAATGGCACGGAAGTGCTGGTACAGTCCTTCCTGCGTGGGTTTGTTGTACATGGGGCAAACAGAGAGCATCCCGTCGATACCTTTCCAGTCGGTATGTCGAATCTCGTCTATGACGGCTTTCGTGCAGTTGCCTCCGCATCCCATCAGCAAGGGAACTCGTCCTTTGGCTTGTCGCACCACGATGTCCTTCACCCTGTGGCGTTCTTCCTGACTGAGGCAAGGCGTTTCGGCAGTAGTTCCGAGCAGACAGATGAAGTCCACCCCACTGCGAATGTGCCAGTCGATGAGGCCTCGGAGTGCGTCTTCGTCTATTTCGCCTTCTGCTGTGAAGGGCGTGATGAGTGCAACCCCCAAGCCTCGGAAAATGCCTCCGTTGCTTACTTTACCCGCTGTTTGCGGTGTCGTATTAATTGGTTCGTCGAAAAGTGTTGGAGCGTTCATATATAATCTTTTTAACCTTTTAACCTAATTACCATTTACATTCAACTCAGGATTATGAATTGTTTATCATTTCCAAGAACTCGTCCTCGCTCACAATCCTGATGCCCAGCTTCTGTGCCTTCTCCAGTTTGGCAGGTCCCATGTTCTCGCCTGCGAGGATGAAGGAAGTCTTAGCCGATATGCTACCCACATTCTTTCCCCCATGCTTCTCGATGAGCGCCTTGTATTCATCGCGGCTGTGATGGGCAAATACGCCGCTGATGACGATGGACTGTCCTGCGAGTCGGTCGGTATGTTCGGTAAGTTCCTCCTCTGAGAGTTCAAACTGCAGACCATAGGAACGCAGTCGTTCGAGCATCCAGATGTTTTGTGGATTAGCGAACCAAGAGCGTACGCTTTGGGCTATCACTTGTCCGATGCCGTTCACCTCCAGCAGTTGTTCTTCTGAGGCAGAGGCCAGGGCATCGATATTCTTGAAATAGCGTGCCAGCGTCTTGGCGGCAGTTTCCCCCACGAACCGAATGCCCAAGGCATAGAGGACACGCGGGAAGGGAACATTCTTACTCTCTTCTATTCCCATGAGTATGCGGCTTGCGCTCTTGTCCTTCTGTCCTCGCGCTCCGCTTATCTGGTCGCGTCTTATCTCGTACAGGTCGGCAGGATCACGGATGATGCCGCGTCGGAAGTATTCGGCTATGGTCTCAGGTCCCAGTGAGTCGATGTTCATGGCTTTCCTGCTGATGAAATGCTCGATTCTGCCCTTAATCTGCGGAGGGCATGTGGCATCGTTGGGACAGTAGTGTGCTGCCTCGCCTTCGTATCTCACCAGAGGCGTACCACACTCGGGGCATCGGGTGATGAACTCCACCCTTGGTCCGAGGTTCTCGTCGCGGGCATCGAGGTCCACATCCACTATCTTCGGGATGATTTCTCCCCCTTTCTCCACCATGACTTTGTCGCCGATGTGCAGGTCGAACTTGCGTATGAAGTCCTCGTTGTTCAGGGTTGCCCTCCTGACGATTGTGCCAGAGAGTTGCACGGCGTCCATGTTGGCAACGGGCGTGATGGCACCAGTGCGCCCTACCTGGAAGGTTACCGAGCGCAGTATGGTGGTTTGCTTCTCTGCCATGAACTTGTAGGCGATTGCCCATCGGGGGCTCTTAGCCGTCATGCCCAGACTGCGTTGTTGGGCTATGGAGTTGACTTTCAGCACGATGCCATCTGTGGCCACGGGCAGGTTCTTGCGTTCCTTGTCCCAATAGTGGATGTAGGCGTAAATGTCTTGCAGGTTCTTGGCGAGTTTCATCTGCGGACCAATCTTAAATCCCCATTTGCCAGCCAGTTGCATGTTGTCGTAATGGCTCGTGGTGGGTATCTCGTCGCCCAGCAGATAGTAGAGATAGGCATCGAGCCGGCGCTGTGCCACCACTGCCGAGTTCTTGCTCTTGAGTGTTCCGCTTGCCGCATTTCGGGGATTAGCAAAGAGAGGTTCTTCGGCGGCTTCCCTTTCGCGGTTCAGTTTCTCGAAACTCTCCCAGGGCATTAGCACTTCGCCTCTAATCTCAAAGTCGGCAGGACATCCCGTTTCGGGTGGAATGACAAGTGGGATGGAATGTATGGTCTTGATGTTTTCCGTCACATCGTCGCCTTGCACGCCATCGCCTCGTGTCACGGCCTTTGTCAGGCGTCCGTTCTCATACCAGAGGCTGATGGAGAGTCCGTCGTACTTCATCTCGCAGCAGACTTCGAAGGGTTGCCCTTGCAGTCCTTCCTCCACGCGCTCGTACCATTCCCTCACTTCCTCCTCGCTATAGGTGTTGGCAAGAGAGAGCATGGGACGGCGATGGACTACCTGCGTGAACTCGTGATTGAGGTCACTCCCCACCCTTTGTGTGGGACTGTTCGGGTCGAAGCATTCGGGATGCTGTTTCTCCAGATCCTGAAGCTCACGCATCAGTTGGTCGAACTCCAAGTCGCTGATACTCGGCTGATTAAGCACGTAGTACCTGTAATTGTGTTCGTGCAACTGACGGCGAAGTTCCAGAATCTTCGATTCAGCTCCCTTTTCATCGCCCTGAGGGGAGACTTTCGAAGTCTCGGTGCTCTCTGTTTGTATCAATTTTGAAGTTCGAATTATTAATTTTGAATTCGCGAAGCGTCTATCATTCCCTCATCTTCTCCATGTTCTCGTTAGCCACCCGCAGGTATTCCTTCACATAAGGATGATTGAGGAAATAGCTGGGCGCACCCACGATGAGTGCTTCTATCTGGGGTGTCAATACGGGATAGGCATATTCCGATGTCATGATCATGAACACGCCCGGACCGAGCACATTGGTGTAATTTCTCTTGATGAATGAGGTTATCAGTTGGTCGGCCTGACGGTTGAGCAGGATTTCCTCCTTCGCCAGTTGCGCTATCACCTCTTCGTGGTCCATGCCGTCCATCACCATGCGTCCCTCCTTGCGTGGGAGTTCTGCCAACTGGTTGTCGATTTGCGTCTTACGCTGGATGAAGGCATAGAGGCTATCGTTGAGCGGACTGCCCGACACCACCTGGCGTATCTCGTCGATGGTGAGCACGATGTCGCCTCCCTCCAGTACTACGGGCATCAAGCTCTGGTTGCCTACGAACAGGTTGGCCATCGTCGTCGTGTCCATCGAACCCTTGAAGGCGAATTTTCCGTGTGTGACATAGGACGAATCGATGTTACGCAGATCGTTGTTTTCGTACACTTTCAGGTAGAGCATCTTGCCCTCCATCCCGTGCACCGTTGTAGTTCCGTCCACCAGATACTGGTCGGAGCATGCACTTATCATCAGGCCCAACAGGGCAATAAGATATAAATTCTTCATATTGACACCCTCTAAATCTCCCCGAGGGGAGACTTGAGCGTAATTATTAATTTATCTTTTCTCTTTTTATTTTGTATTCGTCTATCTCTGGAGAGGACTGGGACGAGGTCTTTTATTTTTCTGTTTCCTGAGGTATGCGTATCGCCGTGTAGAACTGAATCACAGCCCCGATGAGCAACAGCACCACCCACTCGTTGTGGCGAAGCAGATGGAATCCCGACTGCTGGGCAATCATGGCGACGGCAGATAGCACGAGCACTGCTGCCCCGAACAACTGTTGCCGACGCAAGCGCAGCACCACGAAGTCCTTGCCCTCGTATCCCGCACGCAGTTGCATAGCGGCAAACATCAACACGCCCAGCGTATAGAGTGCCACTGCCCACCAGCCTGCAAACAACGACAGGGCAGCACCCACAACCATGAGCACAGCCCCCATCCGGAATATTGCGTTCTCCGCCTTACTCAGTTCCTTCATTACTTTTCACTTGAACTTCAGTCTTACTCGCTTGGCTCTGCTCTTGCTGCTCCGTCGGTTCATCACTTTTCACTTCATCACTTTTCACTTCTTCTGCGGGCAGTAGCACATACACGTCCTCGCCCTCGCGCTTCATCAGATACTTCTCGCGAGCGATGCGAATCACAGCTTCCCTGCTATGCTCCAGTTCCTCCAGTGCGCGTGTGTCGTGGTCGTACATGTCCTTATAGTTCTGCATCTCCGCCTTCAGCGCGTCAATCTCCTTCAGCCTCATGCGACGCTGCCAGAAGCTATCCTCATCGGCAAAGCCCACCACGATGGCGAAGAATGCAATCACCACGGCATACCTGTGCCGCTTGATAAATTCCCAAACCGAGTATATTTTGCTCATAATTTCTAAATTTTGCACAAAGATAATGAAAAAAGCGCAAAGAATGAATATTGAACCCTATAATTTAATTTTATTAACAAAATTAACTTCCCGTACGATTGGACGAATCGACGATTTTATTATAACCATCTCATTGTGCATTCTTGCTCCGTAAACTACGCAAGCGTAGGACTTCGTCCGTCCGATTACTTGCTCCGTAAACTACGCAAGCGTCCCTGCGGGGCGAGCGAGTGAGCTATGCTCACGAACGATTGTTTTTGAGAGTATGCATCCAGTCTAGTACATTCGTCCTTTTCGCTCGAGCTCTGCTCGCTTGATTTATTCAAGAACTCCCCTTTCGCTCGGCCTTAAGGACGCTTGCGAAATAAAATGGAGCAAGAACTCCCCTTTAACTTCTTTTTAATCCCATTTCTCTAATGATTAATAAGCTTTAGGGTTTCTGTCAGAAGGCTTAATCCTTGCGCGCATAAGGCCTTTGTCTTCCGCTTTCTACCGCTATATATAGATAGCGATAATTCTTTGATTATCCATATTATACCGACATTTTTTTAAGTATTTCTTTAATATTTTACGGAGACTTTTTCTATAGTAGATAGTAGACGTAGATGCCCTTGGTCTTCATCGGCTTCTACCACTCCAAAAATTTCGCCAATTCTTCCTTGTCGTGTTTCAGAAAGTCGCGACAAATGGCGTTCACAAGGTTCGTCAATTGACCTTTATTACCCCCCGAATCAGCCACAAGGTGTGCCATTATGCCACATGCCTCCTTCCAAGTGAGGTCGGGGTACTTAAATTCCGAACCACTAATGTGTGCGCCAAGTATAGGGAACAACATCGGTACAAGGGGTTCGTGCATGTCTTTCGAGGTCTGTGAGAGAAGCAATCTGATGCATTCTGTGCCTTTTCCAAGATGAGGCATCTTAGGTGCTGTTGGTTTACTAATATCGTATTTCATTGATTTACTGCTTTTTAAATGAAACATAAATGATACATTGGCTTTTCAGCGTTTCAGTTTCAGTTGTTTCA
>JAGCVH010000092.1 GCA_017962495.1 Bacteroidaceae bacterium
ATAATATATATATAGTAAGTTCTAAACTCACATCTACACAACTGTCCCCTACAAAACTGTAATCTGTAATCTGTAATCGTGGTGAAGGATAGAATGACATTGAATAAATACTTAAGCGATTGGTTATCAATGAATTATAAGGCTTTTCCAGAAAATCTTTCGCTCGCGAGCCCCCACAAGCTCCCATTTTTTGGTCATGTCAGGTTTTTTTGTAACTTTTGTAGTGAGAAAAGAACAAGGGCTTGATTGAAATCGAACAATTGTTCGATGCGCGCCGAACAAAGGTTCGATTGCCGGGGTTCCTTATGTCGACGAGGCTTACATCTCACTATTCTCCAAAGAGGGTGTGGAAGTTATCGTGCATTTGACGGATGAGTTCGTCGAGCGAAAGACCTTTCAGGTGTGCCACTTGGGCATAGTGGTCGGCAATGGGAGTGGTGGTGTCTTCATCGGTTTCGAGGAGCAAGCGGTCAAGTGGGCAGGCAAGGAGGGCTTGGTCGTTGTAGTGAATGCCGAAACTGAAGTAAATGGGGGTTGGCAATAGAAGGAGTTGTTTGATTTGTTGGGCATTACCTCGATAGCCGTGCCATATCCAAGGCTGACGGACATCGAGTTCGCGATGGATGCGAAGTATGTCGTCGATGGCACGAACACAGTGGAGGAAGAGGGGTTTTCCAAGTTGTTCGCTAAGGGCTACTTCCTCGCGAAACACCTTGAGTTGAAGGTCGTAGGGGGTGTCACAAACCTTGTCGAGACCGCTTTCGCCGATGGCAAGGAACCTGCCTTCATTGGTGTGTGGTTCATCGCTTGCTGGGGAGGTAGAAGGCGTCAGATGCCAGGGGTGCCGGCCTCGTGTGTCGATGCCGTCCTGTATGACACGCTCGCCAGCAAGGCTATGATGGTGGGCGTGGAAGTCAATATAACTATCACTTGTCATCTATCAACTATCAACTGTCCGCTCGGCTCTGCCGCTTGCGTAGAGAAGTCGGAGCAAGAACTATCACCTGTCATCTATCAACTGTCAACTATCACGGCACTGGGTCATACCCACTTCCACCCCAGGGATGACAGCGGAGTATGCGACGGATGGCTAAATACAGTCCTCGTAAGGGACCATGCTTTCTCAGGGCTTCGATGGCGTACTGACTGCAAGTGGGTGTGAAGCGACACGAAGGGGGAGTCAGTGGTGAGATGAATCGCTGGTAGAAGCGAATGGGGAGGATGAGTAGTTGAGAAAATGAGGAAACGAGGAAACGAGAAAGTTGTGATGCTACTTTCTTCGTCCTGGTAAGAATGTTAGTGTTTTCGTCTTTTCCCATGTTCTACTTTTGACTGTCTGCAATGCGTTGCAGGAGGGTTTTCACCTTCGTCTCCACGGTGGCAAAGTCACACAGTTCGTCGCTCATCCAGATGAAGGCAAGGTCGAGTTGGGTGTCTTCGGGAAGGTGGTCGAGAAGCAGGCCTTTGTTCAGTCGGTAAGCCTCGCGAATGAGTCGTTTCACACGATTTCGATCGACGGCATGCTTGAAGTGACGCTTCGATACAGAGATGAGGAGTTTGATGCCTCCAGGAGTTTTACCATCCGCATAAACGGCTCGCAGGGGATAAGCCGTAAGCGAACGGTTATCTCCTGCGAAAAGTGCTTCGATATGTTTTTTGCTACACAGTCGCTCGGCTTTCCTGAATGTATGCCGGCTCTGCATCATCACTGGCGTTCCTCTTTAAGGTAGTCGGCAAGTGCCGAAGTGATGCTGGCGTACTTGGGAGTGGGTGCCTCGATCTGGACTGAGAGTCCGGCATCCTTTGCTGCCTTGGCGGTATGCACGCCGAAGGTTGCGATGGCGATGTTCTTCTGTTGGAAGTCGGGGAAGTTCTTCAGCAGGGCAGAGATGCCACTGGGACTGAAGAAGACCAGCATGTCATAGTCGAAGGGCTCGTCTTCGGCAAAGTCGTTGCTGACAGTGCGATACATCACGCCTTGGGTAAACTGCAACTTCTTGCTCTCGAGCAGTTCCTGTATCTCGTTGCTGTGGACATCGCTCATGGGCACAAAGTAGCGTTCGTTCTTGTGCTTCACCATAGTAGGAACGAGGTCGTCGATCTTTCCTGTCGAACCAAAGAAAACCTTACGCTTGCGATATTGAACATACTTCTGAATGTAGAGAGCCACCGTCTCCGTGATGCAGAAATACTTCATGTCCTCAGGAATGATGACGCGCATCTCCTTGCACAGGTTGAAGAAGTGGTCGATGGCGTGACGCGAGGTGAAGATGATGGCAGTGTGCTCGAGAATGTCGATTCTTTGTGCACGAAACTCGCGAGGGCTTAAACTTTCGACCTTGATAAAGGGACGGAAAACGATTTCCACCCCATACTTCCGTGCAATGTCGAAGTAAGGAGACTTGTCAGAGGATGGTTTTGGCTGTGAAACAAGAATCTTTTTTACCATGACTATACCTAATACTTTGTCCTAATATTTTACTATCAAATGTTCGGTCAAAATCGCCAGAGACTTCCATAATGCAAGCAAAGGCATGATTTCCAGAGCGCAAAGGTACGCAAAAAGATGCAATAGACAATGAAATTTAGGGAAAAAGATTCGATATGCCTTGAATGCAATTAGAATTTTAATAATTAAGAGGATAAAAAGGAATATTATTGCGATTTTCTCGAACTGAAAGCTAAAATAAACGAAGGTGATAGCGAGTGGAAAAAATAGGATAGATTCGACAGAAATGATGAAAGAATAACTGTCATTCCAAATTTTTTGTTGAAATTTCGGAAAAAATACCCAGTTGACTAATCGCTCTAACGCTAATTTCAAAATGAAGAAAGCAATGAAGCTAATCACATAGATGCCCAACAGCCATCGGGGTGACAACTGACCGAGGAAGAAGTTGAGTTCGTGTTGCGAGTAGGCAAACATGATGATGCCTCCAAGCAGACAGAGCTGGAAGAGCATGAAGAGTCGGGCTCTGCTTTCCGAACCCGTCTCCACAGCCAGGAGTCCTGGTTTCTCGCGTGGTGGAAAGAAGAAGTCCTTGCTTTGCTGACGCAGGTGTTTACGCATCTTGTTAATCGAGAGCACCAGCATGACGAAGCACAGCAGTAGGCCACCCGTCACCCAGTCGTCGCGCAAAAGCATGTAGGGAAGTGGAACGGCACTCTTGCCCATACTGCGATAAGGCAGTTCGGGATGGAACATGGCTTTGTTACTGAAGTAGCCTTGATTGAAGTCGATGATGCGATCGTTTTGTGCCTCATAAGGCTTACGGCCAGGCAAGCCGGGTATGGAGAGTGTGTCGGGTCTGTCGCTTCGCACTCTTTCCCGAACGGGTAGGTTGGCTTGCACGGCAGAGTCGAGTTGTTGGTCAGTGTATTCGCCTTTCTGTGCCAATTGTTGGGCTATTCGCCATACACTGAAACCATGATATTCAGTTGGTTCGCTCTCAATGGCAATACTATCAAAATCGACATGTTGGTATGCCGATGCAGTGTCTTGTATTGTCTGTAACGAATCCGTCTGTAACATCTTTCCTTTAACTCACTTTTCCTAATCAAATCTTTGCAAACCTACGCACACTCTCGTCGATGAGAGGAGTGGTAAACACCAGGTCTATGGCCTCTTCGGCAGTTGTTGCCACCTTCCAGATGTCGCAATGCTCACGACGCATGAAGTTCTCTTGCATGGAACGTTCCAGATGCTTGAGCAGATAGTCGTAATATCCGTCAACATTCAGAATGACAATGGGTTTCAAGTACACACCCAATTGCTTGAGAGTGACGATTTCGAAGAGTTCGTCCAGTGTGCCACATCCGCCTGGAAGAACGATAGCGGCATCGGTCATGTCGTTGATGGTTTGCTTACGGCTCTCCATGCTGTCGGTCTCGATGATTTGGGTCAGGTTCGTATGATGCCAGTTCTGTTCTATCATAAACGAAGGGATGACCCCGATGACCTTCCCACCTACCTCCAATGCCGCATCAGAAGCGGCTTGCATGAGTCCCATGTTACCTGCACCGTTGACTTGCGTCACACCACGCAGGGCAAGACCGCGACCCAGTTGGCGTGCAGTCTCGTAGTAGATGGGCTTTATCTTCGTGCTCGATGCACAATAAATGGCTACGCTATGTATGTCGTTCATTATTTCTTATCTTCTTGCTCCGCTTCGCAGATGCCGAGCGTTTCTCTTTTAATTTTTCTCTTTTCCCTCACATCGTCTATGCAATGCCGAAAGCCTTGCGTATGCGTTCTACATAGTCGAGTTTCTCCCAAGTGAAGAGTTCCACTTCCACCACTTTTGTCTCGCGGTAAAGCGACTCGAAACGCTTTTTGACCACTTGCGGTTCGCGACCCATGTGCCCGTAGGCGGCAGTCTCTTCGTAGATGGGATTGCGAAGCTTCAGACGCTGTTCGATGGAATAAGGACGCAAGTCGAAAAGATCCTTAATCTTCTCGGCTATCTCGCCATCGCTCATGTCCACATGCTTGCGTCCATACGTATTGACATAGATGCTTACGGGTTCTGCTATGCCTATGGCATAACTGATTTGCACCAGCATTTCGTCGGCCACACCTGCAGCCACCATGTTCTTGGCAATGTGGCGTGCGGCATAAGCGGCAGAACGGTCGACCTTCGAAGGATCTTTTCCAGAGAAAGCACCACCGCCATGAGCACCCTTTCCTCCATAGGTGTCAACAATGATTTTACGTCCTGTCAGACCTGCATCACCATGTGGTCCACCAATGACAAACTTGCCAGTGGGATTGACGTGATACGTGATGTCGTCATTAAATAATTGTAACACGCGTGGGTTGCGTATGGTCTCCTTCACACGAGGAATGAGAATGTTGATGACGTCTTGGTATATCTGTTGTTGCATGGCCTCGTCGGATGCAAACTCATCGTGTTGCGTACTGATGACAATGGTGTCGATGCGCACGGGAACATTGTTTTCGTCGTATTCGATGGTCACCTGACTCTTAGAATCAGGACGCAGGTAAGTCATTACGCGTCCTTCACGACGAATCTCTGCCAATACGCGAAGCAGACGATGAGCCAGGTCGAGGGAGAGCGGCATGTAGTTTTCCGTCTCATTGGTAGCATAGCCGAACATCATGCCTTGGTCGCCTGCACCCTGTTCTGTTCTAATTTCGCGGTCGACACCTCGATTGATGTCGTCGCTTTGTTCGTGAATGGCAGACAGCACTCCGCAGGAATTGCCTTCAAACATGTATTCGCTCTTGGTGTAACCAATGCGATTGATGACTTCGCGGGCAATGCGTTGGAGGTCGACGTAGGCTTGCGTCTTAATCTCACCAGCCATCACCACTTGACCAGTGGTTACGAGTGTCTCACAGGCAACCTTCGATTCGGGGTCGAAGGCAAGCAGTTTGTCCAGCACGGCGTCCGATATCTGGTCGGCCACTTTGTCGGGATGTCCTTCCGACACGGACTCAGAGGTAAATAGATAATTCATAATAGCACAATTAATAATGTTAATAATTGTGTGGTTCGATGGAGGCTGTAGGGGGATAATGCAGGACGGGAATCCGTCCGTTTTAGCATTTTTTATTGTGGTTGCAAGCAGCCCAAATCTATCCACATTTTGTTAATCGGGCACAAAGATACGAATAAGCGAGTAATTTCCCAAATTTATTTGAGGAAATTCGAGTGGGAGTATCTAAGAGACTTCACTGAAGTTCTCGCTTACAGAGCGAAGGTAAGGTTTTTTTACTTTTGATAAGGCGAAGCCACTGACATAATCTCCTTCAAAGGAATAGAAACGAACTCACGTTCCTCTATTCTCGGATGCGGAAGCGTGAGCTCGTCGTCGTTGATGTGTACATCGTCGTAAAGCAACAGGTCTATGTCGATAGGTCTGTCGTGATACACCCCATTCTTGCTCTTCTGTTTGCGTCCCAGCATGCGCTCGATGCGTTGTGTTACGGCAAGGCATTGGTGTGGTGTGAGCGTGGTGACTACAAGGGCTGCAGCATTAAGGAATAGGTGTTCCGACTGAAAGCCTAAGGGCTTAGTCTCGATGAACCTAGATGTTCTGGCTATCGAACCTATGTTTAATTCAATAAGCCTTAGGGCTTCGCGGATGAGGCTCTCGCGATTGCCCAGATTACTCCCCAGCCCTATGTAGAGATGGTACTCCATCTTTCACGCGTGGCTTTAATCCTGCAGGATGAGCATTGCATCGCCATAGACGCCAAAGCGATAACGCTTGTCGTGTACGGCTTCGTTGTAGGCCTTCATGATGCGTTCGTAACCACCATAGGCACAGGTAAGCATGAGCATCGTGCTTTGAGGCAGGTAGAAGTTGGCCACCATAGCATCGGCCAGATGGAAGTCGTAGGGAGGGAAGATGAACTTGTTCGTCCAACCTTCAAATTCCTTCAGACGGTCGTCGGCAGAAACGGCAGTTTCCAATACACGCTGAACTGTAGTGCCAACAGCACACACCTTGTGATTGTTATCCTTGGCTCGATTGATGATGTTGCAAGCCTCTTTGCTTACGTTTATCTCCTCGCTGTCCATCTTGTGCTTGGTAAGGTCTTCAACGTCTATTTCACGGAAGTTGCCCAAACCGCAATGCATGGTGACATAAGCAAAGTCGATGCCCTTAATCTCCATTCGCTTCATGAGTTGGCGAGAGAAGTGCAATCCGGCAGAGGGTGCAGTCACGGCACCTTCCTTCTTTGCAAAGATGCACTGGAAGTTCTCCATATCCTCGGGCTCTGCAGGACGCTTTATCATCTCCTTAGGAAGGGGTGCTTCGCCAAGCGCATAGAGCGACTGCTTGAATTCGTCGTGCTCGCCATCGAAGAGGAAACGGAGTGTGCGTCCGCGACTGGTGGTGTTGTCGATGACTTCTGCAACCATCGATTCGTCTTCGCCAAAGTACAACTTATTGCCAATGCGAATCTTGCGGGCAGGGTCAACCAGCACATCCCAAAGACGGAAGCGCTCGTTCAGTTCGCGCAAGAGAAAGACTTCGATGCGTGCTCCTGTCTTTTCCTTGTTGCCATAGAGGCGAGCAGGGAAGACTTGGGTGTCGTTGAACACAAAAACGTCCTTTTCATCGAAGTATTCCAGGATTTCGCTAAACTGTTCGCGGTGTTCTATGACACCACTCTTGGCATGAACCACCATGAGGCGACAGTCGTCGCGATAGGGAGTTGGATACTGCGCAATGCGGTCTTCCGTCAGTTTGTAGTTGAATTGTGATAGTTTCATATAATTGGTATTTGTTATTTTCGAGTATTAAGTGAGAGTGAGGTCATCATTCATTATTCATTTTCACTTTTCACTTCTAATTTTGATGCAAGCCACTCTTCGAAGTCGTCTATCTGCATACATTGCTCCACGCGAATGTCGCCAATGCGTGTGCGACGCAGACCTATGAGATGGGCTCCACTGTTGAGAGCCTGACCGATATCGCGAGCCAATGCCCTGATGTATGTGCCTTTGCTGCACACGATGCGCAAGGTCAGTTGCATCTGTTCGGCATCGAACTTCACGAGTTCCATCTCGTCTATGACGAGAACCTTGGGTTTCAGTTCCACTTCCTCCCCCTTTCGTGCCAATTTGTAAGCACGGTGTCCATCGACCTTGCACGCCGAGAAGGCAGGTGGTATCTGCTCTATCCTACCCCTGAAGCGAGGCAGAACCTCTTCTATGAGTTCCAGAGTGATGTGGTCTGTAGGATAGGTTTTGTCGATAGGTTTCTCCAAGTCGAAGCAGGGTGTGGTGGCACCCAATTGCAGGGTGGCTATGTATTCCTTAGTGCCTGCTTGCAGTTCATCGATGCGCTTCGTCGCACGTCCTGTACACACGATGAGCACACCTGTGGCCAGAGGGTCGAGTGTGCCAGCATGGCCCACTTTCAGTTTCTTCAACCCAAGGCGATGACACAATTGCCAACGCACCTTGGCCACCAGGTTGAACGATGTCCAACGGAGTGGTTTGTCGAAATAGAGAATCTGACCTTCTTGGAAATCCATTCTAACTGAAGAGTATGAGCAACAGACCTACGATGGCACAATAGATGCCGAAATAGATGAGTTTACCGCGTCGCACGATTCCAATCATCCATCGGCAAGCCAGACAACCACTGGCAAAGGCGGCCACGAATCCCACGATGAGAGCCGTCGGACTGATGCCTGCTGTTGCGGCTTCTGTGCCGTGTTTTACAGCCTTCATAATGTCGAGCAAAGCCTCACCTAAGATGGGAGGAATGACCATGAGGAATGAGAATTGTGCCAGGCTTTCCTTCTTGTTACCCAACAGCAGACCTGTGGCAATGGTAGAACCCGAACGACTCAGTCCTGGCAATACTGCTGCTGCTTGTGCGATACCGATTACAAAGGCATCCCATAGTGAGATGTTTTCCTTCTGTCGTGGACGAGCATAGTAACTGAAGATGAGCAAGAGGGCTGTCACTAATAGACAACAACCCACGATGAACAGGCCTGAACCGAAGATTTCCTCGACGTAGTCCTTGAAGAACACGCCCACAATGCCTACAGGAATCATGCTGACCAAGATGGCCAACGCATAGCGCTGTTCGCTGTTCATCTTGCCGTCCCACTTGAACAGGCCTTTCAGTATCCACACAATCTCTTTCCATAGGATGACCAGTGTACTAAGCACTGTTGCCACATGCACGGCGACAGTGAACGTCAGGTTCTGGTCGCCATTGATGCCAAACAGGTTCGAGCAAATGGTCAGGTGTCCACTGCTCGACACGGGCAAGTATTCCGTCAGACCTTGTATGAGTCCCAGGACAAGGGCTTCTATTTCACTCATTTGTCTTTGGGTTTATGCATGATGCCGTACATCATGAAGATGAAACCTGCGAAACAGATTACTGGTGCCACCTTGATACGGCGAGCACTGAAGATGTCAGCATCGAAGGTAGTTTCATTACTACCCGAACCCGACATCAGGATGAGGCCCAGAATTATGACCACCATGCCTATGGCAAGCAGTATGTAATTCATGCGACCGAATGCGAAATTCTTTTTGTCCATATCTTTTTTAGTTGATTATTAGTGAGAAGTGAGAGGTGAGAAGGGGTGTGAGGTGTTACTCATACATCTCTCCCTCTCTCATGCTCAGGTAGTGACCCACACTGATGAAGGTACAAACCAAAGTGAGCAAGAGACCGCACACAAGTACGGCAATAGCCGTGATGCCGATGTTCTCCATCGTCACGTATTCGGCCATCGAAGTATCGTATTTCCACAACGCACGTAGTCCGCCCAACAGGACGATGTCGGCCAGAATGCCTGCCGTCAGTCCTATCCAGAGCGCACGCATCATGAAGGGTCTGCGTATGAACCCCCACGAGGCACCAACGAGTCGCATGGTGTGGATGATGAATCGACGCGAATACACGCTCAATCTGACCGTATTGTTGATGAGCACCAATGTTACCAGCAACAGCAGGGCGGCAATGCCCAGCAGGACGTAAGTCACCTTCTTCAGGTTACGGTTCAGGTTCTCCACCAATTCCTTCTGGTAACTAACCTTCGACACCAACGGATTGGCCTTCAACTGCTTGCTTATCCACATGAGGCTGTCCGTGCAGGCGTAATCGGCCTTGAGGTGTACTTCGAGCAGAGGCAGGAAGGGATTCTCGCCCAGAAACTCCGTCGGGTCTTGTCCCATGGCTTCCGTTTGCTCCTTCAGTGCCTGTTCGCGACTGATGTAGTTGATGTCCTTTACCCACTGACGCAATTCAAGTTTCTTTTTATAGTCAAGTGTCTGTGGTTCAGTGGCATCATCGCTCATCATCACCGTTACGGTTAGACTTTGTCTGACACTCTCACCCAGTCGGTGGGCGGTAAGAGCGCAGATGATGACCAAACCCATCAGAATCAGCACAAACGTAGTGCTAATGGTGCTTGTAAGTGCCTGCCAACGCAGACTTATTTTCCTTCTTTTTCGAGGCATCTTTGTAACTTACTATTTTGAGTTTTACTATTTGCTATTTGTTCCTACGGCATTGCCTTTGAGTGTAGCACTGGAGGCTTCGGTAATCCGTACGCGGATGGTCTCGCCGATATGATGTCCGGCACGGTCCACGATGACCACCTTGTTCTGTTCTGTGCGTCCGAAGAGTTGGTCACGCGAACGCTTGCTCACGCCCTCCAGCAACACGTCATATTCCTTGCCGATGCAACGGCGATTGCTCTCTGCCGAGAGTTCGTTCTGCAAAGCGATGAGTTCGTTCAGTCGGCGTATCTTCACCTCCTCAGGCACATCGTCCTTCAGATGCTTGCTGGCATAAGTGCCAGGTCGCTCGGAATACTTGAACATGAAGGCCGAATCGTACTGACACTCGCGCATCAGTGAGAGCGACATTTGGTGGTCCTCCTCCGTCTCTCCGCAGTATCCTGCAAAGATGTCCGTCGAGAGTCCGCAGTCAGGGATTATGCGTCGTATGGCGTCCACCCTGTCGAGATACCACTCACGGGTGTATTTTCTGTTCATCCGCTTCAGCACCTCATTGCTTCCGCTCTGCACGGGCAGATGGATGTGACGACACACGTTTGGTTCTTCGGCAATCACTCTCAGTGTCTCATCGCTCATGTCCTTGGGATGGCTCGTAGTGAAGCGCACTCTCATCTCAGGCACAGCCCGAGCCACAAGGCGAAGAAGGTTAGGGAATTTTACGATTTGACAATCGTCGAATTGTGAAATATAACTGTTCACGTTCTGCCCAAGCAAGGTCACTTCCTTGAAGCCTCGGTCACGCAGGTCACGCACTTCGCGAAGGATGCTCTCCACGTCACGACTGCGCTCTCGGCCTCGGGTGTAAGGCACGATGCAATAGTGGCAGAAGTTGTTGCAACCACGCATGATGGAGACAAAACCACTGATGTGAGGTCCACAAATGCGTTGAGGAACGATGTCGCGATAGGTTTCCGTTGTCGATAGTTCCACGTCGATGGCCTTCTGTCCCACTTCCACCTGTGCAATCAGGTCGGGCAGTCGCAGATAACTGTCAGGACCAGCCACCAAGTCGACACCGTGGTGCTCGATGAGTTCCTCCCTGACGCGCTCGGCCATACAGCCCAGTACGCCCACGATGAGGCGTCGGCCTTTCTTCCTCAGCGAGTTGTAGAATTCGAGTCGGGATATTATCTTCTGTTCGGCATTGTCACGCACGGAGCAGGTGTTCAGGAACACGGCATCGGCCTCGTCGGCTGTCTGGCACACTTCGTACCCCGCCACGCCCATAACTGCAGCCACAACCTCGCTGTCGGCCACATTCATCTGGCATCCGTAAGTCTCTATAAGGAGTTTCTTCATTATGTCTTTTAACCAGTCTTTGGGGCATACTACCCCAAATTCGGCTGCGAATATACAACAAAAAGAGCGAAAATGCAAATTTTTGAGCAGTGAATGCAAAGATATGCTTGCATATTCTTTGCTGAGTCGTGAGAAAATAAGACCGAAGGTCAAATTTTGAGCAGTGTAATCGTTTCTTTAGTACGCTTTCGCAATAAAATGAAGAAAGAATGCAAAGATATGCTTGCATATTCTTTGCTGAGTCGTGAGAAAATAAGACCTCAGCGCTTGAGCACTCGAGGGAGAGAGACTACTTGTTTGCCTCGTCTCGTATGCTTGTTCGCCTTGCCTCGTATGCTTGTTTGCAGTTGCTTGAATGCAGGTTCGATGTGCCTCATCATCATTTTGCCCCTTTTGCCACTTTTGCCACATGCCACCTTAAGCACCTTCAATAGTTTGGCA
>JAGCVH010000093.1 GCA_017962495.1 Bacteroidaceae bacterium
CCCCTTTGGTGTGGACATTCCCGGAAACTTTGCCTATTACAACAAGGCCATCGATAGTCACCTGTTGCCCTTGCCCGATAAGTCGGCACCGGACTATGCCGAACGCGCTCGCCAATTTGTAGATGGCTATGGTGAGGCGTTGCCCAAGGAGAGCTGGGCTTTGCGTTGTGCCGATTGTGAGGCTTGTATGCCGAAGTGTCCGCAAAAGATACGCATTCCCAATCAGTTGGGACGCATCGTGGAACTCATTCGACCCAAGAAGTAACTCGCGATTAGCCGGTCGCACACATAAGGGAAAGATAGGGCTTGAAACTCCGTCTTTCCCTTTTCTTTTTGTATTCTAATAGGATATATTTGGAGAAGCCACGATTTTTTTATATCTTTGCGGCAAAATCTAGAATATATATATAAAGCATTACAGAAATATGGAAAAAATTCAAGAACTCACCGAGAAAATCTTCCGTGAGGGAGTTGAAAAAGGCCAAGAGGAAGCAGAGCGCATCATTGCCGAAGCTCGCATACAGGCCGAGAAGATTCTGACCGAAGCCCGCGAACAGGCTACAGGCATTGAGAACATTGCCAAGAAGAAGGCTGCCGAGCTGGACACTAACACCAAGAACGAACTGAAACTCTACACCGGACAGGCTCTGAACGCGCTGAAAAGTGAGGTGGCTAACGTGCTCACCAATAAGGTCATCAGCGACGAAGTGGAGAAACTGGCTGTGGATAAGGACTTCCTGGGTAAGTTTGCCGTTGCTATGGCGGAGAAGTGGAACGCCGACGAACCCGCCGTCATCCGCACTAAGGATGCCGAAGGCCTGAAGGCTTACTTCGTGAAGCACGCTAAGGCTCTGCTCGATAAGGGTCTGAAGATTGAGAAAGTGAATGGCGTAGATACCTTGTTCACCATCCAACCCGAGGACGGAAGCTATAAGGTGCAGTTTGGCAAGGAAGAGTTTGAGTCTTACTTCAAGGCTTTCCTGCGTCCTCAATTGGTTGATATGCTTTTCTAAAGGTTATAAGGTCGTAAGGTTGTAAGGTCGCTTCGCTTGTAAGGTTAACTTCCATAACCTCCAACTTCAAAACCTTAAAACCTCAAAACCTCAAACCTTAAAACCTTAAAAGAAATGGCAAATTACTATTGTTTAATGGCAGGATTGCCCGAACTGAAACTTTCGGACACGAAACCCGGCTATTCCATAACAGAACTGCGCGAGCAACTGCAGCGAGAGATAGGGCAGCACGACGAACAACTGCTCTTTTTCCTCTTCCTCAGGAACGACTGTCGGAATCTGGTGCAAATGCTGAAGGATGCTGACTCAGTCCTTGAAGAGAAGGGAAACTACACTGCCGAGCAGTTGCAAGAACTGATAGAGGAGGCTCACGGAGTTGACCTCGGAAACAGTCCGTATCCCCAGTTCATGCTTCAATTCGTTCGTGAATACGAAGAGAATGCACAGCGTGAGGGTTACTATCCCGAGGACGAGATACTGATGCGCTACTACGAACATTGCACACAAGGCTGTGGCGATAGTCTGATGCGTCGTTGGTATCAACTCAACTTCGACGTCACCAACATCATGACCGCCATGATTGCACGTCGACAAGGTTGGCGTGTAGCCGATTTCGTGAAAGGCGACGGAGAGGTACAGGAGATGATACGTACAAGCGAGGCTAAGGATTTCAGTCTGGGTTTGCTGTACGACTACATCCCTGAAATCATGAAGATTGTGGACGAGGACGATCCTGTGAAGAAAGAGCGAATGCTCGATGCCTTCAAGTGGATGTGGCTCGAAGAACAAACCTTTGCCGACGCATTCTCCATCGAGGCCGTCTTTGCCTATCTGTGCAAACTCGAAATCCAGGAACGCTGGGCTCGACTCGATGTGGAGCAGGGCAAGGAGACTTTCGAACAAATCATCCGTGACCTTAGAAGTGAGGCAGAAGTGCCTGAAGAATTCTTAAGAAAATAAATAATACAAATATATTATGACTAAAGGAAAAGTTAGTGGCGTAGTCTCCAACATGGTCACCCTTCAGGTGGACGGACCAGTGGTACAGGGAGAGATATGCTACATTACAACTGGCGGCGACCGTCTGATGGCCGAGGTGATTAAAGTCATCGGTAAGGACGTGTACGTGCAGGTGTTTGAGAGTACTCGCGGACTGAAGGTGGGTGCAGAGGCCGAGTTTACCGGTCACATGCTCGAGATTCAACTTGGTCCCGGTATGCTGAGTAAGAACTACGACGGTTTGCAGAACGACCTTGACAAGATGGAAGGTGTGTTCCTGAAGAGAGGACAATACACCGAACCTCTTGACAACGACCGTATCTGGGATTTCGAACCCTTGGCAAAGGTCGGCGACAAGGTACAGCAGAGCGATTGGCTGGGTAAGGTGGAAGAAAACCATCAGCCTCTGAAGATCATGGTTCCCTTCCAACTGAAGGGTATGGCTGTGGTCAAGAGCATCGTTCCTGCCGGTCAGTACAAGATTCACGACACCATTGCTGTGCTCGAGGACGAGCAAGGCAACGAAGTGAAGGTGGATATGGTACAACACTGGCCTGTGAAGTTCGCAATGACCAACTACAAGCAGAAGCCCCGTCCCTTCAAGTTGCTGGAAACGGGTGTGCGCACCATCGACACCTTCAACCCCATCGTAGAGGGTGGTACGGGCTTCATCCCTGGTCCCTTTGGAACGGGTAAGACCGTGCTTCAGCACGCCATCTCTAAGCAGGCAGAAGCCGACATCGTAATCATTGCCGCCTGTGGTGAGCGTGCCAACGAGGTTGTGGAAATCTTCACAGAGTTCCCCGAACTGGTAGACCCCCACACCGGTCGCAAACTGATGGAGCGTACCATCATCATTGCCAACACGTCAAACATGCCTGTTGCTGCCCGTGAGGCTTCGGTTTACACCGCTATGACAATGGCCGAGTTCTATCGTTCGATGGGACTTCGCGTTCTGCTTATGGCCGACTCCACTTCGCGTTGGGCACAGGCCTTGCGTGAGATGTCGAACCGTATGGAGGAACTGCCTGGTCCCGATGCTTTCCCCATGGACCTCGGTGCTTTGATTTCTAACTTCTATGGTCGTGCAGGATACGTGTTCCTGAATAACGGTCAGCCCGGTTCCATCACCTTCATCGGAACGGTGTCGCCTGCTGGTGGTAACTTGAAGGAACCCGTGACGGAGAACACCAAGAAGGTGGCTCGTTGCTTCTATGCTCTGGAGCAGGACCGTGCCGACAAGAAGCGTTACCCTGCCGTGAACCCCATCGATTCCTATTCGAAGTATCTGGAATATCCCGAGTTCGCCGAGTACATCAAGGGACACATCAATGAAGAGTGGATTCCGAAGGTGCTCGACCTGAAGACTCGTATGCAACGCGGTAAGGAAATTGCCGAGCAGATCAACATCCTTGGTGACGACGGTGTACCCGTTGACTACCACATCACATTTTGGAAGTCGGAGATCATCGACTACGTCATCCTGCAGCAAGATGCCTTCGACGAGGTTGATGCCGTGACTTCATTGGAACGTCAGGAGGAAATTCTGAACGTCGTAACGAAAATCTGCGAGAAGGACTTCCACTTCGATAACTTCCTCGAGGTTACTGACTACTTCAAGAAGATGATCAACCTCTGCAAGCAGATGAACTACTCACTCTTCAAGAGCGAACAGTACTACGATTACATCCAGAAGATCAATGATTTCATGGAGGTGTAAAATGTCAAATGTAAAATGTAAAGTTTCCATCCAAACAATCATATTTGACAATTGACATTTAACATTTAACATACTAACGATTATGGCACAAGCATTTCAAAAAATATATACACAGATTAGCCAGATCACGAAGGCCACCTGTTCGCTGAAGGCAACGGGGGTAGGTTACGACGAACTGGCCACCATCAACGGCCGTCTGGCCCAGGTGGTGAAGATTATAGGTGACAATGTCACCCTGCAGGTGTTCGAGGGTACAGGTGGAATTCCCACCAATGCTGAGGTTACTTTCCTCGGTAAGTCTCCTACACTGAAGGTTAGCGACCAGCTGGCAGGACGCTTCTTTAACGCATACGGTCAGCCTATCGACGGCGGACCAGAGATTGAGGGTAAGGAAGTGCCCATCGGTGGTCCCAGCGTGAACCCCGTGCGTCGTAAGCAACCCAGTGAACTCATTGCTACGGGTATTGCCGGTATCGACTTGAACAACACATTGGTTTCGGGTCAGAAGATTCCTTTCTTTGCCGACCCCGACCAGCCTTTCAACGAGGTAATGGCTCTCGTGGCCATGCGTGCTAAGGCCGATAAGATTATCCTTGGCGGTATGGGTATGACTAACGACGACTATTACTTCTTCCGTAACACATTCTCCAACGCAGGTGCACTCGACCGTATCATCTCTTTCATCAATACGACCGAAGACCCTGCCGTCGAGCGTCTGCTTGTTCCCGATATGGCACTTACAGCCGCCGAGTACTTTGCAGTGGAGAAGCATGAGACCGTGCTGGTACTCTTGACCGACATGACTTCGTATGCCGACTCGCTCTCTATCGTGTCGAACCGTATGGACCAGATTCCTTCGAAGGATTCTATGCCAGGTTCGCTCTATTCCGACTTGGCTAAGATTTATGAGAAGGCCGTACAGTTCCCCGAGAGCGCAGGTGGTGGTTCTATCACCATTATTGCTGTGACCACGCTTAGTGGTGGCGACATCACTCACGCCGTACCTGATAACACGGGTTACATCACTGAGGGTCAGCTCTATCTGCGTCGTGACTCCGATATCGGTAAGGTCGTTGTCGATCCCTTCCGTTCACTCTCGCGTCTGAAGCAACTTGTGGCAGGAAAGAAGACTCGCAAGGACCATTCGCAGGTGATGAATGCAGCCATCCGTCTGTATGCCGATGCCGCCAACGCCAAGACCAAGTTGGAGAATGGTTTCGACCTGACCGATTACGACAATCGCTGTCTCGACTTTGCCAAGGATTATGCTTCGAAACTCCTTGCCATCGACGTCAACCTCAACACCGAAGAGATGCTCGATGTAACGTGGGGTCTCTTCCGCAAGTACTTCAAACTCGAGGAAGTAAACATCAAGAAGGAGTTCACCGATATCTATTGGGAATCCACCTCCAGCCCCTCCCTGTAAGAGAGGGAAGTAGTCACTATTGCAAGAATAATTAAAATGACCCAATAACCTCCCCATTTAGTGTATTCCACTCCCTTCCTACAAGAGAGGGTGAGGGATGGGTCCCTTATCTTTATGGCAATAAAATATCAATATAACAAGACATCGCTCCAGCAGATTGAGAAGAGTCTCAAGATGCGCCAGCGCACCTTGCCCATCATCAAGAGCAAGGAGACTGCGTTGCGTCTCGAGGTGAAGAAATGCAAGGAGGAGGCCGAGGAACTTGAGCGCAAACTCCAGGAACAGATAGCTGGCTATGAACGCATGTATGCCCTATGGGGTGAGTTCGATGCGTCGCTGGTGAGTCTGAAGGACGTGGAGATGGATGTGAAGAAGATTGCGGGCGTGCGTGTCCCTGTCCTCACCAACATCCGTCTTGCCGTGCGTCCCTTTGGGGTGTTCAGTGCGCCTAAGTGGTACTTCGACGGCATCAATCTGTTACAAGGACTTGCCAAGACAGCAGTCGAACGCGAGTTCGTGGTTGCAAAGACCAGTCTGCTCGAACATGCCCGAAAGAAGACCACCCAGAAGGTGAACCTTTTCGAGAAGGTGCAGATTCCGGGCTTCCAGGAGGCTGTTCGCAAGATCAAGCGATTCATGGAGGACGAGGAGAACCTCTCCAAGTCTTCCCAAAAGATTCTGAAGTCGTTGCAAGAGAAACGCAAGGCTGAGGAAGAAGAAAGGAAGGAGGCTACGGCATGATAGAGAAAATGAAAAAACTCACCTTCCTGGTTTATCATCGGGAATATGAGGACTTCCTCCACCGTCTGCAGGACCTGGGTGTCATGCATGTGGTGACGAGTGAGGTCAATCCTCAACAATCGCCCACAATCTCCAGCTATCTGAGTCAGATAAAGGATTGCACTACCCTGCAAAAGGAGATGAAGAGCCTGCTCGACGAAGCAAAATTGAAGGTAGGAGAAGTCGAGGGCGATGCGGAGAAGGGGATGGAACTGGTGAGCCAGCTCACTCCTCGTTACGAACATCTTGCCGAACTTCGTAGTCAGGACCAGGAACAGAAGACCTCACTCGAGCAGTTGGCGCCTTGGGGCGATTTCGATCCCGCTCTGGTGCAAAGCCGTATGCAAGCGGCAGGTTGCGAACTTCTGTTCTATGTTGCTCCCTCCAAGGTCTTTGACAAGGAGATTCAGGGCACATATCCTGTCATGAAGGTTTCCGAGGCAAAGAAGAACACCTACTTTGTGCTTGTGGCTCGTGGTGAGAGTGTAGAATTGCCTGCCACCCGCGTCACACTTCCCGAGGTTTCACAAAGCAAACTCCAGAGCGACAACGCCAAGGTTTCGCAAGAACTAAAACAAGAGACTGAGGCACTGACGCGTCTCTCACAGGAGAACCTTCCCCACATCGAGGAGGCTTTGCGTGCGTTGAATGCCAGAATGCAGTTCGACACCGTGAAGGAAGGCACAACGACGGCTGCAGCCGACCACTTGATGGTGCTCAACGGATGGTTCCCTGCTGCAAAGCAAGAGGAGATGGAAGCCGCCTTTGCCGACGATCAGGCATGGTATCAGATCAGTAATCCCACACCCGACGACGACATCCCCATCTGCTTGAAGAATAATCGTTTCTTCCGTCTCTTCGAGATGATAACGAAACTCTACATGTTACCGAAGTACAATGAATTGGACTTGACGCCTTTCTTTGCGCCATTCTACATCGTGTTCTTCGGCCTCTGTCTTGGAGACTCGGGTTATGGCTTGTTCATCACCGTTGCAGTACTGTTGATAAAGTTCTTTGTGAAGAACATGAGCGATGGCGTTCGTGCCGCTCTCAACCTTCTGCTCACGATGGGCATTTCGGCTTTTGTCTTCGGCTTCCTGTCGGGTGCGTTCTTCGGCTTCAACCTCTACAATCCGAAGGATGTCCTGAACACGCCCTTCTTCGATAAGATTGGTCAGGCAGTGTCGCTCGACAACAGTCAGATGTTCAACCTTTCGCTCATCCTCGGTTTCATCCAGATAGTCTTTGGTATGATACTCCGCGTGGTGAACAAGACCATCCAGTTCGGTTTCCGATACTCCGTTTCCAGCATCGCCTGGTTGCTAGTCGTGCTTTCTGGCGCAGTCATCATGTTCTTGCCTCAGTACGCAGCAATAGCCAAGTGGGTTATCGTTGTCGCACTCGTTATGGCATTCTGCTACAATAGTCCTGATGCCTACAAGAAACCCCTTACCGCCTTGCCTCTCAACATTGGGCTTGGCCTGTGGGATGCTTACAACATGGCAACGGGTATGCTGGGCGACATGCTTTCCTACATCCGTCTCTTCGCACTCGGATTGTCGGGTGGCATCGTGGCATCGGTGTTCAATAGTCTGGCTGCAGGCTTTGCGCCCGACAACATCATTCTCGGTCCATTGGTGATGATTATCATCTTCGTCTTTGGTCATGCGTTGAACATGTTCATGAATGTACTTGGAGCCTTCGTCCATCCTATGCGTCTCACATTCGTTGAGTTCTTTAAGAACTCTGGCTATGAGGGTGGTGGACTGGAGTATAATCCTTTCAGAAATTAATAGAGAAAAGAGAAAAATTAAAATAACATTAAATTAAAATTTATATTATGGACACAAATTTGCTTATCGCCTATTTAGGTATCGCAATCATGGTAGGCCTGTCGGGTATCGGCAGTGCCTATGGAGTAACAATCGCCGGCAATGCCGCTATCGGTGGCTTGAAGAAAGACCCGAAGATCTTCGGTAACGCCCTTGCCCTTTCGGCTATGCCCGGTACACAGGGTCTGTATGGTTTCGCAGGTTTCTTCCTCTGCCAGAACATCTTTGGTCTGCTCACCCCCGAAATCACAGCTATTCAGGCAAGTGCCGTACTTGGTGCAGGCATCGCTTGCGGTCTGGCTTGCCTGTTCTCTGGCATCCGTCAGGGTCAGGTTTGCGCCAACGGTATTGCCGCTATGGCTCAGGGTCACAAGGTATTCGGTAACACCCTCGTGTTGGCCGTGTTCCCCGAACTCTATGCCATCGTCAGTGTGGCTCTCGTCTTCCTGGCAGGTCAGGCTGTTGCTTGATGCTAAAGAGGTAAGACGATGAAAAACGTCATTAGAACAGCATGGGCACTCCTCCTTGCCTGCATCGTTGGTGTGGGCATGGTGGGTTGTGTCGAGGCCGAAGAAGGTGAAGGCTGGGACGAGTGGGAATTCCGCAATGCCATCAATTGTGGCAAGTTAACAGAATGGCACATCATTCAGATTAAGAACGACAAAGGCGAGTGGGTTCCAGATGCCGAAAACACGATCCTCACGTTCAATGTGCAGTTCTTCTCGAAAGACCACAACTTCCACTCCACCAAGTTCTTCTGGACACAAAGCGAGAACCTCGGATGGATTGCTGACCAATCCACTCTCGAGGAATACAAGCCAGCAGACAACACTGCCTTTACCATCGACCCCAAGAAACTGATCATCGAGGGCACCGTGGGCGGAGAGAAGTATTTCCGCATCAACCTCAACAAGAAGGTGGAAGGTTCCATAGAGGGTAAACTCTACTTCTATCGGGACAAGACTACCTACGAGGTTATAATGCTACGATAGCCCTCATTTTCACTGCAGAACGAAAAATCCCGCATTGCCATCCGTGCCGATGTGGGATTTTTTTGTACCTTTGTCTCCGATGATGTCACGAATAGTCTTCTTTTTAGTCTCCCTGTTCGTCTTGTTGCCATTGAAGGCGCAGGATAGTCTCGAGGTTACGGATCGCGATTTCCGCATCCGTCCTCAGCAGATTGTAGTGCCTGCTGCCATGATTACGGCTGGGGCTATTGCTGTCTCCAATCCACGCTTGTGCGATTGGAAGACCGATGTTCGTGATGCCTTCCAGCGCGGACGCGGGACTCATCGCAAGGCGAATGTCGAAACCTGGACAACGCTGACCATGCAGGTTACCACTATGGCATTTGGTCCAACACCCAAACACGACCTTCTCGACCGCCTCCTGCTCAAAGTCACGGGTTACACACTCCTTTATACCGTTATGCCCATCACGCGTCGCTGTGTCCGCGAGGCACGTCCCGACGGACATGGTAATCACGCCTTCCCGTCGTTTAAGACTGCAAATGCCTTCATGGTGGCAGAGCAGACGCGTATTGAACGCGGATGGGGGTGGGGTATGGGCTTCTACGCCGTTGCTGCAGGTGTGGGGGTCATGCAGATGTACAACGACCGTTGTTACATCAACGATGTGCTGGCAGGTGCCGGTATAGGCATTCTTGCCTCCCATGCGGCTTATTGGCTTCTGCCTCTCGAGCGTCGTTGGCTGGGTCTTGATAAAAAGAAGAGGAACAAAGACTCCGCAATGTTCTTTGTTCCCACTTACGACTATTCCACTCAGACCGTAGGCTTCGCCTTTACTGCCCAGTTGTAGTTTCCTCTGTTTCTGCCGCCTCTTCCTCTTCTTCCTCTCTGAGAGCATTGTCTTCCTTGAGCGCTTCGCGCAGTGTGTCGAAGAGGCCGTAGGTGGTGCGTAATACCTTGAACTCGGTACGGCGGTTCAGGGCATTGCATATTTCTTGTTTTTCCTCGTCCTCAATACGCAGGATAAAGGCTTCGGTCAGGGTGTCGCCTTCGGCAAGGAATGGGTTCAGTTCGGCAATCTTGCGGGTAACGATCTTGGGTCGGTATTCACCATAGCCCTTCGGTGTGAGGCGGTCGGCAGGAATGCCGTGTGCAATAAGATAGTTCACAACACTCTCGGCACGTCGTTGACTAAGGCGTTCGTTGTAGGCATCAGCACCGCGATAGTCGCAATGACTGGCC
This sequence comes from Bacteroidaceae bacterium, assembly GCA_017962495.1. GTDB lineage: Bacteria > Bacteroidota > Bacteroidia > Bacteroidales > Bacteroidaceae > Physcousia. The sequence goes on from JAGCVH010000093.1 coordinate 9,984, forward strand.
AGTTCGATGGTGATATTGGGATTCTCCTCAAGCAGGACAACAAGCGAATCCAGTGCGGGTGTACTTTCCGGAGTCAATTCGGCGGAGTCGAACTCATAGAAGATGTTGCGCACAAGCACGGGTGCAGTGATGCTTGCCAAAGGGAATTGCAACACATACTCACGACTGACCGAACTGGTGTCGATGCGCAAATCTTCCTTATGATTCAGATAGCCCTTGCAAGTGCCCAGGAATACATAATCGACATTGGGCTTTATCTCCTGCTCAAACGACCCGTCGCCCTTGACACTCAATTTTAGGTTCGTGCCATCGTTGCCCACCATATAGACAACGCCTGCTGGCAGTTCGTAGCCGTCTTTCTCATACACCCATCCCTTTACGGTTTGCAACACCTCAGGACATTCGAACGAGAAGATATGGTCCCATCCACGTGCGTCGCCTCGGTTGGATGTGAAGAAACCTCTGTTGTGCAGTCCCTCGAAGGTAATGCCGAAGTCGTCGCCAGAGGAGTTCATCGGGTATTTCATGTTCTCGACGGTCCACTTGCCTAACGTGTCTTGTTGTGCCACGAAGAGGTCGAGACCTCCCATGCCCACATGACCGTTTGAAGAGAAGTATAGGTCACCATTTGGACGGAAGACGGGGAACATTTCGTCGCCCTCCGAGTTGATGGGCTCACCCATGTTCTCCACACCACCCAATCCGCTCTCGGTAATGGCAATGCGCCAGATGTCCAGTCCGCCCATACCTCCAGGCATATCGCTAACGAAATAGAGCCAGTCACCATCGGGCGAAACGGCAGGGTGGGCATAACTGGTCAGTGTGTCTTTCGATATTTCCAGCAATTGCGGTTTGCTCCACGAGGCATCGCTACGTTGGCTTTTGAATATCTGTGCATAGCGAGGATAGTCGGGGTCGTGGGCACAACGGGTCAGGTACATGGTCTTGCCGTCAGGCGAGAAACAGCATGCACCTTCATCGTATTCGCTATTCAGTTCCGACTCGATTGCTTCAGGCGCTTGCCACTTGTCCTTTTCGTCTTTCTTAGCCATGAAGATGTCGCCCGCCTTCATTCCTGTGATGCCGCTCATCTCGTTGCCCTTTGCTTGTGGGCGTGTTGAGGTCAGGAACAGTTGGTCCCACTCGTCGCCGTAGAGTACGGGCGCAAAGTCCGAGCGTCGCGAATTGAAGAGGGGTTCCTTCTTGACAGTGTGCAAGGTGGGTTTCTTCTTCCATATCTGGGCTTGTGTGCATCCTTGGAGACCTTTGATGGCTCGTTGGTCGTCGGGTAC
>JAGCVH010000094.1 GCA_017962495.1 Bacteroidaceae bacterium
AATAAATCGTAAAATCGTAAAAATGTCAAATCATGTGTGGAATAGTATCTATCTTCAACATAAAGAAGCAGACGTCCGAACTTCGTAATAAGGCGCTAAAAATGAGTCAAAAGCTCCGTCATCGCGGTCCTGACTGGAGTGGTATCTATTGTGGAGGTTCGGCCATCCTTGCTCACGAACGCCTTTCCATTGTTGACCCTGAAAGTGGCGGGCAGCCCTTGTTCTCGCCAGACAGGAAACAAGTGCTGGCAGTCAACGGCGAAATATATAATCATCAGGAGATTCGTCGTCGCTTTGCTGGACGGTACGATTTCCAAACTGGAAGTGATTGCGAGGTGATTCTTGCGCTATATCGCGACAAGGGCATCAATTTCTTGGAGGACATCAGTGGCATCTTTGCTTTTGCCCTTTATGATGAAGAAAGGGATGAATTCTTGATTGCCCGCGACCCTATAGGGGTGATACCTTTATATATAGGTTATGACAGCGATGGCACGTTGTATGTCGCTTCGGAACTGAAAGCTCTTGAAGGTCAATGTGAGAGATATGAACCTTTCTTGCCGGGACATTATTACTGGAGTAAAGAGCCTGGAATGAAACGTTATTATAAGCGCGACTGGTTTGATTATGAGGCTGTGAAGGACAACGATGCAAGTGTTGATGGTGTTCGCAATGCTTTAAAAGACTCCGTGAAGCGTCAGTTGATGTCCGACGTTCCCTATGGCGTACTACTTAGTGGCGGGCTTGATTCTTCTGTTATTTCTGCTATTGCAGAGAAGTTCAGTGAACATCGTATAGAAGACAATTCGCAGACACGAGCTTATTGGCCTCGCTTGCACTCCTTTGCAGTTGGCTTGAAAGGTGCTCCAGACTTGGTAAAGGCAAAGTTGGTGGCCGACTACATTGGCACCGTACATCACGAGATCAACTACACCATTCAGGAGGGACTCGATGCCATTCGCGATGTCATTTATTTCATTGAGACTTATGATGTGACAACCGTCCGTGCATCAACTCCTATGTACCTGCTTGCACGCGTCATCAAGTCGATGGGAATAAAGATGGTACTCAGTGGCGAAGGTGCAGATGAGGTATTCGGTGGCTACCTTTATTTCCACAAGGCGCCCAACGCCAAGGCCTTCCATGAAGAGACAGTTCGAAAACTTAGTAAACTTCACTATTACGATTGCCTTCGTGCCAACAAGAGTCTCTCAGCATGGGGGGTTGAGGGACGTGTTCCATTCCTAGACAAGGAGTTCCTCGATGTGGCTATGCGTACCAATCCCAGTGCAAAAATGTGTCCAGGTACAACCATTGAGAAGAAGATTGTCCGCGAGGCTTTTGCTGACATGCTGCCAGCAGAGATTGTTTGGCGACAAAAGGAGCAGTTTAGCGATGGCGTAGGGTATTCATGGATAGATACGTTGAAAAAGATTACGTCCGAAGCCGTAACTGACGAACAGATGGTTCATGCCGCTGAACGCTTTCCCATCAATCCACCACTCAACAAAGAAGAGTACTATTACCGCAGCATCTTCGCTGAACATTTTCCTAGCGAATCTGCAGCCCGAAGTGTAAATCAGGAGGCCAGTGTTGCGTGCTCAACAGCCGTTGCCCTCGAGTGGGATGCCGCCTTCAGAAACATGAACGACCCCAGCGGAAGAGCGGTCAAAGGCGTTCACGAACAGGCTTACTGAAATATTCGGTTATGATACGTCTTGTATCCCTCTAATTTTTATCCCCTAATCTGGGCTTGCGGTTGGCTGTTGTCCGCCATCACGGAGAGGACGAGGTCGGTGACCATCTGCTTGAGTTCGTCGATGAATTGCTTGGCCTCGTATTCGTGGCGTTCTATCTGGCGTAGTTTGCGTTCCCAGTGTCCAGTGAGTTCGGCACTCTTCAGGAGTTCGTTCTGGATGATGCCGATGAGCTGTTTGCCGGTTTCGGTAGGTGCCAGACTCTTGCGGTTTCGACGTATGTAGTTGCGTTTGAACAGGGTTTCGATGATGGCAGCGCGCGTACTGGGTCGCCCGATGCCGTTCTCCTTCAGGGCATCGCGCAGTTCATCGTCCTCAACCAATTTTCCTGCAGTCTCCATTGCCCGCAACAGCGTGGCTTCGGAGTAAGGCTTCGGCGGTGTGGTCTGCTTTTCGGCGAGGTTGGGCTCGTGAGGCCCTGATTCGCCTTTTGTGAAGGCAGGCAAAGTGCCTTCTTCCTCCCCGTCTTTCTCTTCGGCTGCGTCTTGTTCGTCGGTCTTCTTTTTTGCCCACAACACTTGCCAGGCGGGTTCGGTGATTACCTTGCCGGTGGCGCGGAAGGGAATGGCGTCGGTGAAGGAGGCGACGTGAAGTCCCTCGTCACGCACCTCGCCCAGGACGGTGGTCTGCTGGAACTTGAGGTCGGGGTAGAAGATGCCGATGAAACGACGGGTTACGAGGTCGAACACTCGCTTTTCCATATCCGACAGACCTATCGAGGCGGGATTGACGCCTGTGGGGATGATGGCGTGGTGGTCGGTGACCTTCGAACTGTCGAAATATTTCTTGTCCTTGCGAAGTTTTCCTGCGGGAATGCCCTGTGTGAATCGGGCGTACGGAACGATGCCTTTCAGTATCTGGGGACACTTGGGATAGAGGTCGTCGCTAAGGAAAGTGGTGTCCACGCGCGGGTAAGTCGTCACCTTCTTTTCGTAGAGGCTTTGGATGAGTTGGAGCGTGAGGTCGGCTGAATATCCATAGCGCTTGTTACATTCTACTTGCAGGGAGGTGAGGTCGAACAGGCGTGGTGGGGCTTCACGACCAGCCTTCTTCTCCACCGAAAGGATGGTGAAGGGGAGTGAACCGATGGCAGAGAGCGCAGCCTCTCCGTCCTCTTTTGTACGGAAACCGCGGTCTCCCTCCTCCATGACGGCGGTGAAGGTGGCGCCACGATAGCGTGTCGTCAGCACCCAATAGGTCTCAGGCTTGAAGTTGTCAATCTCCTGCTGTCGGCGTACGATGAGGGCAAGGGTAGGGGTTTGCACGCGTCCTATCGAGAGCACTTGTTTCTCCTGTGCCATCATGCTGCGGTATTTCAGGGTGTAGAGCCGGGTGGCATTCATGCCCAGCGTCCAGTCGCCGATGGCACGCGAGAGTCCTGCCTCGTAAAGGCTTTGGTAGTCGCTTTGGTCCTTCAGTTTCTGGAATCCCTCGCGAATGGCTTCTTCGGTCAGTGAGGATATCCACAGGCGTTGTACGGGACATTTGGCACCTGTCATCTGTATTACCCAGCGCTGTATGAGTTCTCCCTCCTGCCCGGCATCACCGCAATTGATGATACGTTCGGCCGAGAGCATGAGTTGTTTTATGGTGTTGAATTGTTTCTCCACCCCTTTGTCCGTCTTTAGTTTAATGCCGAAGCGCTGTGGGATCATGGGCAGTTGCGACATGCTCCAGGTCTTCCACATGGGTGAGTATTCGTGGGGCTCCTTCAGTTCACACAGGTGTCCGAAAGTCCAGGTCACCTGGTAACCGTTGCCTTCCATATATCCGTCCTTTGCTTGGTTGGCTCCCAGCACATGGGCAATATCGCGTCCAACGGATGGTTTTTCTGCTATGCAAACGATCATTGGTTATTTGGTTATAGGTTCTCACCCCCAACACTCCAAATCCTGCTCAATTTCAGGAAGCATGGAGCGATGGAATGTCGGGTCTTTGCCTTCGCGTTTCTGACGGAAATAGTCGTCCTTCAGACGATAGACATACTTAGCCAGACGCATGACGGCGTAAAGGTTTATGATGACGATGATGGCCATCATGAGGTCGATGATGGACCAAGCCTGTTGCAAGGTGATGACACCTCCGACGAGCACCGTCATAGCCGAAATGATGCGGAATGCCTGAATGGGCCATTGCTTTCGTGTGATGAAGCGGATGTTCGACTCTCCGTAGAAGTAATTGCCGATGATGGTGCTGAAGGCAAAGAGGAAGACAATGGTAGTGAGATACCATCGTCCCAAAGCACCCAGGTGGAGTTCCATTGCCGAACCTGTGAGGATGCTTCCGTCCTCACCACTGTTGTAAAGTCCTGAGAGCAGGATGACAAAGGCCGTGCAAGTGCAGATGACCAGCGTATCGACGAACACTCCCATGGATTGCAACAACCCCTGCTTCACGGGATGCGAGATGCTTGCCGTTGCCGCTGCATGTGGAGCACTACCCTCGCCAGCCTCGTTGCTGAAGAGACCACGCTTGACGCCCTGCATTACAGCTACGCCTATCACAGCCCCACCTGCCTGACGCAGCCCGAAGGCACTCTTGACGATAAGGCTCAGCATGGCAGGCACGTGCTGAATGTTGGCGATAAGCACATAGATGGAAAGCACCAAATAACCTACCGCCATGACCGGAACAACGATGGCAGAGAAACGCGAAATGCGTTGCACCCCTCCAAAAATGACGGTCATCATGAGTAGGCTCAGAACGATGGAGATGTGCAGGGAATTGAAGCCCAGAGCCACACTTGTAGCATCACAGATGGTTCGGCTCTGAATCATCTGATTGGCCATGCCGAAGGTGACGATGATGCCAATGCCGAAGATGATGCCCAACCAGCGTTGGTGAAGACCATGAAGCATATAGTAGGCAGGTCCGCCATAGAAGGCATCCTCACCCCGACGCTTGAAGAGTTGGGCTAATGTGGCTTCCATGAAAGCAGTAGCCGAAGCCAGCAATGCCATTATCCACATCCAGAACACAGCCCCTGGTCCACCCACGGCAATGGCGGAGGCCACTCCTGCCAGATTGCCCGTACCCACACGACTGGCTAGACTGATGGCAAAAGCCTGGAACGAATTGATGTGGCGTTGTCCGTTTTGCTCGGCATTCTTATCGTCGCTTGTGCTTGCAAAAAGTTGGCGTGTCATCTCTCCCAACTTACGAAACTGAACAAATCCCAGTCGCATGGAAAAGTAAAGCGAACAACCTACCAAGAGGGTAATAATAAGGTAGGTCCACAACCATTGTTGCACGTTGTCTACAAGTGTGAAAAATACGTCCATGGCACAAAGTTACTAATAAATTGAGGATTGTGGACCGAGAATTAAAAATAATTTTGTATTTTTGTCCCGAATAAATAATTATAATATGGTAAAGATGATGAAATGGCGTTTTGTAGTGTTGACCTTGATGTTGATAGGAATCTTGTCGGCGAATGCCCAGACACAGTTGTCCGTAAGCGAGATGCGCTCGCTGTATTCAACCAGCAATGGCTCGTGGGTGAGCATTCATGACCCGTCGGTTGTGTTTAGAGATGGTTCGTTCTATATTTGGGGTTCACATTTAGGTGTGGCATCAAGTAAGGACTTGATTACGTACACAGGACTGCGTGCGGACAACAATACTTTTGCCCAACCCAACGGCACTCGATGTGGCTATGCTACGGCCTTCAACAAGCAGGTGGTCACTCAAGTCAAGAACTATAAAGGCGAATTGGTCGACTTCCCGCAAGTGGATGGCGAAGCCTGGTGCTCGTGCTATGCCGGGAACAAGGAAACATGGATAAACGGAAACATGTGGGCACCCGACATCATCTATAATGAGTCGCTGAAGAAGTGGTGCATGTACCTAAGTTTGAATGGCGACCATTGGGCAAGTGTCATCATTCTGCTCACTGCCCCCACGGCAACAGGTCCATTTACCTATCAGGGACCAGTGGTAATGGGTGGTTTCAATGGGGAATCCGGTGCTCCTAATTACAAGAACAGCGACATGGAGATAGCCTTGGGTCCGCTCTCAACACTTCCCGCACGATACAACCAACAAGGGCGTTGGGGTACTTATTGGCCTAATTGCATCGACCCATGTGTCTTCTATGACGAAGAAGGCGAATTGTGGATGTCGTATGGTTCGTGGAGTGGAGGCATCTTTTTGTTGAAACTGGACAAGGATACAGGTCTGCGTGACTACACTTACACCTATGCATCGGACTATGATTCGAAAGGTGCCAACGGCGTGAGTGACCCTTATTTCGGTAAGAAGATAGCAGGAGGATACTATGTCAGTGGCGAGGGATCGTACATCCAGCACATCGGACAATACTACTACATGTTTGTGACTTATGGCGGACTCTCGTCAAATGAGGGTTACGACATGCGCGTCTTCCGTTCCAAGAATCCTGATGGACCGTATGTCGATGCCAGTGGAGTATCGGCTACATACACGGGCTATCAGATGAACTATGGTCCTAATGCCAACACCAATCGTGGTATAAAGATGATGTCGGCCTACAACAATTGGGGCAATCAGAATTTGGGAGAGCGTGCTCAAGGACATAATTCGGCTTGTCAGGACGACAAAGGACGTTCGTTCTTGGTTTACCACACCCGTTTCAATGATGGAGGCGAAGGGCATCAGGTGCGTGCCCACCAACTTTTCCTTAACGAGAAAGACTGGATCGTGACAGCTCCGTTTGTCTATCGTGGTGAAGAGACCACAGATGCCGATATTGCTTCTTCGGCAATTTCTGTCGATGAAATCGTGGGCGACTATCATTTCCTCATTCATCCTTATCTTCAGGATTGCGGAAACGCAGCAGAAGAATCACCCGTTATGATTACCTTGTCGGCTAACGGAAAGGTTTCGGGTGCTTATACTGGTACGTGGAGTGTGAAAGAAGGCACTTCGTACATGACGCTGAAATTGGGCTCAACGACTTATTACGGCGTGTTCGTGGAACAACACGTCAATGGGACGACTAAGAGTAATAGCTATGTGACCACTTCCCTGGGAGCTCTCGCTTTCAGTGCTGTCGCTTCGAATGGTGTTCCCGTTTGGGGGTATAAACTGAAACCCCAGTATGCTGTGGCATATAACTACCTGACAAACACCATCAATGTGAAGTCGGGAACCACCTATGCCGCAAACATCAGCCTCATGTTCCCGACGGTGGAGAATACGACTCTTACGTGGACTTCATCAGTGCCCGAGGTTATCGATGAAACGGGCAAGTATTCGCCTGCAGATACCATTACACCCATTACCCTGACCGCTCGTCTTCAGTGTGCCGACTATTATTGGGAACAGGAGTATAACATAAAGGCACAGAAGGAAACAACTCCCAGTGGAGACTATCTAGACGGACTGGTGGCTTACTACAATATGGATGCAACTCCCTGTTACAATGCCTATAACGAAGAACAACGCACGACTTTCGGTACGACAGGAACACGTCCCGTACTTGCCGACGACTACGACCGCTTTGGGAAAGTTCTTCATCAATGGTATGGTGCAAATAAGAGCAATTCGTTCACACGCATGCCTAACCCGTTGTTGAACAGCACCGATCTGGAAGGCTTTACCGTAAGTATGTGGGTAAGACGCACAGACGACAATATGTGGGATGCCATCTGGAGTTTCTTCAATGGAACGTCGGCAGCCACCAAGAGTCCCTACCTCTTCCTTACGGGCAATACCTATCTGGGTTACAGCGACAATGTCGAAACCACCTTCGATATCAACTATCCAGGTGAAACTGCCTATGCTGACATTCCCGTGGATAAGTGGACACTGGCAACCGTCACTGTTGGCGCAGATAACGGAGTGCGAATCTACGTCAACGGGGTGAATAAGGCCACTCATAGCGTGGCCAGCAGTACTGGAGTGACGAAGGTAAAAGAACTGCCTTTGGACAATATCCTGACCACGGTTTCGGGTATGAAGTATTTCTATCTGGGCATGGGTTCGCCATGGGGGTCTGCCGATTGCTATATCGACGACGTGATGATTTACAATCGTGAACTTTCTGCTACCGATGTGCGCACTCTATATACGATGGTGAACCGTGTTACAGACTTCACGAAGGGAGAAGGAGGTACGGGAATTGAGGACCTTTGGTCCAGTTCAGAGTCCAGAGTTCAGAGTTCGGAGATATTCGACCTGCAAGGCCGTCGTGTTGCAAGGCCCACTCGTGGTTTGTACATCAAGAACGGAAAGAAAATATTAATTCGATAAAAGAGTATATTTCGTAACTCCTAATTCATCAATTCATAAGCTATGCTACGTAAAATCCGTATTACACTGGCCATCATCTTCTGGGTGGGAGTGACCATGCTGTTCCTCGACTTTTCCGGAACGGCACAGTACTACCTTGCCTGGATGGCGAAAGTGCAGTTCTTGCCTGCAGTCTTGGCATTGAACGTAGGAGTAGTCATTGGGCTTGTCCTGCTGACACTCCTATTCGGACGTATTTATTGTTCTGTCATTTGCCCGTTGGGTGTGATGCAGGACTTTATAGCGTGGGTAAGCAAGCGTCGGTTTTTCCGTAAAAACAAGAAGGCGAAACTGGCCAACAAGTATAGTTATTCGCCTACGAAAAGAGTTTTGCGTGCTTTGGTGTTATTGTTGTTCTTGGTGCTGATGATTGCGGGACTCAACAGCCTGGCCATACTTATTGCTCCTTATAGTGCCTATGGGCGCATTTCTACAAACCTGATGCAACCCATCTACCTATGGGTAAACAACGGGTTAGCCGCTATTGCCGAGCATTACGATTCGTACATGTTCTATTCGGTAGATGTGTGGATGAAGTCGGCTTTCTCGCTTGGCATTGCCGTTGCAACGCTTGTCATCATAGGCATACTTGCCTGGAGAGGTGGACGCACGTATTGTAACACCATTTGTCCTGTAGGCACAGTGTTGGGTTATGTCAGTCATTTCTCGCTCTTCGGTCCTGTCTTTGACGAGGACAAGTGCAATGGCTGTGGCCTTTGTGCTCGCAATTGCAAGGCAAGTTGCATCGATGCCAAGAACCATCATGTTGACATGACTCGTTGTGTCTCTTGTGGCGATTGCATGGAGGTATGTTCCCAGCGTGCAGTGACTTTTGGTAACCGTTTAAAAACTTCTAAGACTCCCAAAGAAGCTAAAGATGTTGAGGTTTCGCAAGACCGCCGTGCCTTTATGAAGGGTTTGGCTATAGTGGGGACAGGGGTCACCATCGATGCTGTCGCCAAGACGGTGGACGGAGGTCTGGCCGTAATCGAGGACAAGGTTAATCCTGAACGCAAGACCCCTATCACGCCTCCAGGTTCGCTGTCTGCTAAACATTTTGCCCAGCATTGCACGGCTTGTCAACTTTGCATTGCCGCCTGTCCTAACAAGGTGCTTCGTCCCAGTGAGGATTTGGAGCATCTGATGCAACCTGTGTTGGAATTTGATTGTGGCTATTGTCGTCCAGAGTGTAACCGCTGTTCGCAGGTGTGCCCGACTGGAGCCATACGTCCCATCACCATTGAAGAACGCACAGCCCATCAGGTGGGTCATGCGGTATGGGTTAGGAAGAATTGTGTGATATTGACCGATGAGGTAGAGTGTGGTAATTGTGCCCGCCATTGCCTGACTGGAGCCATAGAGATGATGCCTTTGGAAGACAATGATGATATTTGGGTTCCCATGGTCAACGAAGAAAAGTGCATCGGTTGTGGTGCCTGTGAGAATCTGTGTCCGGCTCGTCCGTTCAGTGCCATCTATGTAGAGGGGCATGAGACACATCGTGAAATATAACTTTCAATTAAACTTTTGACTTGTGAAAAGAAGAGAATTCATCAAGATATTAGGCACAGGTGCTGCTACAGCAACTTTGGCTGGTTGTGGTCTGAAAAACCCCTCCCAATCTTCCCAAAGAAAGGAGGCAAGTGACGCCAATCACCCCTCCCCGGGAGGGGCCATGACCTATCGCGACAATCCTACTTCGGGCGATCGTGTATCCCTGTTGGGCTTTGGTATGATGCGTCTGCCCGATAAACCCCAGAAGTCATCATCCGAAGGAACACCTCCACGTGAAGAGATTAATCAGGCAGAGGTAAACCGCCTCGTCAAATTTGCCCTCGATAATGGTGTTAACTATTTCGACACCAGTCCTGCCTATTGTCGAGGAGAGAGTGAGCGCAGTACAGGTGAGGCTTTGGTGGCCAGCGGCTATCCTCGCGACAAATACTTCATTGCCACGAAACTAAGTAACTTCTCGCCCGAACAGTGGTCGTTGAAGGAAGGTGTGAAGATGTTTGAGAACTCATTGAAATATCTCCAGACCGACTACATTGATTACTTGTTGTTACATGGTATTGGCATGGGTGGGGGTATGGAGACCTATCGTGCCCGTTATGAAGAAAACGGTCTGCTCGACTATCTGTTGAAGAAACGCGAGGAAGGTGTTATTCGAAACTTGGGATTCTCTTATCATGGCGATGTGAAGGTCTTCGACTACTTGCTTGAGAATCACGACAAATATAAGTGGGACTTCGTGCAGATACAGATGAACTATGTCGATTGGCATTTGGCGAATGAAACCAACTCGCAGAATACCGATGCTGAGTATCTCTACGACGAGCTCGACAAGCGTGGAATTCCTGTTGTTATCATGGAACCCCTGTTGGGAGGACGTTTGGTGAAGATGCCCAACCACATCGTGTCCACCTTGAAGAGCAAGCGTCCTGAGGACAGCGTAGCCTCTTGGGCTTTCCGCTATGCAGGCACGAACCCCCGTGTGCTCACAGTGCTTTCCGGCATGACCTACATGGAACACCTTCAAGACAACGTAAACACGTTTTCTCCTCTTGATCCTTTGACAGAGGAGGAACAGGCGTGGCTCGAGAACGAGGTGGCAAACCTCTATGTCGGCTATCCCAGTATCCCCTGCAACAATTGTAACTACTGTATGCCTTGTCCCTATGGACTCAACATTCCTGCCATCCTGCTGCATTACAACAAATGTGTCAACGAAGGTAATGTGGTGGAAATAGATAAAGAGAAAGGGGAGCCGAGAAGTGAGGACGTGAAGAAATATCGTAAGGCTCGTCGTGCCTTCCTCATCGGTTACGACCGTTCAGTGCCTCGTCTGCGTCAGGCCAGTCATTGCATTGGTTGTGGTCGCTGTGTAGAACATTGTCCCCAGCGCATCAACATTCCTCGCGAACTGCAGCGCATCGACAACTTCGTGGAGGAGTTGAAGAGGAGTGATGGAACGATGGAGTGAAAAGCCTCGTAATTATAACTTTTAATTTTTAACTTTTAACTTTTAATTTAATAATGTCACATTTACTATTCATTGGCGGTATCGGATTCCAGGAGATTCTCGTTGTCATGCTCATCGTCTTACTCTTCTATGGAGGCAAGAAGATTCCCGAACTGATGCGTGGTTTCGGTCAGGGCGTGAAAGCTTTCAAGGACGGTATGCAAGAGACAACCAAGGTGCTGGAGGAAGACACTACCCCCAAGGAGGTTAAGGAAGAGAAAAAGGACGAGACCGTTTAACGTCAGTCTTCAAGTTTCAGTACGCTCATGACCTTTGGGGATCATCTCGACGAACTTCGGGGAGTCATCATCCGTTGTTTGGGAGTCACGCTTGTGCTCATGGTGGTGGCCTTCGTCTTCAAGGACGAGGTCTTCACCATCATTCTTTATCCCAAGGGCGACGACCTGCAACTCATCAACACTGCAGTCACAGGGCAGTTCGTCATCCACATGATGGTCTCGTTCTATGTAGGGCTTATCGGTGCTATGCCCTACATCCTCTACCAGTTGTTCCACTTCATTGCTCCAGGACTCTATCAGCAAGAGCGTCGGCTGGCCATTCGCATTGTCGTCAGTGCTTACATAATGTTTGCCCTGGGTGTACTCTTTTGTTACTTTGTCATCTTCCCCTTTACCCTTCAGTTCCTTGGTGGTTATCAGGTCAGTGGCGAAGTCAGCAACCTCATCTCTTTGGAGAGTTACATCGACACCCTCACCATGCTCAGCCTCATGCTTGGTGTCGTCTTCGAGTTGCCTGTAGTATGTTGGTTGTTGGGTCGTTTTGGTCTCATTGATGCCAGTCTCATGCGGCGCTATCGTCGTCCTGCCCTCCTGGCAATAGTCGTCATTTCAGCCATCATCACCCCCACCAGTGATGCCTTCACGCTTCTGCTCGTCACCATCCCCATCTACCTCCTTTACGAGTTCAGTATTTTAGTAACTCGGAAGTGATTGAATCGCAAGAATGAGAGAAGCGATAAGATAATCTTTTTCTGTCATTCTTTTTTATATGCCTAAGGGAACGAAAACTTGAGTTTTATAAAAAATCAAGTAATTCTGCGTTCACTTATTAAAATTATTTGTACCTTTGTAACCGAAATGCATTGCGGATAAGGGAATCGGGTGAAAATCCCGGACAGTCCCGCTGCTGTGAGTCGCTTTGACGGAGGAAACACGATGTCACTGAGATGCAACCCTCTCGGGAAGACGTTTCCTTCAGGCGACGAGTCAGAAGACCTGCCGCTTTTGCTATCCAATAAATGACTGCGAGGACAGTAGTATGGAGCAACTTTTTATGTTTAATTAAATAATTATACCCAAATGAAAAAGTATTTTTATTTGGCACTTGCCTTGTGTATGGGCTTTGCCATGACTTCGTGTGATGATGACGAAAACACTGTGGTTGTTGACTTTGAAGGTGAGAAGTGGACAGCTCTTATTGACAATCCTCAGTACAACGGTCCGCTGCTCTATGGAGAGGGCAAGGACAGCTATGACTGGAGTGATGCCGAGACAGGCCTTTCAGGTGGCTTAACTCGTGCCTGGGGAGGTACCTATGGCTTTAGCGAAGGTGGCACGGCTATCTCAAACTACATCGATGAAAACATCAACGAACATGCTACTTACCAGTATCAGTTGGCAGTACCCGTGTCGAATGGTAGCAAGAACTTTGCTGTAGTTTACTGCGATGCTTCCATTAAGTTCCCCGATGGCGTAAGACGCCAGATAAACTCCATCGATATTGCTCCCACCACTTACCTGCTGGGTTGTGAGGTAAACGGTGACGGATATGCTGCTTCGTTGGCTGAGAGTGGTAACATGACTCTGACCATTACTGCCGACAACGGTATGATTGTGGTGGTTGATATGGCTCGCGATGGTAACATCCTGAAGACATGGAAGCGCGTAAGCCTGCGCCATCTTGGTCCCGTGAATAGCCTTTCATTTACAATGGATGGCAGCGACAAGTCGAGCTATGGTGTGAAGCATCCTAAGTACTTCGCCTTCGACAATGTTGTTATAAACATGGATTGATGCATTGAAATTCTCTATCTATATATGTAAAGTGTGCATGCTGCTGTCGGCCTTAGTGCTGACAGCGGCATGTTCTAATTCCGACCCGGAGCGCCCTGAGGAGAAGTTCGCAGATACGGGACGGGGTGTCTTCATTTTGTGTGAAGGCAACTATCAGAGTGGTAATTCCACGTTGTCGTACTACGATCCCGTTACACGCAAGGTGGAGAATGGTGTGTTCCTGCGTGCCAATGACCGACGTTTGGGCGACACTGGCCAGTCTATCCAAATCTATGATGGAGTGGCCTATGTGGCTATGGAGAACAGTGGCATCATTTGGGCTTTGGACACCGCTACGTTTCGTGTGCGCGGACAATTGACCACAGGACAGACGGAACACATGATTAACCCGCGCTACATTCATTTCCTTAATAAGGAGAATGCCTACGTCAGCGATCTCTATTCTCCCTACATCACCATCTTTAATCCCAAGACGATGAAGTACGTGGGCAGTATCTCTACACATCAGGAAGAGGCGTATGGCTATAATTCTACAGAGGAGATGATAGGGTGGGGCGACCGCGTATTTACCAATTGTTGGAGTTATTCGAACAAGATTTTAGTCATCGATACGCGTCGTGATGAGGTATGTGACAGTATTGTCCTTTCCAGTTGGCAACCCAAGAGCATGGCTTTGGACGCACGGGGCAAGTTGTGGGTGATTACCGATGGCGGTTACTCTACGGGCGATGACTCGTTTAGCGACAACATTCCTCATCTTTATCGCATCGATGCCACTACACTTGAGGTGGAACTCGATCAAGAGTTGGACACCGACAATGCCAACGTGCAACTGGCAACAAACCCCGACGGCACGATGCTCTATCTCATTAACAACGATGTCTATCGAATGCCTGTCGATGCGAATCGTGTTCCCGTTCGTCCCTTTATTGAAGCTGAGCGTAATAGCAATGGCCAACGGCATTTCCTTTACGGCATAGGCGTGAACCCCCATAATGGTGAAATCTATGTGGCCGATGCAGTAGATTATCGTCAGTCGGGTGTGGTGTATCGTTATACAGCAGACGGTACGCTTTTGGATAAGTTCCGCGTGGGTATAACCCCTAATAGTTTTGCATTCAAATAAGAGGACTCTTCCCCAGTTCTTCCCTTAGAGGAATGGGAGGGGTTACTTTTACAATTATAAGCATTATGAATACATTATTCAACCATACGTATCTACTCTCCTCGCGACGGAGGGAAGGATGGGGGAAAGTCCTCCTTTTTCTTATACTTTTCTGTCTTACCTCTTGTGGCGACGATCCTTCTTCGGAACCAAGCGGGCAGTTGCCTCAGATAACATGGGTAATGTCGTCGGGTCGTTTTCGCATTCAGGCAGGTGAGAGCATACAGTTGGTTCCCGACATAGAATATTTGGATGAAACTTCCGTCTATGTTTGGACCATCGAAGGCGAAGTTGTTGGTCATGACAATTACTACACTTTTGTGACCGACACGCCAGGTGAATACTTTGTGAAACTTACTGTCAACAATCGCTATGGACAGGTGGAGGACGAAGTGAAGATAACCGTTACGGAGGCTACTGTTCAGGAGTTGCCCGAGATTCCTGAGATGGATGAGTGGCAATTCCCTTGGACGGAGATTAACGTGGCTTTGGGACGAAGCATCAAGGTGAAGGCGTATATGACAGGCACCGATGAAGAGGTGTCACAGGTGTTTACAGCCACAACGGAAGGACGCCACACCATTACGCTCACACATCCTGTTACGGGAGAGCAGAAGGACCTGACCGTTAATGTATGTCCTACGGCGGGAACCTACCGCCGGGCAAACAACGGGAAAGCGATGGTGAATCGGGTTTATGAGTATATGCCTGCCCCCGGCCATCAAGTTAATGGTTATATTATCACTGGGGAATCTTATCCTGCCAACTCCACCCACAAGCAGGCTTGTGACTCTGTCCTTGCACACTTCAGTCGCAAGTGGTCGGTAAGTCTGGGTGGACAAGGCGGTTATCTCATTGCAGGCTTCGACCACAGCGTGCCTAACTCAGGTGGCTACGACCTCTGCATCAAGGGGAATCCCTTCAGCTATCAGTCTGAGCCTGGTATCATCTGGGTAAGTCAGGATGATAATGGCGACGGATTGCCCAATGACCAATGGTTCGAACTGGCAGGTTCGGAATATGGTAACGAAAACCACACGGTTGAATATGCCATCACATATTATCGGCCAGAGAAGGCGAAGTCGGTTGTCGGATGGCGCGATTCGAACAACGATACGGGCTACATTCCTTATATGAGTTATTGGAATCCGTCGGCCTACTACTGGCAACCTTGGGTCGAGGGTGTGCGTCACACCTATTTCGGTTCTCGTCTGCGTGACCGCAGTACCTATGACAATGGTATCTCTGATATTCCTCCTTACGATTGGGGCTATGCCGACAATTTGGGCGATTTCATCGAAGGACCTGCTGGTAAAATGGGATATTACAAAATCTCGAATGCACGCACATGGGATGGTCAGCCTGCCAATCTGGAGTACATAGACTTTGTGAAGATACAGACGGCTCAGACGGGTTCCACACCCAATTTGGGCGAAATCAGCACAGAGGTGTATTACATCAGTGACTATCATCTTGAATAGTTGACAGTTGACAGGTGACAGTTGATAGTTGTAATTGATAATTGACAATGAAAAGGCTTATCCTTCTTTTGCTTGTCCTCTGTGGCGGAGCACAATTGTCCATTGTCCATTGTCAATTGTCTGGTGACCTGGACGAAGTGCAAGTTCTGGCTCATCGTCGCTTGGTTGATACGGGTGTGCAGAAGACGGTGCTCGACACGGCTGTATTGCATCAGAATGTGGCCTTGTCGATGTCCGACATCCTGACACAGCACTCCACACTCTTTATCAAAAGTTACGGACGAGCCACTGAGTCGACAGCGGAATTCAGGGGAACCTCGCCCAGTCACACACAAGTGCTGTGGAACGGGATGAAGATAAACTCTCCCATGCTCGGAACTGTCGATTTTAGCATCATACCAGCATATTTCGTCGACCAAGCCAATCTGCTTCATGGCGCATCGTCGCTGACGTTGACTGGTGGCGGACTTGGCGGTGCTGTGGATATGCACACGATGCCTCTCTTTGGTCAGGGCTATGCCTTGCAGTACATACAAGGCATTGGTTCGTTTGGCACTTACGACCAGTTCCTGCGATTTACTTATGGCAGTGACCGATGGAGCAGCAGTACGCGTTTGGTTTACTCCACTTCGGACAACGATTTCAAATACACCAACTACGACAAGAAGGTCGATATCTTCGATGAAATGGGCAATATTGTTCGTTCCTATCATCCCACAGAGCGCAATCGTAGTGGCTATTTCGACGATGTGCATGTCATGCAGGATGTGTATTACAATGCTCCGCACAACAACCGCTTGGGTGCTATGCTTTGGTATTCTTACAGTTTGCGGGGACTGCCCTTCCTCAGTGTCGATTATAAGGATAACACCGACTTTAGCAACGAACACAAGAGAAACAGCATCCATTCCGTTCTCTCCTGGGACAAGACTTTCAACCGTTGGAATATGGGTGTTCGTGGAGGATACATGTGGCAGGATATCCGCTATGACTACTCCACCAGTCGTGAGCATGTGAGCACGGACATAACCCACTCGAAAAGCGTCAGCAAGCAAACCTATATGCAAGCCGATGCCGACTGGATGCCTCGTGACAACTGGCTGCTGACAGCCGACCTCTCGCTCTATTACAACCATGTGCGTAGCGAGGATAAGAGTCCTTTCCACATTGGTGATAACTACAATTTGGGTCGCATGGAGTACAACCTGAGTCTTTCTGCCAAATGGCGTCCTCTGAAGGCTCTCTCGCTATCGGCCATCTTGCGAGAGGAGTGTTACAAGCGCGACTTCGTACCTGTCATCCCCGCCTTGTTCGTCGAATACAACATTCTGGGGCAAAAGGCAAAAGCCGGAAGGCAAAAGTCGAAGGGCAAAGATAATCCTTCATCCTCCACCCTTCATCCTTCACCCTTCACCCCTCACTCTTCACCCTTCATGCTTGTCCTTAAGGCTTCTGTGGCTCGCAACTATCGCTATCCCTCAATGGACGATTTGTATTTCAAGCCTGGCGGCAATCCCAATCTTCGTCCAGAGAAAGGCTTTACCTACGATGGAGGTTTGGAGTTCAGCGTCACGAAAAAGCGTTATACGCTGAAGGGTAATCTCTCTGCTTTCGATTCCCATATCTCCGACTGGATACTTTGGACACCCAACGCCAAGGGTTATTGGCAACCTTCGAACCTGAAAAAGGTACACAACTATGGTACGGAAATGATGGCTGCGGCAGAGGTGAGAATGAAGCACCAATGGCGACTTTCCCTGTCAGGTAACTACGCCTACACGCCCAGCATCAACAAGAGCGAACACGTAGATGGCAACGACGCTTCGTATGGGAAACAGCTTGTCTATGTTCCCCGTCATTCCGCCAATCTTTCGGGTGGACTCAGTTGGCGCACTTGGACCTTACGTTACCAGTGGACGCATTACAGCGAGCGCTTCACCACCACGAGCAATGAGGTGTCGTACATCACTGGCAGATTGCGACCTTATTACATGAACGACGTGTCGTTGGAGAAGACCTTCCAGTGGCGACATTTCCATGCTTCCGTCAAGGCTGTTGTCAACAATCTGTTCGACTCGGAATACGTCACTGTCCTGTCTCGTCCGATGGCTGGTCGCAACTTCGAGGTGTTCCTGGAGATTAAACCACAGTGGGGAAAAAGACCCACCACCAACCCCTTCCTGTAAGAGAGGGGAGGAGACACATCCAGTACATTGAATAATAATAAAGTTATGATAAACAGGATAATATATCAGATTGTAAAAGTAATCACTTCCCTCCTTGTTAGGGAGGGGGTGGGTCTTCTCTTGTTGCTGGCTTTGTTCATGGTGGCCTGCAACGGACATAAGACTCACAAAGGGACTGACGCTGGCGATACCATCCCGATGCACTATGCCCGCAACCTGATTATGGTACAGCATGACGACTACACCGAAGTCTTCATCCGCAATCCTTGGGACACTACGACGGTGCTGCACCATTATGTTTTAAGTTCCTCCGACTCCCCTCTTGCCGAGGGACTGAAGGGTGCCACCCTCGTTCGTGTACCTCTGCAAAGGGCGGGCATCTTCACGGCTGTTCATTGCGGATTGGTGAAGGAACTGGGACGAGAGTCTGCCATTCGTGGCATCTGCGAGATAGAGTACATCAACATTGCTTCGATAAAGAAGGCCGTCGAGGAAGGTCGTGTTGCCAATTTCGGAAGTGCGATGGAGCCCACCATCGAGGTCATTATGGATGCTCAACCCGATGCCCTGCTCGTCTCTCCCTTTGAGAATTCGGGTGGCTATGGACGTGTGGAACGATTGGGAATCCCCATTGTGGAGTGTGCCGATTATATGGAATACAGCCCTCTTGCCCGTGCCGAATGGATGCGCTTTTACGGACGTCTGTTTGGAGTGGGCGAGCGTGCCGACAGTCTTTTCGGGGAGGTGGAGCATCACTATACCGCCCTGCGTGACTCCGCTTCGCATGTAAGCCATCGGCCCACGCTGATTGCTGAGAAACCTTATGGCGGAGTGTGGTATGTGCCGGGGGGAAACAGTTCTATGGGTGTGCTCTATCGCGATGCGGGTGCCGACTACCTTTTCAGCCATCGCAAGAAGAATGGCTCGCTGCACCTCTCCATAGAGTCGGTGTTCGAGGTAGGACAGCAGGCCGACATTTGGATTCTAAAGTACAATCAGCAATCCCCGCTGACGCTCCAGCAACTCACGGCCGACTACCCGCCGTTTGCCCATTTCCGTTCCGTTCAGTCGGGTCGTGTGTATGCCTGCAATCAGGAGACATCGCGCTTTTATGAGGAAACGCCCTACCACCCCGATCGTCTGTTGAGGAACCTGGTGCAGATATTCCATCCCGAACTTGGAATCAAGGCAGGGAAAGCATATTTCCAGCCCCTGCCCCTTACCCTTCGCGAGGGGAGGAAGTAACGGCTCTCCCACATTCTAACTAAGATAATAATGGACACACTCAATCAGCAAAACCGTAGATACCCCTCCTGGAGAGGAATGGGGGTGGGGTCATTGTTGGCGCTGCTTACCCTTTTCCTCTTCGTCTTGTCGCTCTATAGTGGCAGTGTCAGCATCCCGTTTAAGTCCGTCACCGACATCCTTCTCGGGCGTGGCGTTGCCGACCATCCTTCGTGGCAGTACATCGTCATGGAGAATCGCTTGCCTCAGGCCATCACGGCATTGCTTTCGGGCGCGTCGTTGGCCGTAAGCGGATTGTTGTTGCAGACGGCATTCCGCAATCCTCTTGCTGGTCCATCGGTATTGGGCATCGACAGTGGCGCCCATCTCGGAGTGGCTTTAGTGGTGTTGGTGGCGAGTGGTTCCATGACTACGGGCACCCTCACCCTGAGTGGTTTCGCCTTGGTCATTGCCGCTGCGCTTGTGGGCGCTTTGGCGGTTATGGCCGTGCTCTTGTTCCTGAGTCGTTTGCTTCAAAACAATGTGATGCTGCTCATCGCGGGTATGATGGTCGGGTATATTGCCAGCAGCATGATCAGCCTGCTCAACTTCAAGGCGACTGCCGAAGGCGTCCACGCCATGACGCTTTGGGGTATGGGTTCCTTTGCCAGTGTTTCCCTCGACAGGTTGCCCTATATGGTTGGAATATGCCTGTTCGGGTTAGTGCTTTCCGTCCTCCTTATCAAGCCCCTCAATGCCCTCCTCCTTGGCGACAACTATGCGCGCAATCTGGGCATCAGCATCACGCGCACGCGCACTCTTCTGCTCTTCACCACCGGCTTGCTCACTGCCGCCTCCACTGCCTTTTGTGGTCCCATAGCCTTCATCGGTCTGGCAGTTCCTCACATAGCCCGTCTCTTTCTTGGCAGTGCCAATCACCGCACTCTCTTGCCAGCCACCCTGTTCACGGGCTCGTCGCTGGCACTGGCTTGTAACCTCATCAGCACCTTGCCAGGCGAGGGCGGTGTCATCCCCATCAATGTCATCACTCCCGTCATTGGTGCTCCCGTCGTCCTTTGGGTAATCCTGCGACTGGAGAAGTAGGGGGTAAATGTAACATTTGGAGTCATTGTCTTTTTCTCCACTACCCACGTGCATTCTTCTCAATCCAAGAGTCGTTACTCCATCTGTGGAGAATCACGCGTAGCGCGTTTCATCATTAAACTTCGTGGCGATGTACAGGGTCTCCGTCTTGCTGAGGGATAGCAGGGTCTCATCTCGCCTTTCTTGTCTGTGTATTTAACCAACGGAAAATTCCGTCCGTTAACTTTCACCCTTCTCATTTGTCATTGTCCAGAAAGAAAAACGTCCCGTGTCCCATCGTCCCATCGTCCCATTAAGGATTTCGGTGGTATGACAAGAGAGGGGACTTCATAAGTTATTATATATATTAATTTATTAATATATATAATAAAATTAGTATACTTATAATATAGTAATAATATCATAATAATATTTACTATTTGTAATCCATTGTCATCAGGGGGAGGCATGGTCAGGTGCTAATGGGACGTTGGGACGCGGGGGATGTTTTGCACTGTAAGTATCCTTACCGAAAATCACTCCTTATCCTTGTTGAAAATCGCGCCTTATCGATATCTGAAATTTGCATATGTCAAAGATACTTTGTATCTTTGCATTAGGTTCGAAGGTCGGAAGACAATTGTTCGGTGCGTAACGAATGAGCGTTCGATGACACGAGAATCTAAGGGCCCTTAAGCGCGATGCAACGGCATCGCTAATGAATCGCTTGGCATCTGCGAAGCAGGGACGCGTTCTTTTAGTCGCTTCGCTTGGTAAAAGCATCGCAAGCGCTGAGCGGCGTAGCAAAGCGGAGCAAGAATGAAGAGTGAATCGCTCGGCGACGCATGGAGACGCGTTCTTTTAGTTGCTTCGCTTGGTAAAAGCATCGCACAGCCCTCGCTTCTTGCGTTCCGTTGGAGCTCAGGCGAACAGGTTCGGAGTCTCCGCAGAGTTGCATTTGCAATGAGGAAAAAGAGTAAAGAGTAAATTAGGTTCTCTCTCTTGTGCCTTAGAATGTCTGCAAGGACCTATCTGTTGCGACTGGTGGCAGTCTCTCGATTTACCTTGCATACGGCCTCCAGCAGCATGCACGCCGTGAGTTGGGGTGTCAGGGCAGAGGGCTGCTCGGAGGGCTGAGGCTGACGCCAGCGCCCGCCGTAGAGATGGGTTCGGGGATTGATGCCCTGACGGGTCATTACCGTTGCACTCTGTCGGAGATAGTCGGTCAGTTCACGACGAACAGCGTCGTTCAGGTCGGGCAAGACAATGAGGTTTGCCAGATAGCGGAAGAATATGCCGTGGAAGAGTCCACCGTCGCCCTCTGTGGCATCGGGCAAGACGCCATTGTTGCGCCTACTCATCTGGCCAGTGGTGTAGCGGGCGGTCAGTATGGCATCGTCTAACAGCGACTGCAGTCCTGTCAGTCGATACAACTCTACTGCTGCACCGATGAAGGTGCCTTGGTTGTAGCTTAGGCTGAAACGTCCCAGTTTTCCTTCTAGGTCCATATTGTCATAAATGGCTCCGTTCTCAGCGTTCCATAGGTGCTTGCGTTCCCATTGGTAAATCTTGTTTGCCTCGTCCTGATATTCCAAGGCGGTTTTGTTCTTTTCATAGGACGCATCTATGTGGGCAAACTGTGCTAAGCGAGCAGCAATGATGGCTGCGGGACCATTTGAACAGGCGTTTTTCGAGGGGGCGATGTCCGTTTTCCATGTTATGCCTCCGTGCCAAGGCTCCTCGCTTTCCGGACTCCACTGTGTCCATATCCAGTCGGCATACATTTGCCGTGCCTTGTTCAGATAGCGCACTTCGCCCGTAGCCTCATAGATGCGGATGAGGGCGAGACAGTGCCACTCCATGTCATCAACATAAGCGTTCCACCAGTAGTCGCCGCGCCTTGCCCCTCGCTGCGCATCGAAGTTGAAGCGTGGCATTCCCTGCCACCAAAGCTCGTAGAGCCGACTGAATTTCTTTTTTCCGGTGCGGACGAAAGCGTCAGTGAGAACATCGGCAGCATGAGCCTGCGGCCAGTAGTCGCCAGTGCTCATATCGGCCTGTTGGCTCATTTTGTTAAAAAAGTATCGGTCGGGGGTGTTCTTGAAGCTGGCACCCCAAAAGTTCTTGATGAGTGCTTTGTCCAGCTTGTCGGCCCATTGTATGGCCTCTTTCTCTGTGAGTTGGGCGTGCTGTGCCGACAGGATGAGAGCAAATAGCAGACACGAAACAGTCAGTGCGATTCTTTTCATATTCTTCTTTATTTATTTGATGATGAACTTCCGTGCGAAGGAACGGGCATTGACGCTAAGACTGGCGATGACGAAACCGCGAGCCTCCGTCTTGACTCGTGTCTCGCCGGCGCTGACGGGCGTGCTCTGAAGAATGCGGCCATTGGCGTCGAAGAGGGTCAGCACACCGCTGTCGAGGGTGGAACATACGATGTATCCGTTTTCCAGGTGGAGAGCCTGTTCCACGGTAGAGAGCGCTGTTCGGGGATCGAGCACGCCATCGATTATTTCCTGAGTAGCACGGGTGGGTGTGATGGTGATCTTGTCAAGGTCGGGTGCCGTGCCGTCGTCGCAACCGTAATAGATGCGGTTGGTGCCTTTCTTCAGCTGGACATAAATGGTCTTCATGCCCATGACGAGCCCCTTCGAGCGGTCATAGTCATCGCGAGTGTGGAACTCATAGTATGCCTTGTCACCGTCTTCCTCGACCTGTATGTAGGCTTTCCTGTCCTCGTCGGGAAGCATGTAATAAAGCGTAAGTGCATATTCGCCGTCGGCATCGACTTTGACGCTGCGGAACAATGCGCGGGTGGTGCCTTTAAAGCCACTCTTGTAGGCTCCGCCAGAGCAGTGGTCGCTGGATTGGCGTGCTCCGCTGGTGACGGATTCGGCCTCGTAACTGATAGTGCGCAGATAGGGCCTGTCGGCATCAGTCGTAATGATGATGGTGGCACCACCGTTGGGCTTGACGCTGACGGAGAGTGTCGTTGCAGATGTTACAGTCCGACGCTGGAAGGCGATGTCGAAGGAGCAGTCTCCGTCGCGATAGATGTACGCCGTATATTCCTTGCCAGGTTCAAGAAAATCGAGTGGTATGCGGGCGGTGCGCTGGCTCTTGCTGATGGTGGCTACGTACCAGTCGTCTCCGTTGCGGCGGGCCAGTGTGGCAAATTTGGTGGGCTCGGCTTCAAGACAGCGCGTCTCGTCCCAAGCTGTGGGAACTTGTCGCAGAACGGGTTCAATGGGGCTGTCGATAATGTTGTCGGGGCAGTCGATGAGGCACTGGAAACCACTCTCGAAAAGTGTCCATAAGGCAAGTTGGTAGGACCACGTGGTGTAGGGATTCTCCGTGGTGTTGGTGTGGGTCTTTAATGAACCGGTTCGCTGTGCCAGCTTCGTGGGTGTGAAGTCCATCGCGCCAATGACGTTGCGCCCAACAACGAGGTTCGCGGCGTGATCGGCCTGATTCATGTGGGGTTGGTCGAGCAGGAATTCACCACCGAGCACGGCTTCCATCGTCATCAGGTTCGGGTACGTACGCTCCCATCCTGTGGGTCGCGTGCAACCATGAAAGTCAACCATGATGTTTGCGGCTGCCGCAGCGCGTAACAGGACCTCATACTTTTTGATAACAGCCTGCTCGTCACCGTCGAAGAAGTCTATCTTCACACCCTTTACACCTGCATTTGCCAGCTGGCGGAGTCTGTTCAGGCAGGCACTGTAGCCAGTGGTGAACTTGTTGTTGTGGTACCAGACGATGACATCGACACCACGCTCACGGGCATAGGGTACGAAATCCATGAGGCTGAAGTTTCCTTCCCAGCCTTCATCAATCAAGACATACTCCCATCCGAGGTATGCGGCAAGGTCGGCATAGCGCTTAGCCACGTTGATGTCGTTGGTGCGTTGGCGGTCTTCACCTGCCCAGTTCCAAGCGACTCGGCCTGGACGTATCCAACTGACATCGTCGATGGCTGATGTTGGGTTCAGGTCATTTACGAGGGTGCTCTCGACAATGTCCTTTGTTGTGCCTATGATTAAAGTGCGCCAAGCGGAGGCAAAGGGGTAGGTGATTGTGCTCTTGGGGCCGATGGCGCCATTCGAAATGGTTTGCAGGCGCAGTTGCCCCTCTCTGTCGCCAGCGATGATGCTGCTGGCACCTGTCTCGCCGTAATTCGCCGCCTCAGTAAGGAGGATACACAGGTCGTCGCTCTTGTGCTGTACCAGCACGGGTTCGTTATAGCCTCGGTTGTTTGTCAAGTCAGACCAGGCACGCTGATTGTAGTACCAAGTGTAATCATTCGAGTACTCCAGCGATAATGCTTGCTTGAAATCGGTAAAGTTGAATTCTGTGTTCTCGTTCGAAAAGGTCTTCAATGTGCCGTCTGGCATAACATAGCGAAATGCTACACCGTCGTCATAGATGCGGAACTCAACCGTTAATGGGCCTGCTGTGTTGTCGACGAATGTCGTCTGCAATTCGGTATAATGGTTGTCGGAGTGGCTCGTCTTGCCGTGTGGCATATCGTAGGGGGCACTTACTTCTGCAGTGTTGTGCTCTGCTATACCATCGGAGAAAGTGTTCTTGCCCTCAAAGCCCAACCGTGACGGAGCTATCACGGTCGTTCCTGAATGATAAACCGCATAGTATGCCCGTCCTGATTCGTCAGTAGTTACCTTTACCTCTAAGTTTCCGCTGGGCGACGTAGCGCTCAGGGCATCATCCATGTTTACCTCTTCATACGAAATCTCTTCTTTTGGACCTACATAGACCAGTTCGAACTTGTCGAGGTTGGGGGCATTGTCCGAGGCATTGCCGACAACGATAGTGTTGCTTCCGGCCTGTAGCGTCACATCAACGGATATGTTGCCTATATTGCTGCCATCCCAACTGTTGGTACTCGGACAGCTGAAGAAGTACTGGTCTGCATCGTTGATGGTAATCTCAAGGTTACGTGCACCGTAAGTCATATAATAGGTAGTCAGCTCGTAAACACCTTCCTGTCCTGCTTCATAATTGAAGGTCAGCGTGTTCCCGTTCCCGACATAGCCTACGCGCTTCCCTCCCGAGCAACGATTGTCGGACTCCGTTGTGACACTTCCCTTCTTTGTGGTCTCTTCAGCCTCGATGACCATGGGCGCGTAGGTGTCTCCTTCGATGAGCCATCCTTGGGCGTAGGCATTAGCCAGTCGGGCATACATCTCAATGTAGCCTGTCTGTCCGAGCGATGACCACTCATCCTGCGTGGCAGTTCCCTTCCAATCATAATTCATCAGCCCGGTCTCGGCATCGCGGCGTGTTGACCATATGTGGCGCAGCGACTGGCTGAAGGCGTTGAGGTAACGGCGGTTCTCGCTGATGGTGGCGTAAGCTTCATAACCCCGCATCAAGACAACGATATCGTCGGAATGTGTATTGTTCTCGGTCTTTACCAGTTTGATGGTCTGACCCAAGGGTTCTGACGAGAAGGTCTCGAACCAACGTCGAAAGGCAGCTGTGGCAATCTTGTCAGCGTGCAGTTTGAATGTTGCTTCGCCTGTGATTCTGTATAGAAGTGACGCAGCGTGGAGCATCGTACCCGTGGTGTAGGGCGCCTGATACTTGTTGACGACGTTTGTCTCCACGTTGATGTTGTCCCACATGAGCCACGACGATTTGTCGAGCAACGTATTGTAAAGCCACTGATAGGTCATTCGGGCGTAGTCGAGATAGGTCTCATCGTTTGTCAATTCATACAGGCGGCAGAATATGATGACGGCAGGTCCGTTGTTTGCGGTATTCTTGGTCTTGTAGGTATTCGTGTCGTCGGCAGGTGAGTCTTGCCAGTACATGCCGCCTCCGCTTGGAGGATTGTTCTCCAAAAGGCGCCCAGCCTTGACCATGTATTCGGCCACCATCTTGATGGCGGCAAGGTATGAGTCCTTCGGATCTACTTCGTAGAGGTCAAGCAAGCCGAGTGCCGCCCAGGCATTATCATCGAGGAAACGGTGTTGGGTGCCTCCATAGACAGAGTAACCACGAACGCCATTAATGGTGGTGATGTAGTTGGGGAATTTCTCCGCCAAACGAGTGGCCGCTTGCAGGTAGGTTTCATAACGTTCGGTTCCACTGGTCACCTTTGCCATTTGAGCCAGCGTGGCTAAACCAAATCCCTGTGGCCAGATGGTGGTATTACCTGTACCCTTCGCCGCACCGCGCTCATACTTGTCGGACCATTGGTAGTGCTGCGAATCATTGTCGTTGTTCTTGTTCCCATTCTGGTCAAAGAGTTTTGCCATCGCTGCTGTCATCAGTTCGTCAGCATCGCTGAGGAGTTCGTTGCCGGAAGATGGCTGCTGTGCGTGGCCGATGAGGCTAATAAGTAAGAACAAGCCAAACGTCAAATGCCTTGAATAACAGAATCGTTTCATAATACATTATATTTATATATTCATTTTTATCTTATGTTGCCGAAGAACATCTGTGTACGATCTACGGGTTCATCGAGAAGCTGGATGGTTGTGGACGGACCGAGGTCGGCGGGCGGGAACCATGAGGAGAGTTCCCAAACGATGCGCCCGTCGGGCGTTACCTCAATAGCCTGCACATCGGGATGCATGGGGTCGAGTTGTTTGGGACTCCACTGGTTGAACCAGTTGTTGATGATGGTGTTCCCGTTGGGCAAACGATGTGCCTTCTGGCAACTGATGTCTTTATAGTCAGGGTTCTTGCTCCAGTCATATTCCCACACTAACTGTCCTTTCTTGTTGAACTCGCGTGCGAAGCCGAGGTTACTGCATGCGAGGATATGACCGTTCTTCAGTTCTTCCACACCCCATGCACCGGGCATGTCGATGCGACGCAACTCTTTGCCATAGCTGTCGAACTCAATAATTGCGCCATACTGCATGGAAGCCAATAAGAGCGTACCTTTACGGGTGAGACGGAAGTTACGCATTTGCCCATGGGAACCACCATCCTTGTAGGGCAGTTTGAACTCTCGAATAAGTTTCATTGAAGGCACTTCGCGGACAACGCATGTGAAAGGGTCACCGCACTGAATATAAACTATTCTGTCCTTTCCAATGGGTTGGATGCTGTGAATCTCAAATCCTTCGGGAGTGTCCATCTGCCAAGCCACGGTATAGGACGTCCCGTTAGGGATGATTTCGCGAATTCCGTACTGGTGAGCCATGAGGATGTGACCATCTGAAAGCAGAATAGCATCGCTAATCTCACCACGTCCTTCGGGGTCGAGGTAGTTCCATGTTATTTGCCCGTCTTTAATAATGTACATACGGTGACGGGGGCTCTCGCCAGCGTAGAAGAAGTTCAGATGTTCGAGTCCATGATTGGGAGCATGAGGCGGGAGAACATCTGTGTCATCCAGTCGGACATTCTTGCTCTCGATGTTCTGAAGGGGAACACCTTTGATGCCGTGTTGTGTGATGTGTCTCAAGACAATGTCACTGGCATCATCGACGACTACGGCAGGGCGCTGGTCATCCATACGTACAGAGGCCTCAAAGTCCTCGACTGTGACGCGGTCAGCATGACGAATATAGAGTCCTGCAGCGGGATTGTTGCGACCAAACATACGATTCTCGGGGTAGCCGTTGACATCCTCTCTTAAGCGCTCCGTCATGGGTTGTAGACCTCCTTCGTGGCAGACGTGAATGCGATGCAAGCTGACATCGCTGATACGGCTTCGTGGCGAACCAGTGATGAGGCATGGGATATTGCCGTAGGCGGTGGCGGTAATGTCGCTGATGTGAACATCACGTATAGTGCCTTTACCATCGCCTCGACGTTCTCCGAGATAGATGAAGATAGGTGTAATTACACCTTCCATCGTGATGTCGCGAATGATGACATGCTCGATTATTCCCCCGTCAGTGCTCTCAATGGCAATACCGGACAAACCAGTGATCACACCCTTTGGCAGATTGTCGTAGTGGTCTTCCCAATGCCAGATGTTGGTCTCAGTAGTTGGACGAATGACGCAATTGGAGATTACAACATTGCGGAATCCTGCATAGGAAGCGGTTCCAAACTTAATGGGATTGCAATTGGAGGCAATGATGCAGTTGGTGATGGTGATATTCTCGGGCATAAAGTTGGGATTATCGCTCTTGAGGCAGATACCATCATCATCGGCCTCGATGATACAGTCAGAAATGGTAACATTACGGGCATCAATGTCGATTCCATCGTTGTTACCTTGAGCCAAAGAGCGTAGGTTGATGCCACGAATGCGTACGCCATCACACTCTTGCAAACGGAATGTCCAACTCCCGGCATTGAAGATATTAAAATCCGTGAAGGCTATGTTATTGCAGCGAAGAAAATGAAGACCATAAGGGCGCACGTTGTCGTTAACAACAAAGCCTTGTGAAAGGAAAAGCTCAGTGTTAGATTGCCCATCGATAGTTCCTTGTCCGCTGATGCCAGCGTCCTCGATATCTTCACCGTAAATGAGAGCTCGGACAGGATAGATGCTCTGATCACGTACTCGAGTGTCACCAAGAATTACAGCACCGCGCTCCAGATGCAATTCCACATGACTGCGAAGACGCAGGGTACCAGTCAAATAGCGACCAGGTGCAAAGGTGACCATACCACCGCCTGTTTCAGCACACTTGTCGATAGCGCGCTGTAACTGTTCTGTACAAAAGGTCTTGCCATCGCCTTTGGCACCAAAAGCAGTAGCAGCTATATTCCGAGCTTGAGTATCAACAGAGAATATGCATAACAAGGCCATTAAGTAGGTGATATGAAATGTTGTTCTCATAGAGATTGTGTTATTTAGGTTTCGGTTAAAGAAATAAAGCTACATATGTATTGTTTTCTATTTCCTTTGAACGATGCTTATGACAAGGCCAGGGTCGGAGATATCCCCATATGAGGCGGCTGCGAGTCCTATGCGTCGGATAATGTCCTCAGAAACGGTGAGCGAGTTGTTACGGAAGTGACAGGCAGATGTGATATCTGAAGCACGATCTGCCTTCAAATCCTGAGCCAGTACACGTAGTGTCTTGGGGTTAGGCAGATGAGCAAAGCGAAGGGTAATGTCGCCCAAAGAACCAAACAACCCAATGGGTGCACTCCATTTTTCGATGTCTATGCTTACAGGCACAGAACGACAGACGTAGCTGCGGTCAAGGGTTCGCCCAATGGCAGCTACTGCTGTAGCTCCATTCGGATAGCGACTGGCGAGGACGAATGGACGGTCGGTCGCAGAACTTGCTACCTCAGGCAGTGACATCCGACGGCTTACGCGTGCCGGTGCTTGAGCACGAACGGCTTCGCCTGGCGTATGATGTACCCAACTCTCACCTTCGGCATAAGTCCAGTAATCGTGCAACTGTATGCTGTCGATATGGCTGTCATCATCGACACCGAATGGTGCAGCTATGCGATGCCAACGAACAGCACGAATGACCTCGTCTAAGCGGTGCTTCAGGTCACGGATGGTGGCTGGGAAAGCCTCGTCGTCACGCCCATTAGGCAACGAACCAGCAAAAGGATGACGCATGATACCTATGGCACATCCGAGGCCTACGGCAATGTAGGGCTCGTCCTCGCAGTTGATGATACCGCGTGCTGGTGGTTCAGCCTTCAACGATAGCAAACGACATACACGTTCGATAGTGACAGGTTGGGCGATGATGTTTTCCACGTCGTAGGTGCGAAAGGCATCGCTGAAGGTGGCATAATGCTCCTTCATGGCATTCTCAAGTATGAGATTGGGTGCCAGTTGACGTGCCTTCTCTGCAATCATTCTACGGAAGGTGTCATCACGGTCACGGCGTCCCCAATCGACTTTCCAATAACAGACGTGAGCCGCTTCGGCATCACGCAGACGCGTAGTCCAAAATACGTCTTCGTTCATCGAATCCAAAACCTCTGCCTTCTGTGCAGAAACCCATAGTCCAAGTCCGCGCCAACCACAACGTTCCACACTGTCAGCCAGTTGCCGCATACGTTCGACGGGCGAGCCACGGAATGAAGGGAAACGTGTGACGTCCAGTTCCAAAGTGCCGATGTACTGGTTGTTATTCTTATGATTGCTGACAGCAGGGATGTCCCATGAGTCATCAAGCACTAAAAGGAGGTCCTGACGAATCTCGGGGAAGAAACGTACCCACCGTTGGAAAGCACCGCTACCAAACAGGTTCTCTTCGTCCATAGCATTGCGCATAGCCTCAGATCCCGTATAACTGGTTACATAACCCTGAATATTCCATGTGCAGAAATAGTCGGGTGCTGTGGATGGTGTTGAGGGAACTAAAGACTGTTGTGCCAGGAGTGATTCCGTTGTTAGTATGAAGAGAAGAAGTAAAGCAGCCTTTCTCATAGGAATTGTCTGTTATCGTTCTTTGTAATAATTGTGGATAATATGCCACGCTTGCTTGCGCTCGCCCTTATCGCCGACGAGGCCCTTGCGGTTGAAACCTTCCTGAAAGGTCTGGTGCAGACGTGTTGGACTGCGGAAGTCAAAGAGTATCCAGGGGCAGATGCCAACGAGGTTGGGGATGTTGGCGAACATCTCCAGATTCATTTGGTAGATGCGCGCTTGGAACTCCTCGCTCCAACTGCCAGCCACGTCCCCATTATCATGAATGCCGTACTTGGCTTCGCCACCGAACTCGCTGATGAGGAGGGGCTTGTCGGAACAGACATCCCAGCGGATGTCCTTGGGAGCTTTGGGCCAACCTTCGTACCATCCCATGTATTTATTGATGCCCACCACATCGAGATTATGATAGAAATCGTCTTTCATGACAAACTTGTCCTGCTGGCGGTCGAAGCGGGCCAGGTCAAAAGCGGCCACGAAGAGACGCGTGGTGTCGGTTTCGCGTCCAGCCTGCAGGAGGCGTGCGAGGAAATGATTGCGCTCGGGCGTGTTACGTGTCTCGTTGGCGATGCCCCAGAAACAATCGGCACAGCGGTTCTTGTCCCGGCGGATGGTTTCCTGAAGCATCAAGACAGCTTTGTCCTGTGTGGATGTGTTAGAAAAGTCGATGGCCTGCCAGACGGGGATTTCCTGCCAAAGAAGGATGCCACGCCGCTCGGCTTCACAGACCATATACCGGCTTTGTTGGTAGTGGGCTAGGCGTATCATATTCACACCCAGTGCTTGTGCCTCATCGAGCAACCGGATGGCATCGGCCTCGGTGCAAGCGCGGCGTTTCTGCATGGGGATTTCCTCGTGGATATTGATACCTTTGAGAAAGATGGGCTCACCATTGAGCAACACCTGCGTACCTCGTACCTCGATATTACGGAAACCGATGTCCTCACTCACGGTGTCGGTCGATGTGGTAAGTCGTACCTTATATAATTTAGGGTTGGCGGGACACCATCTGACGAGACGTTTCACAGGGATATCCGCGTAGGCTGTGCCTGTGTCATCCGTAGTCATGCGGACGCTCTTCTTCAATTCAGGGATGTAGAGGTTGACCGTCTCACCCGCTACAGAGTCGGAGAGGTTTACGCGGGCATGGATGAGGTCGGCACGATGTTTATCAAGTTGGATGAAGTAGTCGCTAATGTAATGGCTTGGCACGACGCAAAGCGTCACATCGCGAGTGATGCCGCCGTAGTTGAACCAGTCGAACGACATGGCAGGTATGGCATCGCGTTCGCGACGATTGTTCACACGTACAGCGATGTAGTTGTCGCCAGCTCGCAGTTGAGCAGTGACGTCGGCCTCAAATTCAGTGAATGAGCCTTCGTGTGTAGCCACCTGTGTACCATTGACATATACTCGTGCACGATAGCTGACACCGCCGAAGCGTAACAGATAGCGCTTGTCGGACTCAGGCGTGAGGGTGATGTGACGTCCGTACCAGATGGTGCCTTCGTAGTATTTCAGTTCCTCGCGTTGCGAATTCCAGTCACCAGGAACGTGGAGCATGGGGGCGTCGTCAATGGAGTGCTCTTCACGATCGTTTTTGCCCCAGGGGCGGTCGCCGCGTGCCAAGCCGCGATTGGTGTCGTATTGATCGATAACGCTGTTCCATTCCCCATTAAGGGAAATTTCCTGGCGCGGCTGCGCATTTGCTTGAAAGTTGGCGGCAATCAGCAGACAGATGAGTTTAATTTTCCTTCTCATTTCAGATATCTTATTTGGTATGTGAGACGTGTATGATTTGGATTGCTTCGGGGGGGTATCGTTATGTCATCGAGGTGACGAACTGGTTTTTCAGTTCTGACGCTGACCATCTCCTTCTCGGGTTGAGTGAGCGTGTTGACCGCATCAATTCGTTCTCCCGTGAGGGTTGTCATCTGACGGATGGCGACCGCCTTTTTGCCATCGATGCTAACGCGCGCCCTCACTGCCTTGGGCAATATATTCACGACGAATAGTACAATTTCACCAGTCTCTCGGTTAATGGTAGCCACAGCGTTTAAGGCTTGCAAACCGTTATCCACTTCAGGAGAAATAGTCTGGACACTCACCACCTCAGAATGTGTGTTCCTACGATATTCCTTAAGGGGGTAAAATACGGTCTGGCGGACGGATGTCTGACTATCGGCCCGTATCGGAGCCAGAATATTAACCATCTGCGCCCAGTTCGCCATCTCCACGAAAGCACAGCACCTCAACAAGGCGTTAAGGTAGCAGGCCGTGGCCAGGGCGTGACGCCATTCGTAAGTTACCGTGGTACCGTAAGGTGGCTGCTGATATTCCCAGATTCCCCATTCATCGACTGCCATTTTCAGTGGC
This sequence comes from Bacteroidaceae bacterium, assembly GCA_017962495.1. GTDB lineage: Bacteria > Bacteroidota > Bacteroidia > Bacteroidales > Bacteroidaceae > Physcousia. The sequence continues at coordinate 32,943 of JAGCVH010000094.1, forward strand.
TTGTTGCGTGGTGGAAAACGATACCATTTCTTCCAGTTGGTCACGGAATCTTGACTACATGACTGCATCAAGGCATGGAACTCGCCAAGTTCGCGTTCCACTTGGTTAATCTTATGAAAGATGGAATAGGGACGTCCATTGTCGGTGCTTACATAACCATGAAAGGAGATGTAGTCAACAGCACCGTCAAGTCCCTCCATGACAATCTTATTCCACTCGGGAATGCCACGCTCACCATCAGCGATGAGCTGGATAGTGGGGTCTGTGAGTTTCATGAGTTTAATGAAGTGCCATACTTCTTCTACATATTTGTGCGGGTCTTGGTGACGGCCTGCATCTGGTTCTGCAGCTTCTTCGTTGCCCAGTGCCCAGTATTTCACGCGGAATGGTTCTTCATAGCCGTGACTGCGACGCAGGTTGGCATAGTAGGTGTTCTCCGTTCCATTACAATACTCCACCCAATTCGCCGCTTCGTCAGGTGTACCGGTAGAGAGATTTACAACGAGAACGGGTTCGCAGCCAATGGCACGACAGTAGTCGATAAACTCGCAAGTGCCGAACCCGAAACTGTTGATACCGCCCCAGATGAGATTCTTGGATGGTCGCCGTTGGTCTTTTGGACCTACCCCATCCATCCAGTGGAAAGTTTTTACGAAGGTGCCTCCTGGAAAGCGTATCATGGTAGGAGCGAGTTCTTTAGCTTTCTCCAGGACATCCCGTCGAATGCCATTCTCATCTGACAGTGGCGATTCAGGGTCGAAGATTCCACCTTCTATGTCCTGACCCATATACTCAATAAACTGGCCGTAGATATAGGGCGAAGCATGGCCAAGACTCGTCTCCGTGTCTATGACTATTTCGCATTGTTGTGCCGACATCTGACAGGCAACGCCTAAGAGTAGGGCAGTAATTAGGATAATGATTTGTCTCATTTAATTTATTCTTATCTGTGTATCAGTTACGTTCCAACCTTTTAGTACGAGAATCGAGGTACGGTTAAGTGCGGCAGTATCGTCTATTTTGATAGTACGTCGTTCATCAGGCATGAGGGTCAAGAAATTATCCGAAAGGAAACAGGGCTTGATGCTACGACCCTCGGAGTCACGAAGTTGCATTTGCAGGAAGAATGCAATAGTATTCCCAGTATTTCGTATTTCTGCCTGCATTAAACCATCTTGCATCTTACGTAGACGAACGGCTACTTTTGCTTTCGGCATATCTGCGAGTGTTTCAAAACCCGATGTGCATGGCCCGGTGAGTGTTGTACGACCTTCATAATGGTCGCGGCTGCGCCAGTAGAAGTTGTCGCCCACCAGTTGTCCATTGGCATCAAAGAGACGCAACTTGATGAAGTGCACTTGTGTGATGTCTTCGGGGAAATCGATGGCAAAGACATCGACGGCCACCCCATCCGCAGGCACATCAATGGATGCCTCTTTTTTCCATACGAGCTTACTGCTGAGAGTATAGACTTCTGCTATCAAACGCAGATTGTTTGCGACTTCGTAGCGACTGTTGACCACTGAGACTGTATTACGGAGGTAGTCGAACTGGGGGTGCAAGGGCTCCAAGGCGTTCTGTGTATGATAGAGCGAGGCTGTGGGCTCAAGACTGTAGTCCCACATACGTGCGCAAACCTGCTGCACGGGGCAGTTGTGGTACCAGAAAAGCAGTCCTGCACAATAGCGCTCGCCATAGTTGAGTTTTTGGCGATTCCATGATTCCCAAATGCTCTTGGAGTTGATGGCACCCACAAGTTGGGCTTTCTGAGCAAACTCATCGATGGATGCCGATGGACCATATGCATTTGTCAGGTCGGTAAACATTGTACTCATCAGGTGGAAACCTCCGCCATCGTGATAATCCCACACCTCTTTGTTGATAGGCCATAAGTCGTGCTCGTGCATCATTTCGCGAAGCGATTCGGCAATGGGTAGCGTAGGAGCTCCGTATTCTGGATTGAATCCGTCGATACGACTACCACGTTCTGAAGCGGTGTTCTCGTAGTGGCACATAGGATTCACCTGTTTGTATGGACTGCCATCGTGTATACCGTCGCATTCCGACTGCATCTGGTAACCGCGTGTGGGGTCGAGTTGATTGATGAGAAGTCGCGCACCAGGCATTTCCGTGCTCTCGTTGGAAGAGACATAGTAGGCTAACGAGGGGTGATTGCGTAAGCGTTTTACCGTGGCCTCTACGTTAGCTAAATATAGGTCTGCATCTGTCGGATGGTGTGTGTCGCCCGTCATCCAGAATTCTTGCCAGACAAGGAGCCCCATTTCATCGCAGAGTTGGAAGAAGTAGTCACTCTCGGCTATGCCGCCGCCCCACATGCGAATGAAATTAATGCCGGACTGTTGCGTGTAGCGTAGCTCGGCATAAGTACGGTCATCAGAGGAGCGTAGCATGGCTTCTGGAATCCAGTTGGTGCCGATGACAAAGAAGGGATGCCCGTTGACGTAGAACTGTCGAGAACCATCGGGTGTCTGCTGGTCGGAGCGTACCTCACGGATACCAAAGCGGGTGGTGAGACTATCAGAAACTGCACCGCTGGTCTTCACGCGCAGGCGTAATTCATAAAGGTTTTGCGGTCCTTTTCCAATGGGCCACCAAAGATGAGGATGCTCAATGACGAGCTGTCTAAAGTTGTCAGGCGAGAAGGTCACCATGCGCGTCTCACCTCGGAAGAGGTTGAGGTGTTGTGTAAAAGTGATGGGCAAAGTATTATGAGTGTCGGAGAGGCTGCGGATTTCTCCCTCCACTTCACATTTTATGTCGACTGTTGTGGCGTTGTTGACTTCCACACTGACAGTTTCTTCGGCGCGGTCGTAAGTGGCGTTGAGATTAGAGACAACAAAAGGTGAAGCCAGACGCACACTACTCGTGGCAAAGAGACTGATGCTTCGCCAGATGCCTGTGTTGCGATCGCGGATGCCATCGTCGAAGGTGAAGTCCCATCCTGCACTCATGAGCATCGTGACATTCTTTCCAATCTGTCCGTCTCCGCCATTGCGCCACTCTGCGGCGGCGCCCCAATCTTTTTTACGCGACGTACCAGGTACATCCACGGGGAAGACCTTCACAGCGAGTACATTCTTTACACCCCTCTGCACCCACTCCGTCACGTTAATGACAGCAGGACGGAACATACCGCTCATGACGGTAACCAGTTGTCCGTTCAGCCAAACCTCAGCGCGGTAGTTGATACCTTCGACGTTCAGCCATACGATTTTGTTTCGGAATGAATCAGGGAGGTTAAATTCGGTGCGAAACCAATAGGTGTAGAAGTTACGTCCAGCTGTGGCTAGGTCAGGGATAATTCCTTCGGATAGCTTATTGTTCAGCCCGAAATAAGGCTCTGGGTAGACTCCGTTGGCCACCAAAGAGTTTAATACTGTTCCAGGAACGATGGCTCGTTGCCAATCTGTAGCGAAGAAGCCTGTGGCAGACAATTGTTCTGCAGGAGCCTGTTCATCACTGGCACGTTTCATCAGCCATTGCTGACCGACTTGCGTGTCTAAGTAGATGTATCCCTCCGGACGATAATGGTTAAGAGGACGTGCCTCAGCAGACAGACAAAAGGAACACAAGACAGCCAACATTAGGGTGTATAATACAAGGAAGGGTGTACCCTTCGTCCAGTGCTCATGGAACCATTTAAGTGTCTTTTTCATAATAATAATTAATATAGAAAAAGATTTATCGCTACAAAAATACAATTATTTTTGAATCCAATCGTTATCTAATAAAGTGTAAAAATGTCCTGATTTAACGATTATGAACAAAATAATAGGGAAACTAGACCTTGAACTCATACGTGATAGGAGCATGGGAACTTTCAAACAAATGAAGGACAAGCATCCCGAAACGTTCTACGCAGATGAGAATATTTTCATTACCCTTCACGACTTTCGAGTTCAAGGAATGGAATATGGACAACCCTATCAAGTTGGTGAAGGACGCTTGATGATGGTACGGGAGGGTTGGGTACGTGTAGTCGTAAATCTCGAGGAGTTTCTGCTGAAGCGGCATTCTGCTATGCTTCTCACGCCAGATAGTATCATCGAGATTCAGCAATGGGATCAAGACTTTGATATGCAGGCCTTCTCCTTTAAGGATTTGCCTCTGTATGCCGAATCGAACCAGCAAGCATGCTTCATGTTGAATGATGACGATTGGGAGTTGGCAAATCAATATTTCCAACTGATTTGGCACTGCGTGCATCGCCCTGTTGTTCTAACGGATGTCATTCAACAATTACAAACTGCGCTGCTTACAGAACTTAGTCACATTGCACGGAGAGAAAGTGGCAACCGACAGACAAAGGCTTCACGCCATGAACAACTCCTACATCGATTCCTTAAGCTCGTAAACGTCCATGGTCTCAATCAGCGTAAGATTGCCTTTTACGCTGACCGTCTCTGCATCACGCCTAATCATCTCGGAGCCGTTATCCGTCAGGCTAGCGGACTCACAGTTGTACAGTGGCTCAACCGTTATGCTGTTCAGCAAGCCAAGCTTCTTTTGCGTTATACAGATTTACCTATTTGGGAAGTTGCCGAGAGGCTCAACTTCGCCAATCCTTCCTTCTTCACTCGCTTTTTCCATAAGGAAACTGGCATCACCCCCTCGGAGTTCCGTAATAAGAATTAAAGGCTTCTGTGTGTCACTAAATGGACTACAACTCGGATTTGATGGAGTAAAATTTGCAATTATACTCGCTTATTCGTATCTTTGAAGCCGAATTGTTGTATATATAAATATAGTACTATGAAAAGATTATTTTCTCTCTTTTGTGTGACCCTGATGGCCGCCTTCGCCTGGGCGGAAGTGAATTATGAGGTGATACCCTTGCCTCGCAGTATTGAATTGAGTAAGAAAGGGGAGGTGTTTACCCTGGCAGAAGGGGCAACGGTAACGTGGGCTTCGGGCAATGAGCAAATGGCTTCGAACGCTCGGTTGCTGGCGCAATACTTGAGCACGGACGCAAACTTCCGCGTGAAGGCTGAGGCGGACGTGAAGGACGCTGCCATCGTATTAAAAATTAAAAATGAAAAATCAAAAAGTAAAAGTGAGAACCCTGAGGCTTACCAACTGACGGTGGGGAAGAAAGGAGTCGTCATCGAGGGTGCATCGGAGGAGGGTGTCTTCCGTGGGCTGATGACGCTGCGCAAGGCTATTGGCACGGAGGGTGGCGAACAAATAGAGTTGCCCTTCGTAACGATAAAGGACGAACCGCGCTTTGGCTATCGCGGAGTCATGCTCGACTGCGCACGCCATTACTTTCCTGTGGAATTCATCAAGCGATACATCGATGTGCTGGCGCTGCACGGCTGCAATCAACTCCACTGGCACTTGACCGAGGACCAAGGCTGGAGATTCGAAGTGAAGTCGATGCCGGAACTGGCCCAAAAGGGCAGTGTGCGCCAGAAGACGGTGATTGGTCGCAATGCCGGCATCTATGACGACCAGCCTTATGGCGGTTACTACACCCAGCAGGAGTGTCGCGAGATAGTGGCATACGCCGCAACGCGCTTCATCAATGTCATTCCGGAAATAGACCTTCCTGGTCACATGCTTGGGGCATTGCACGTCTATCCCGAACTTGGTTGTACGGGCGGTCCTTACGAAGTGTGGCCCATTTGGGGCGTGTCGCGCGATGTGCTCTGTGCAGGCAATCCTAAGACACTGGAGTTCCTGAAGAAGGTGTACGATGAATTGTGCGACGTGTTCCCCTCGAAGCTCATCCACATCGGCGGCGACGAAAGTCCGCGTGACCGTTGGAAAGAGTGCCCGAAGTGTCAGGCCAAGATGAAGGAACTGGGACTCACGCGCGAAGCTGAACTGCAGACCTACATCAATAAAGAGATGGACAAGCACCTGAGTGCCAAGGGACGTACGCTCATCGGGTGGGACGAGACCTTGGAGGGAGGACTCAGTGAGAACGGAATCGTCATGTCGTGGCGAGGAATGAAGGGTGGCATCGAAGCAGCCCGTCAGCACCATCGCGTCATCATGACACCGACCGACTACTGCTACATCGACTACTACCAACTGAAGGACGATTGGTCGCAACCTCACGGCATTGGTGGTTATCTGCCTCTGTCGAAGGTATATAGCATGGAACCCATACCAGCCGAGTTGAATGAGGAGGAGGGCAAGTTCATCCTTGGAGCGCAGGTAAACCTCTGGACGGAGTATGTGGGTTATCCCGATCATGCGTTGTATATGCTGCTTCCTCGTCTGGACGCCATCAGCGAAGTGCAGTGGACACCCAAGGAGCAGAAGAACTTCGACGCCTTCAAGGTGCGTCTGGAGCGTATGGAAAAACTGTATGACAAGATTGGCTACAAGTATTGCCATAAGACGGAGTAGGACCCTCCCTCGGAAGTATACAGAGACAGGGAATTGCAGTAGATGAAAAGCAAAGAAAGTCGATTGACAGAAGTTCTTACCCCTCTCGCTAGCAGAAAGGCGGCTGGGATGACTCTTAATAAGTTGGTTATCGGTTACCAAGGTCACAAGGTGGCCGGTCCAATGACGAACAGTCTGCGTGCAGGCGAACTGTGCTGTCTGCTTGGGGCTAACGGTGCAGGCAAGAGTACCTTGTTGAGAACGCTGGCCGCATTTCAACCTCCTTTGGAAGGCGAGATATGGATTGATGGACGCAATATCACGGAGATATCTCCCCGTCAGTTGAGCACCATGATAGGTATTGTCTTGACTGAACGCATTAAGATGGGAGGAATAACGGTGCGCGATATGGTGGCTATGGGGCGTAGTCCGTACACCAACTTCTGGGGACGCTTGACCGACGAGGATAACAATGAGGTTGACAAGGCTATGCAGCAAGTGGGCATAACCCGGTTTGCCAATCGACAAATATCGACCCTGAGTGACGGAGAACGACAAAAGGTGATGATAGCCAAAGCGTTGGCTCAGGGAACTCCTATCATATTGCTTGACGAACCGACTGCCTTCCTCGATTTCCCCAGTAAGGTGGAAGTGATGTTGCTGCTTGGGCGTTTGGCACATGAGATGGGAAAGAGCATTTTCCTCTCCACTCACGACCTCGACTTGGCTTTGCAGACGGCCGACCGCCTATGGCTAATGGGAAAGGGAGAAGGAGACGAAGGACTCTTGGCCGTTGGCACTCCTCGCGAAGTGGCGTCCGAGTTGCCTCGTTTCTTCCCGAGTGAACATCTGGACTTCGATGCCGAAGCATTGCGGTTTAACATTAAAATATAAATGGTAAATCGTCAAATCGTCAAATCGTCCAATCGTAAAATTGTCAAATATTATGTATGATTATCTCATTGTTGGTTCAGGCCTGATGGGTGCCACATTTGCTCATCTGGCCACTAAGGCAGGGAAGCGATGCCTCGTAGTTGAGCGCCGTAGTCATACGGGTGGTAATGTTCATTGCCAGTTGGTTGAAGGCATCAATGTGCATCAGTATGGTGCTCATATCCTGCACACAAGCAACAAGGAAGTGTGGGACTTTGTAAATGGGATAGCTCCCTGCAATCGTTACACCAACTGCCCTGTGGCCAACTATAAGGGACGGCTTTACAATCTGCCCTTTAACATGAACACCTTCTATCAGATGTGGGGCGTTACGACACCTGCTGAGGCTGAGGCTAAGATTGCCGAACAGAGGGCAGAGGCTATGGAACAGCTCTGTGGGCGTGAACCTCAAAACCTTGAGGAACAAGCCACGTTGCTTGTGGGGAAAGACATCTACGAGTGCCTAATAAAAGGCTATACCGAAAAACAATGGGGTAGGGCATGCACGGAGTTGCCTGCTTTCATCATTAAGCGCTTGCCCGTTCGCATGGTTTTTGACAATAATTATTTCAACGACCCCTATCAAGGCATTCCTATTGGTGGATACAATCGTCTTATCGACGGATTGCTTGAGGGCATAGAGGTTCGAACCGATGTCGATTTCCTGGAGCATCGGCAAGAACTTACCGCCTTGGCTCCTCGTATGGTCTATACAGGTCCCATCGATGCCTATTATGACTATCGCTTGGGGCATCTGGCCTATCGAACCGTTCGATTTGAGACGGAAATCCTCAATACCTCAAATTATCAGGGAAATGCGGTTGTCAACTACACTGAGCGCGAAGTGCATTGGACGCGCATTATAGAGCACAAGCACTTTGAGTCATTTGGTGCAGAGGTAACAGCCAATCCCAAGACGGTCATTAGTCGGGAGTTCAGTACGGAGTGGACGCCAGGCATGGAGCCATATTATCCCGTTAATGATGATGCCAACAGCCGATTGCTTGCTCAATACCAACAACTGGCACAAGCCGAACCAAACGTTATCTTTGCCGGGCGCTTAGCCGAATATCGTTATTATGATATGGCACCTACCATTGAGCGTGCCATGCAATTGTGGAAAGCAGAAGAGGAGTGAAAGCGAAGAATAGTACCATGAAAAGAATCTTTTTGTTGATGCTGAGCGCACTCTCGCTCATAGTTCATCATGCTTCGGCACAAACCGATGTCACCAGTCAATACCTTATTAATGCGGGGTTTGAAGAGGGGTATGCTGTCCTATCTTATCCCCGAAACGACGGAGATAATGCGCGAGCCATATATAAGCCTGAAGGGTGGACTGTAACGTACACAAATGGAGAAAGCAACGACCTTACGTCGCTTAACAGTTCCTGTCTTCAATGGAACAACTTTTCCGGTCGGGAGCAACCTGCCGATGGCGGAAGCAATGTTTATTGGATTCGCTATCGCTGGGGAAGTAATGTAAGCATCAAACTATCGCAAATGGTGCAGTTGCCAGCAGGAACTTACCGCCTTAGTGCCGATGCGTTTTGGATGGAATCACCTTCTATGGCTACAATTAGTGCAGGAGGCCAGAGCGTAACCATAAACTCCCGTAATACATGGGCAAAATATGCTGTTTTCTTCACGCTAACATCTCCTTCCGATGTTGAAATTGCGTACACCTTTACGCAAAGCAGTCAGGCAGAATGTATTGCTGGCGTTGATAACTTTAAGTTGGAGAAATATGATGGTAGTGAGACGGACATGACATCATCCGTTAGTAATTCGACAGATGCATGGACAAATCCTCTGAATGCCCCCAATCACAATGCAACTTCCGTTGGTGGCATGACGATGCCCGAGCGTTGGTTTTCATGGATTCCTGTGGGCGAGATTATGTCACAAAGTGTTAACCTTCCTAATGGCATCTATGAAGCAGAAGTTTATTGTCATGGCCATGTGGCATGGGTGTCCTCGCCCGTTTCCTCCTCTGGTGCTACGGGTTATACTACGCTTTCGGCCAATGGCGTAACATCGGACATCCCCGTTATATTAAACACCGGTTGGGAGGAATATGAGCCTGCGCTCTATAAACTGAGTAAAATCCCTGTGGTCGATGGGAAGATGACCATTCGGTTGACTGCTAATAAGGCTGGTGCCAACTGGTTTACGATTTATGTGAAAAGCCTAACTCGCGTTGGTTCACTTCCCTCTCTTCGTTACACCATTGGTGACGTGAATGAGGATGAAGATGTAACCATTGCCGACGTAACGTCTTTGGTGAACATCATCTTGGGCAAGACGTCGGATTATAGGATGGAAGTTGCCGATGTGAATGAGGATGGTGATGTGACCATTGCCGATGTAACTTCCTTGGTGAATGTCATCTTGGGCAAACAAGAGGCAAAGGTGGTGGACCTGACTTGGACTTGTGCCGATATCAGTGCCACGCTCTATGCCGAGCAGTCGGCATCGGAGAATGCTTCCGGTGCAAGTTATGCCATGAATTCGGCAGTCTGCACGCTGACAGGAGAGAACGTGAGTGACAAATATTCCGATATAAAGAATTACCTCACCACCCTAAATATTACCACTTCCCTGTCGAACGTAAAGAGTGTGAGCGTCTATGCCAAAGGCAAGGAGAACATAGCCGGCCTGATGACCTACAACACTTACACGAAGGCGGCAACTTATTCCTCTGGAACCACACCTTCGGCGTATGTTAATAGTGACCGCGACGATGTCAATGGCAAGAACATGCAAAGCGATGTGGTGACGATTACAGGTGACAATGCTGGAACCTACGTGGCTTATCTGTTGCCCATAAGTCTGAACAATGGCGTGACCGTGACCGTGCGTGACAGCAATGGCAAGTTCTATAGTCAGGACTTCAGCGTAACTGCAGGTGCAATTAATAACCTGGCATTCACCGCCACCTATGCCACCAACAACTGGATGGCCACCATCCCCGGAAACGTCAACTTCTCCATGCTCAGTACGCCTGGGGCGCACAATGCGGCAACAAGTGCTATAAGTAGTAGTCAAGCCAAGTGCCAGAGCGAAACGATAGAGGGGTTGCTGAACAATGGTGTTCGAGCATTTGACCTTCGTCCACAATATAAATCAGGTAGTACGATAACAGCTGAAAACCTCACAATCTATCATGGTTCAATAAGCACTGGTGTCCTATATAAAGATGTCATTCAGACGATGGTAGATTTTCTGCAGGCGCATCCTTCAGAAGCCATTTCTATCATTATGACAAAGGAATCAGCAAGCGGAAGCGACCAAACGGATGCGATGGTCAGTGCTATTAATGAGATACATAGTACCTACGCCAATTACTTCAAGGTGCTCGATCATTCGTATTACACACTTGATGACTATCGTGGAAAGATATTCTATGGGTGTCGACCTGCTCAGGACCTTACAGGTGCTGTACGTGTTACTAATTGGCCTGATGATAAATCTGTTTCAGACTATAGCGTTGGCGTTGGTGGCACTTGCACTGCCTCTGTTGAGGATGAATATAATTCCAAGGATGATGCAAAGAAATCGGCAGTTAATACCATGCTTGATCTCGCTTCTGGTAACACTAATCGTAGCCGCTTCCACTTCACTTTTACCAGTGTCGCGTGGAGCCTCTTAGGAGCAAGTATCACAGGCCAAGCCAATACGCAGAACCCTGCCGCCGCGACATATATCAGCGGAACGCTGACTGGACCTGCGGGATACGTTTATGCCGACTTTATGGGTAGTTCCAGTTATAGCGGCCAGGCATTGTTGAAGGCCATTATTGAGCAGAACTACAAATACGTGTTCAAGGGAAGGAGCCGGATGGAGTAACCCAAAGAAGACTTAGGTCCTGCCGTAATAAGATATAGGCCTTATCGCCGAAGACCTTAGGTTCAAACGCCGAAGACCTTAGGTACAAACGCCGAAGACCTTAGGTTCATTTTTGGAACACCTAATAGCATGAGAGCCAATGCATATTTGCATCGGCTCTCGCTTTATAGTTACGAAGGTCTCTACTTACTTAACTAATGCAAAATTTAATTGCTTGCGGTCGAGGTTGGTCGAGGCTATCTTGATGCGCACTTCATCGCCCAATGAATAGCGGTGGTGGTGTCGGCGACCCCAGAGGCAATACTGCCTTTCGTCGAACTCATAAAGGTCATCGTCGAGGTCGCGAATGGGCACTAAGCCCTCGCACTTGTTCTCGTTGAGTTCCACGTAGAGGCCATATTCCGTGACGCCTGAGATGACGCCGTTGAACTCTTGCCCGATGCGGTCTTGCATGAATTCCACTTCCTTGTATTTGATGCTTGCCCGTTCGGCCAGTGCTGCCGTTTGTTCCATCTGGCTTGCGTGTTCGCACAGGTCTTCATAGGTGCGTCGCATCACGCTTCTGCCGCCTTCGGCATAGCGAAAGAGCAGACGGTGGACCATGAGGTCGGGATAGCGGCGTATGGGGCTGGTGAAGTGGGTGTAGTAGTCGAATGCCAATCCGTAGTGGCCAATGTTTTCTGTGCTGTATTTGGCCTTCATCATGGCTTTCAGTGTCACCATTTCCACCAGGTTGCGTGCCTTGGTGCTCTTGGCGTCGTGCAACATCTTGTTGATGCTCTGGCTCACATCCGCATTCGAGCCGGTGGGCTTGAGTCGCAGACCGAACCTTGTCACAAACTCCGACAGGTTCATCAGTTTGTTCTGGTCGGGTTGCTCGTGAATACGATAGACGAAGACCTTTGGTGTCTTGTTCCTGCCTACCTTCCCGATGCTCTCTGCCACCGTTCGGTTGGCCAATAGCATGAATTCCTCCACCAGCTTATTTGCATCCTTCGCCACCTTGAAATAAACGCCCAACGGTTTACCTTTCTCGTCGATGTCGAAGCGCGTTTCTTGGCGGTCAAAGTCGACGGCTCCCTCTTGGAAGCGTCGTTGACGAAGCTTCTTGGCCATGCGGTTGAGGGTGATGAGTTCTTGGGCGAAGTGCTCGGCAGGTTCGTACTCGGGACGTTCGGGATCTACATGATCGCCAGGATTCTGATAGTCCTCGGGACTTGCCTCTCCGTGTGCCTCCAATACTTGTTGCACCTCTTCGTAGATGAACCTTCGGTTGCTCCTTGTTATGGTCTTGGCCAAATGCCAATCGTGTACTTTCGCCTCCTCGTCCATAAGGAATACAACGCTGTAGGTCAGTTTGTCTTCGTCGGGACGCAAGGAGCAAACGTTGTTACACAATTTCTCGGGAAGCATGGGTATTGTACGGTCCACCAGATAGACACTGGTTCCGCGTTTCTGGGCTTCCTTGTCGATGATGCTGCCTTCTGTGACGTAGTACGACACGTCGGCAATGTGTACACCCACCTCCCACATGCGAGTGCTCACCTTTCTGACGCTTAGTGCATCGTCGAAGTCTTTCGCGTCGCGTGGGTCAATGGTGAAGGTCATCACATCACGCATGTCTTCGCGTCGGCGTATTTCCTCTTCGGGGATTTGGTCCGAGATTCTATTGGCGGCCTCTTCCACTTGCTGGGGATAGCGATAGGGTAGGCCGAACTCTGCAAGAATGGCGTGCATCTCCGTCTCGTTCTCGCCCGATGCCCCCAACACCTCCACTACGCGACCGATGGGATTCTTGGCATAGCTGGGCCATTCCACAATCTTCACGATGACCTTGTCGCCGTCCTTTGCTCCACGCAGTTGTTTGCGAGGAATCAGGATGTCGTTGGCAAGCGTGCGGTCTTCGGTAAGTAGGTAGGCCAAGTCGCTGTGTACTTGCAAGCGCCCCACGAACTGGCGGTCGGCACGTTGCAGGATTTCTGTCACCATGCCTTCGCGAACGTGATTGCGTCTGCGTGCCATCATTGTCACCCTCACGCGGTCACCATCCATCGCATGTTGGGAGTTTCGTTCAGCCACCAGTAAGGGCTGTCCTCCACCGTCAGGTATGAAAGTGTTCTTACCATTGGCTTTGCGGTTGAATATGCCCTCCAGCGTCTGACTTTGCTGTTTCAAGGCATATGTGTAGCGAGGTTTCTCAGTGATGAAATCATCCATGAGCATGGCGTCCAACACATCCATGCACAACATCTTTGCCGGATGCGTGCTCAAGTTAAGTGTACGGAAGATTTCCTTCAAAGGAAGACTTTCCTGGGCATTCCGCTCGAACAATTGTTCCAGCATAGCCACCATCTGTTTCCTGGTAACGCGCTTTGCGCCTTTTCCTTTACCCTTTGCCATAACTTATTAGTATTTGTCATGCAAATATAATGATTATTGTGAAGATTTTCTTATTTTTGCAAAAAATTATTATAAATAATGAATAATGAATTAAAAAGTGTCCTGGTCACAGGAGCCTCTGGTTTCATTGGCAGTTTCATCTGCAGTGAAGGGCTGGAGCGTGGAATGGATGTGTGGGCAGGTATGCGTCGGACCAGTAGCAATCAGTATCTCAAGGACGAACGACTCAAGTTTGCCGAACTTGATTTGGGCAACTACGACACGCTTTGCCAACAGCTTCGTGCTTATAAGCAGGAGATGGGCGGTCGAGGATGGGATTACGTGGTTCATGCAGCAGGTGCAACCAAGAGTCTGAAGCGCGAGGGCTTCTTTAAGACAAATACTGAAGGGACGAAAAATCTCGTGCGCGCTCTCATTGCCGAGGATATGGTGCCCCGTCGTTTTGTCTTTGTTTCATCGCTCAGCATCTTTGGTGCTATCCGTGAAGAACCTTATCCCTATGAGCCCATTCGCGATACCGATACTCCCCGACCCAATACGGCCTATGGCGAGAGCAAGTGGCAAGCCGAACAGTTCCTTGCGACGGTGAAGGATTTCCCTTATGTTATCCTTCGCCCGACAGGTGTCTATGGTCCTCGTGAACGCGACTACTACATCATGGCTAAGAGCATCAAGCAACATGTCGATTTCGCTGTCGGCTATCGGCCACAAGACATCACCTTCGTCTATGTTTCCGATGTCGTTCAGGCTGTCTATAAGGCGATGGATGCTGAGGCTGCTGTCGGTCATGCCTATTTCCTCAGCGATGGTCAGGTTTATAATAGCCGCGCTTTCAGCGACCTCCTTCAAAAGGAACTCGGCAATCCTTGGGTCCTCCACATCAAGGCCCCTTTGTGGTTCCTCCGTCTTGTTTGTGCAGTCAGCGGTACGGTTAATCGTTGGCTTGGCAAACTCACTACACTCAACCTCGATAAGTACCACATCCTCAGCCAGCGCAACTGGCAATGCGACATTGAACCTGCCCGTCGTGACTTAGGTTATGAGCCTCAGGTGCTCCTCGACGAAGGTGTGCGTCTCAGTGTTCAGTGGTATAAGCAGGAAGGCTGGCTTTAAGAATAATACTTAAAAACGAAATAATGAAAACAAAACTTCTTACCCTCGCGCTGTTGTTTATCAGTATGATGGCAGTCGCCCAAACTACAACCAATAGTTCAGACCGAGGTTTTATCCACCCGGGAGGCCTACATACTCAAGCCGATTTTGATAGAGTGAAGGCACAGATTGCCGCCAAGAACACAACCATTGTGAAAGCTTGGAACAAACTGAAGGCGGCCGAGTACGCCCAAAGTAGTGTGCAGACCTATCCCGTTGAGACCATCGTTCGCGGTGGCTCTGGTGAAAACTACATCAATGCGGCTCGTGGGGCAACGATGGCTTACCAAAACGCGTTGCGTTGGAAGATTGGTGGCACGGTTGCCAATGCAAGGGCTGCAGTGCGCATCCTCATGGCATGGTGCAATACGACAACAGCCATCAGTGGTAACAGCGATCAGTGCCTTGCTGCAGGCCTTTATGGTTATCAGTTCGCACAGGCAGCCGAACTGGTGCGTGACTATGAGGGCTGGAAACCTGAGGAGTTCGAGCAGTTCCAACAGTGGATGCTCACCTTATGGTATCCTAAAGCCATCGGTTTCCTCCGTGGGCGCAATGGCACATGGGAGAATAGCGGTAAGTGGTGGCAGGCACCTGGCCATTATTGGTCGAACTGGGGATTGTGTAATGTCCTGTGC
The DNA here is from genome assembly GCA_017962495.1 of Bacteroidaceae bacterium. Taxonomy (GTDB): domain Bacteria; phylum Bacteroidota; class Bacteroidia; order Bacteroidales; family Bacteroidaceae; genus Physcousia. The sequence continues at coordinate 48,272 of JAGCVH010000094.1, forward strand.
GTGATGTCGATAGGAATCCTTTGCGACAACGTACAGATATACAACGAAGGAGTTTCCTTTGCCAAATACGATCAGGTGGGAAACTATACAGAACCACCCACGTTGCATGATGCAACAGATGCTGAAGGAACAACGGTGAAGGCTATTCACAACGATGGTCTGACGGAGTTCTGGGGAAACCTTATTGTAACCATGGAAGATAGCGAATTAGAGACAGGTGCCTATGGTCAGTTGGGACAGATGAACGAAAGTGGGCGCGACACAGGACATTCGTCGCTGGCATTGGGTTTGGCTGTCGATATTGCCAAAGTTGCTTATAATCAGGGCGACGACCTCTTCGCTTACATGAATCACCGTTTGGCAGCAGGTATCGAATATGTGGCGGCACAGACGCAGAGCGTGGAGGGACTGCCTTGGACGAACTATCACTATGGTTCCAACGGTTATTATTATTCAGACTCGCGTGCTTGGTTGATGACAGGACCTGCCCTTGGTGCACAGATGCGTCCTTACTGGGGCACTGTCATAGGACTGTACGAAGGCGTAAAAGGTATCAAGATGCCATTTTCCGAAAAGGCTTATGAGGAGATGGGCATCGACGAGGGCGGTAAGGGCTCTACCAGTGGCGGTTACGACCATTTGGGCTATTCTGTGCTGATGAACACATACGAACCACAGCTCTGTCCCGCCGATCAGGTGCCAACCGAATTGTCGCCCCAGATGGAGTATAGCACAACGCTCAACACTACTTTCATCCCCAGTTTTGCGCAGGAGAAGAAGCGCGGACTGGTAAATGGAAAGGTTACCAACCATAATGAACTCGGTGCTCTCGTCAACACTTATTCCACTACCAAAAGCACCCTCCTGCCTCAGGGTAAGACTTTGCGCCTGATTCCTCAATTGCCTGACGGAGAGGAAGATACGGGTTTGTGGCAATGGAATACGGGTGAAACAACCCGAGAGATTACAGTTAATACGGATTGGAGCTACATCTATCGCGTTACCTATACGAACGCTCGTGGCATTCAAAGCAATCTCGCCTTCTTCATTGCTACGACGGACAAAGGCGTACCCGTAGGAATCAAAAGTCCTACAACCACATCCATTCGGAATAAGTCGGAAGCCAATGTCTTATTTGACCTAAGTGGGCGTAGGGTAAAGAATACTGCGAGGCACAGCGTAGTTGTGTCGAATGGTAGGAAGATATACACACCTTGATTGTAAGAAAACGAGGATTGTTTGCCCTCATGTCAATAAGTCGAATATAGAATCGCACTTCTATGAAAAGGATACTTATCACAACATTGCTTGTCACTATGATGCCTTGGGGCTTCATCGATGCACAGACAGAATATAAGATGGCTGGCCCTTACGAAGTGGTGGCACGTGATGGACAATATGCCCGCACGAAAGGTGGTAGCGAACGTGACATGAAAGCCGCGTGGGATTTTGCACGAGCCGGAAAGCATGATGAAGCGATTCACATCATCAATGCGTATGCCGAGACGTTGCAGCGGTTCGATGGTCACGATGCTCCACTATGCCTCATTCAAGGCTATTGGCTTTGTCGCGCAATGATGGAACTCAAATTAAAAATTAAAAGTGAAAAATTAAAAATTGATAGTAAAGCATGGGAGGCTATGCTTCGGAGGGCGATGCTGCCAGTCATGGATAAGTTTGAGGCCGACAGTCCGTATGCCAACGGCAACTGGGGACATATCGTGAACCGTTGCAGGATGGCTGCTGCCATATGTTTGGAGGATAAAGACCTCTATCAACAGGCTATCGACATCTATCTTCACGCCCGCGACAATGGTTCCCTACCTAATTATGTTAGCGAGACAGGTCAGTGTCAAGAGACGGGACGCGATCAGGCTCATGCCCAGTTGGGACTTGGTGCCATGTGTGAGATTTGCGAGATGGCTTGGGAACAGGGCGACGACCTATGGGGTGCATTGGACAATCGGCTGATGAAGGGTATAGAATATAGCGCACGCTATAATCTAGGTTATGATGTGCCCTTTGAGACATGGACCGACTGCACGGGACTCTATAACAGATGGACGGAACCTGGTGAGATGGGGCGTGGTCGCATACGTAACGTTTATCACTTGGCATACAACCACTATGTGGGCAGGAAAGGCCTGAAAATGCCATATACCAAGAAGATTAAGGAGTTGGCACAGAAGGCCGAGAAGCGAGGCGAGATTCGACGGGGGTTGGAAAGCAATGAGTTTACAGCCCCGGGTGTGCAAGAAGGCAAACGACTTCATCAGGTCTTCACCTACCCAGCTCCTAATGGTGCTCCGCTGAAGCATGACTATGATGTCTATGTTCAGCCGCGAGGAGGTAAGGAGTGGACGAAGGTGGACACCTACATGGCAAAGGTAAATGCTCCAGTGGGTGAAGGCAAGCACGCCATTCGTGAAATATCCTATGTATGTTTCGACTTCACGGGCGATGTGTTCGTGCGTGTAGTGAGCAAGAACAAGAAGTTCAAGTCGGCAAGGATTCGTCCAGACTATCGTGGCACGATAGCTAATATGCAAAACGACTCCACTGTACAGTTCCTGCTATTCCAACCTGAGAACGTGAGTGTGGAATTGGACGGAGACATCACCAACAATCTCCATGTCTTTACCTCCAAACCTCCCGTAAGCAGGGAAGAGGCAGAGCGTGAAGCAAAGCAACAGGGACGAGAGTTTAAGTACTTTGCTCCTGGCTTCTACGATAGGCAGGACAGCATGCGTGTTCCGTCAAACACCACCATATATCTTGAGGGTGGCTCGTACTTTACGGGCACTTTTGCTATCAATGATGCTGAGAACGTGAGCATCCTTGGACGTGGTATAGCCCGTCCTGTTAAAGGTTATGAGGGTTGTCATGTTTATCGTTCAAAGAATGTGCTCGTCGATGGTCTTGTGCTGAACACCTGTCCCATAGGTGAGTCACAGAACGTAATTCTACATGATGTTCGCAGTATCTCACATCCCAGTTGGGGCGATGGACTGAATGTCTTTGGTGGTTGTGAAAACATCTTGTTCGACCGAGTGTTCTGTCGCAACAGCGACGATTGCACCACAGCATACGCCACCCGCAAGGGCTTCAATGGTAGTGTTCATAACGTCCGCATGACAAACTCTACACTTTGGGCAGACGTGGCTCACCCCATATTTATTGGACTGCACGGTAATCCTGCAGTGGGCGATAGCATTGTCAACCTATGTTACGAAAACATTGACATCATCTGTCATGCTGAATCCCAAATTGACTACCAAGGATGCCTTGCCATCAACTGTGGCGATAATAATTACGTGAAAGACGTCACGTTCGATAACATCCGCATCGAACAGATACAACAAGGTTGCATAACGCAGGTAAAGGTGGGATGGAACCAGAAATATTGCACGGCAGCTGGTGCTGGGGTAGAGAACGTGCTGTTCCGCAATGTCCGTTACTATGGGACACAGCCCAATATATCTATTATTAATGGCTACGATGAGGACCACAAGGTGAAGAACGTAACATTTGAAGGACTGAAGATAAATGGAAGGACCATTTATGACAACATGCCTGGAAAGCCTGGATGGCATGCGACTTCCGACTATGTGCCTATGTTCGTGGGCAACCATGTGGAAAACCTGAATTTCACGAAATAATGAAAAAGTTCCTCCTTTGCGCCTTTGCTGCTTTCGCGCTTTATGGTTCCGCCCGACAATTGTCATCTCCCAATGGCAAGTACGTGGTTTCCATTGACGGCATGACTTACAGCGTGACCTATAATAATAAGACGATTATAGAGAAGGGTCGGCTTGGTGTGGATATCGACAATCGTCTCTTCGAGTCGGCATTGGCTGTGCCTCGTGGCGAAAATGATAACTGGAGTGGCGATATGGTATTGAAGGGGGAGGAAAGTCTTTCTGTTGACAACACATGGACACCGTTGTATGGTGAAAATGCGCGAATTCGTGACCACTACAACCAACTCGTACTGCACTATGAGAAGGACTCTAATGGTCTGGGTTCCGTATCTGATGGCTATGACAAGCGCAAATTCTATGCGATGGATATCATCGTTCGGGCCTATGACGAAGGCATAGCCTTCCGCTATCATTTCCCGGAGACAAGTAATGGCCTCTTCTTGCACATCACGAGCGAACAGACCTCGTTTGCCTTCCCCAGTGGTACGACTGCATGGTATGAAGAGTGGGCGCAAGGGCCATATAGTAGGAGAGAATTAAGGTTGAAGGATGAAGGGTTAAGGATGGAAGGGGAATGGCTTGAGTGTGAACGCCCATTGCTTCTTCAAACTCCCGATGGTACATACGTTGCTTTACTCGAAGCTGCCATGAAGGATTACGTCCGTGGCAAGTTCAAACTCAAGCAGGACAACGAATTGCAAATCTCGATGTACGATTGTGCCGACATCATTTCGCCTTACGACACCCCTTGGCGTGTTGTAATGGTGGGTGAGAAAGCTGTCGATCTCATCAATCATAAAGAGCTCATCCTAAATCTGAATAAAGAATCCCTTCCAAGGGAGGATAATTGGAGTTGGGTGTGTCCTGGTAAGGCATTCCGCAGTAGTCGTCTTGACAAGTCCAGCATCATGAAGAGCATCGATTATTGTGCTGAATTTGGTATAGACTATGTGGAATTGGATGCAGGTTGGTACGGACCTGAAGGAAAGGTGGAAAGTGATGCTACGAGGGTTGCCGAGACACGTGATTTCACAATGCCGGAGATATGTGCATACGCTAAGAGCAAGGGCGTTGGCGTATGGCTCTATGTCAATCAGCGTGCGCTCTATCGGCAACTCGACGAAATCCTTCCTCTTTATAGGCAATGGGGCATCAGTGGCATCAAGTTCGGTTTTGTACAGATTGGCAACCAACATTGGACAAAGTGGTTGCACGATGCTGTGGCAAAGTGTGCCGAATATGAGATGATGGTGGACATACATGACGAATATCGTCCCACAGGGCTTAGTCGCACCTGGCCCAATTTACTGACGCAGGAAGGTATTCGTGGCAACGAGGAAATGCCTGATGCCAATCACAACACATTGCTACCCTTCACGCGTTTCCTGTGCGGACCAGCCGACTACACGCTTTGCTATTTCAACAATCGTGTGAAGAACACCAAAGGCCACCAACTGGCAATGGCAGCTGTTTACTATAGTCCCCTTCAGTTCCTGTTCTGGTACGACCTGCCTTTTGTGGACAAGGGTGAAGAGGAACTGCAGTTCTGGAAGGACTGTCCTACGGTTTTCGACGAGAGTATCGCCCTCGACGGACAACCTGGGGAGTATATTATTCAGGCGCGTCGTAGCGGCACAGAGTGGTATGTAGGATGTATGACCAATACCGAGGCACGAGTGGTAACCATATCCACCGACTTCCTGCCGAAAGGCAAGTATGAAGTTGAAATATACAACGATGACCCTACGCTGAACACACGTACAAAAGTCAAAAGTGAAAAGATAAAAGTGAAAAGTCCCGGCAAGCCCATTACCTTGCAACTTCAGCCCAGTGGTGGCGCAGCCCTTCATCTCAGACCAGTGAAAAAGTAAAATCCCCCGAATAATCATGAAACACCGAACCCTATTTCCCGTTCTTCTTCTCGCACTATGTGTTGGTTTGCATGCGCAGAGTTCTTACCAGTCACAAGTATGGATGCCCGACCGTGGCGATGGTACTTACCAAAATCCTGTGCTCTATGCCGACTACAGCGACCCCGACGTATGTGTAGTGGGCGACGATTACTACCTTACTGCCTCGTCGTTCAACTGTGTGCCAGGTCTGCCTATTCTGCACTCGCGTGACCTGGTGAACTGGGAAATCGTAGGTCATGCCCTGCCACAACTGGAGCCTACCGAAACTTTTGATCAACCAGCTCATGGGAATGGTGTATGGGCTCCTGCCATTCGCTACCACAACGACTCGCTCTATATCTATTGGGGCGATCCCGACAGGGGCATATTCATGGTCAAGTCACCGATTAATCGTCAGTCTTCCACCTTCGTTCCTCGATTCACAAAGCCTATCTGCGTCGTGCCTGGGCGTGGACTCATAGACCCCTGTCCTTTGTGGGACGACGATGGTCGGTGCTATATGGTAAATGCCTGGGCTAACTCGCGTGCTGGCTTCAACTCCGTGCTCACCTTGCGCGAGTTGTCAGCCGACGGAACACATGCCATTGGTCTGCCGCGCATTGTCTTCGATGGAGGAGAAGTGAACCACACAGCAGAAGGTCCGAAGATGTACAAGCGTGATGGATGGTACTGGATTATGTGTCCTGCGGGAGGTGTCGAACAGGGCTGGCAATTGGCTATGCGCTCGCGTTCGCCTTACGGTCCCTATGAATGGCGGAGAGTATTGGAAAAGGGGAAAACCACCATCAATGGTCCTCATCAGGGCGGATGGGTGCATACGTCACAAGGCGAGGACTGGTTCCTCCACTTCAATGATAAGGGTGCCTTGGGGCGCGTCGTAATGTTGCAACCCGTCGATTGGTCGTCGGGCTGGCCCATTATGGGTGACAAGGGGGTGCCTATGACTGGTGGACGAAAACCTCGAACCGTGTCGACTATACGATGCAATCCACAGGAAAGCGATGACTTTACCAATGGAATGGGACTGCAATGGCAATGGCACGCCAACTACGACCAGACCTATGGCATGCCTACAGCCGATGGACACATGCGCTTGTACACTCGCCAGTTGACAGGCTCCCTATGGCAGGCGCCCAACTTGCTGTTGCAGAAACTACCAGCCCCGCGTTTCGTGGCTACAGCTCGTGTTCGCATGGCTGCCAAAGCCGATGGGCAGTGGGGTGGACTGGTCATGATGGGACGCGACTATTCGGCACTGGTTATCCGTCGTGAAGGGGACCACTTCGTCGTTCAGCGTCGCACTTGTACGGGAGCCGATGAAGGAAAGAGCGAAACATCCACCATCGTCGAGCGTCTTCAGCCCAGTGCCAAAGACACCACGCGATATGCTCCGGCCATCTATCTCGACCTCTACCTGCAAGCTACAGTCACCGATGGCGTATGCACATTTGCTTACAGTCAGGATGGACGTAAGTTTACTTCCACGGGCGTTAACTTCACGATGAAGGAAGGCAAATGGATTGGTGCCAAGATCGGTTTTGTGGCAGAAAGCGAGCGCGACGATGTCAATCGCGGTTGGCTGGATGTCGATTGGATACGCATCACAGCACTCCCTGGTTCGCAACAGAAGTTCGATGTCAACCAGCAGTTGGCCTATTGCCATCGTCAGTTGAAGCGGGCACTCGAGACCTTGCAGCCTTACAACTTCTCGCAGGAACCTCGCAATATCCTGCTGGGACAGTCGACATGGAACTGTCGGCCTGCCACTGCCGAGGAGTGGTGCTCAGGTTTCTGGCCAGGCATACTGTGGATGGACTATGCCGTTTCTGGCGATGAGGAAGTCCGCCGTGCTGCCGAGGGATACACCGAGTCGTTGCTACCACTGGCTCAACGACCTGCCTACGACCATGATTTGGGTTTCATCATGTTGGGTTCATTCGGTAAGGGTATAACCCACGACCGCACGGTTGCTCAGCGCTATCAACCCGTCATGCTGGCTGCTGCTGACACATTGGCTACCCTGTTCAACCCGACGGTTGGAACCATCCTGAGTTGGCCACGCCACGTCAAGGACTATGGTGGACACAACACCATCATGGATAACATGATAAACCTCGACCTGCTCTTCTGGGCTGCTGCCAACGGAGGCAACTCCGCGCTTAAGAAGATGGCCATCCAACATGCCGAGACCACGATGAAGAATCACTTCCGTCCTGACGGTTCGTGTTACCACGTGGCTGTCTATGACACTCTAACGGGGAAATTCATTAAAGGCGTAACCCATCAGGGCTACAGCGACTCTTCGATGTGGAGTCGAGGTCAGTCGTGGGCCATCTACGGCTACACTATGGTGTACCGTTGGACGAAAGACCGCAAGTTCCTGGAGTTTGCCCAAAAGGTTGCCGACATCTACCTAAAACGCCTTAGTGAGACCAGCGACGACTGGGTGCCCCTGTGGGATATGGATGACCCTCGTGGACTGCTTGCTCCGAAAGATGCCTCTGCAGCTTGCGTCGTAGCATCGGCACTGCTGGAACTCAGCACATACACGAGTCGCAGTCGCTCGCGCGAATACAACAATGCGGCTATCAATATGCTCACGGACTTGAGTTCTCCACGTTACCAGAGTGGCGACAGCAACGTCTCGTTCCTCATGCACTCCACTGGACACCATCCTGCTGATTCTGAGATAGATGCCAGCATCGTTTATGCCGACTATTATTACATAGAGGCATTATTGCGTTTGAAAGGTGTTTATAAGTAAGAAGACGCAATAGCGATAACGTCAAAGGGTAAAGAAAAGACAGAGAACCGAGAGCCCAACATAGCTCTCGGTTCTCAATTCTTCATTATTGTTTCGATAAACTACGCAAACCTCACTGTTACGCAGATACCGAGCGAGGCAAAGCCCCCAAGTTACTTCTTCAATTTAAAGTCAGCCTTCAGTTCCCAGATACCGCTGTCCCATTCGTCATCGCCTTCGCCCACCTTCTTCTTCTCCATGTCGATGAGTCGGATGGTGTCATGCGCGAATAATCCGCCATTTTCCTTGCCGTCCACGTCCTCGGCTATCAGCACCAGTCCGTCGCGGATACTCGTGTCGTCGATGAATTCGGTGGAGTATTCCCCCTTCTCGTCAGTCCCCACGCTGTCCAGTTGCACATAGGGGTCTTTCAGAGCGGGGTTCATGAAGTCGTCCTTCATCAGTTCGCTCCGACGCAGGGGCTGCGATACAAAGTTCTGAACGCCTGGGTGCAAAGGTTGAAGATTATTCTTTCGGCTTATACTATGCAATCACTACTTTATGATGCTGTTTTCGGGATTGCGGAGGCCAGTGGCTGAACGCAGGTAAGCCTTGGCGATGCCGAAACGGAGATTGAGGTCGAGACGGACGGGAATGTGGTTGTCGTCGTCGGTGATGTAGAAGGTGACGATTTCCTTCTCTTTGCCTTTGTCGTTTTTCTCGAGGTAGGAGAAGACGAGACAGCGATAAGTGACGGGATTCTCGCCTTCGGTAGTGAAGTTCTTGATGCCACGATAGATGAGGGTCTCGGTCTTTATCTTGTCTCCATCGGCAAATTGGAAGGGAACGCGTTGCCCGATGGTAAAGTCGCTGGCTTTGTAACTACGGCAACGCATGACCATGCTTATCATGTCGTAGGGACATTCTGACGAACGGTTATCGACTTCAGTGATGCGTCCGTCGCCATGACGGTAACGCTGGTGGAGCTGGGCCTGTCCGCCCGAGTAGTTATAAGTTATTTCATTGACGCGATATTTGCCTCCCTCGTTGGCTCCCTTGCGATAGAAGAGAGGCACAACATTGGTGGTGTAGATGGAACGCAAGGTGTCGCGCATGCAAAACCATTTGTCGATGCGACCTGATGTGCGCGTGATGAGGTCGGTCTGAAATGCAGACTTGCCTTGGTAGGTGGTCTTCTTCGTTGTCATCGAGGCTGAACCTGCAGTCTTCCATATGAACTTCCAGTTGAAGAAGAGTTTATATTCAAGTCGTTCGCCATCCTGAAAAGCCGTGTTCTGTACGGGGCACTGGGCTTGGATAGTGGATAATGGACAATGGATAATGGAAAATGGGGTTGCAAAGAGCAACAACAGGGTGAGTATTTGCTTGTTCATGTTCATACGCTTTTGTTTTCTTATATATGATGTCTTAAATTCCAAAATGTTTAATTGTCCATTATTTGCTCTGTTTCTCTACGTCGCTCAGCGCTTGCGATGCTTTCACCAAGCGAAGCGACTGAAAGAACGCGTCACTGCTTCGCAGATGCCGAGCGCTCCATTCTTGCTCCGTTTCTCTACGCAAGCGTCACTGCTTCGCAGATGCCGAGCGGTCCATTGTCAATTGTCAATTGTCCATTCTCCATTAAAAAAACCTACTTCCCTCTTCTCTTTTCTTCCTCGCGTTGGCGGTTCTTGTCTTTTATGGTCTTTTCCTTATCGGCCTTCTGCTTGGTGATGGCTTTAGGCTTTTGCTGAGTGAGATCGATGCTGCGGAAATTCCAGTCCTGCTCCATCTCGAACTTGGCTCGAAGAGGTATGGGACGGGGGAAATAGAACACTTCCTCGGGTGGTGTCATGGTTGCATACTCACCTGTATCCCATTTGCCGTTTCCGTTGCGATCGATGAACATACGCATATAGTATTCGGCAGGCTTCAGGTAGAAGAAGTCGGCACGGCCTTCAGTGGCTCGCATCTCGGCTACGGGCTTGTCGCTCTTGTTGAGCAACTGCACATAATAGTCGATGGAATCGCTGATTTCTGCTCCTATGAGGCGGACGAAGATGGCGCCATATTCATCGAGTGAACGGACGCGGAACTCCGTCCTGATGGCAGTGTTGGTGTGTCCCAACGCACTGTGTACGGCCATGCTGTCGATCTCGAACCGATAGCGTTGCATGGGTTCCCATTCGGCAAAGAGTTGCCACTGGCGTATCTGTCCCTCGACAGGCTTGAATATGAACGGAGCCTCCACGTATTCCGAATCCACTTTAATCGTGAAACGTACATGGTCCATGTCTATCTCGCGGATAGGTTCGTTGAAGGTGAAGATGGGATTCTGGTTGGGGTCGATGGTGCCAGAGGGACGAACCTGCTGGGTGACGAACGTCTCTTCAAAGGGATTGCGTTCGTACTTTATATTGCCTTTGGCGCGCTTGATTTCCTTTTCCCGTTGCTTCTGCCAGTCCTCCCAGTTCTTCTGTCGTTCCTTTTCGAGTTTAGCATGCGACTGCTTCGGCACCAGGTAAAGGGTGTCGGTGTGCGGACGGTCGATACCCAACGTGTCAGTCTCAGGGAAGGTGAGGGCAATGGTGAGTGTGTCGGAGTAGGCGTAAAGGGTATCGGTAATCCAATAGGTGATGGTGTCCTTCTTTTCCGACGGTTCGGCAAGGAGTACGCGACTGGCATCGAAGCCGAAACCTTCTATGTGCGGCAAGGTGTCCTGCGGAGCCGTGAAGAAGATGGTAAACGACTCGGGTGTCTTACGTTCCTCCTTCAGTTTATGCTTCTCCTGTCCTTCCTCAAGGAAAGCGCGCAGAACGATGTCGTCGGGGTAGTAGTGGATGAATGGCACCATGCGTATCTTCTCGATTTGGACCGTATCGTACCACACGGTATCGGGACGTATGTCGGGACGGTTTGTCGTTTTGACAGTGGTGGTGTCGAAGGCCACCATTTCGCTCTTCTGACTGAAAAAGTAGTTGCCGTCCATGTCCTTCAGGGCATAGGTGTGATAGTAACCGTTCTTCACGCCTTTTATGGTAAACTGCCCGCTTCCGTTGGTGCGAGCCACGCGAATGAGGGATTGGCTCCGGAAAAGAGAGTCGTGGAAGGTGGAGTCGGCAGCATAGAGTCCGACAAGCATACCCTTGATGGGTTCCAGATTCTCGGCATTGAGCACAGTACCGGAAACCTCCATTGTATCGATGGTCTCGCCTGTGCTGAAGGAGTAAGTGTATTTGCCCAAGGGGTTGCCTTCATTATTGTCGACGATGGCGTCGCTAAAGTCGATGGTGTATGTGGTGTTGGCTTGCAGCGAGTCGAAGAGGTCTATCTTGACGCGTTTGCCCACGCTTCGGATATTGGGCATCTCCATCTGAGGGGGTGAGACAACAACCTTCTCGCTGGCATTCTCCATCTTAATGTATTCGTCGAAAAGGATGCTCACCTTCCGCTTGTCGTTCATCGTGGCCTTGTTTTCAGGCGTACACTCCACCACCTTTGGCGGTTTCTCGTCATAGGGACCACCATCGGGAGAACCTATGCTGGCACAACCCGCAAGAAGCATGACCGACCCCATCCCCAGTCCCTTCCCGAGGGAAGGGCGTAAAAATGATTGCATCCTTTGTATAATACTCATAGGTTTGGCTTAAGAGTTTAGTTCTTGGCTACTTCCTCCCCTCGGAGAGGTTGATGGGGAGATGCTTAGGAGGCGTTCAGCCCCAATATCTGTTCAATAATCCTTCTGTCGTTCGAGAGTCGGGGCACCTTATGCTGTCCGCCCAATTTACCCTGACTCCGGAGCCATTCGTCGAAGACTCCGCGACGGGCGGGAATGACCTCGAGGCGTTGCAGGGTAATGTTCTTGTATCGCTTAGCCTCATAGTCGGAATTGAGTGTCTGCAGAGCCAAATCCAGGCGATGGGCAAAGGCTTCGATGTCTTGTGGTTCTTTGGTGAACTCGATGAGCCATTGATGGCGGCATTGCCCGTGCTCGTCCATAAAGACGGGGGCTGCCGTGTATTCCCGAATCTCTGCATCCGTTGACTTGCAAGCAACCTCAAGACCACGTTCGGCATTATCGACAATGAGTTCTTCGCCAAAGGCGTTGATGAAGGATTTCGTGCGCCCAGTGATGATGAACTTATAGGGTTGGAGACTGGTGAAGCGCACCGTGTCGCCAATAAGATATCGCCATAGTCCACTCGTGGTAGATATAACCATCGCGTAGTTCTTGTCTTTCTCCACTTCCCACAAGGGCAAGACGGTTGGCGAATCGTCGTACAATTCGTTCATGGGAATGAATTCGTAGAACACACCATAGTCCAGCATCAGGCTCATGGAAGGGTCATTGGGATCGTCCTGAAGTCCGAAGAATCCCTCACTTGCGTTATACGTCTCCATATAATGCATCTTGGGCGTGGTGATGAGGCGATGGTATTGCTCCCGATAGGGCGTGAACGCCACGCCACCATGGAAGAATACCTCCAGGTTGGGCCATACCTCCTCGAGGTGTTGCTTGCCAGAGAGTTCCATCACACGGTCGAGTACCGACATCATCCATGAAGGTACGCCACTCAGGTTCGTTACGTTCTTGTTGAGTGCCTCATGGGCAATGCGGTCGCGCTTTTGTTCGAAGTCACAAAGCAGGGCGGTCTCTTTCTTGGGAACGCGGATGAGGTTGACCAGAGGATTGATGTTCTCGATGAGAATGGCACTAAGGTCTCCCACGAGAGAGTGCTTCAGATTGTAGTTAGGCGCATGGCTTCCGCCAAGGATGAGGGCATTGCCGTCGAAGATGCGGCTGTCGCGATTGTTCCTGAGATACCACACCACAGCGTCTGTGCCACCACGGTAATGTGTATCGTGCAAGCCGTCATTGCTTACGGGAATAAACTTACTCTTGTCGTTGGTCGTTCCGCTTGATTTGGCGTACCAGCGTATCTGGCCCGGCCAAAGCACATTTCGTTCGCCATGACGCATGCGGTCGATGTATTCCTTCAATTCCTCGTAAGTGTTGACAGGCGAGGATTGTCGGAAACTCTCGTATGAGGTCACCTTGTCGAACCCATGTTCCCAACCCCACAAAGTCTTTCGTCCCTTTGCGAGAAGGTGGGCAAGCACTTTGCGTTGCAATTGTTCGCCTTCCGTCGCATAACGGTCGAGTTGATGCTGACGAGGAACAAACAGTTTGCGTATGATTCTTGTTTTGTTCACTAATCTCTATTCTCTAATCTCTAATCCCTAATCCTTTTTCAAATCGAACCTATGTTCGATGTGCCTCGAACCTAAGGCCTTTTTCATTTGAACCTAAGGTCCTCGCGCGGAAGACCTCAGGCTCATTTCCATAAGGCCTATGCCTTATTTGAGTCGAGCCAATGTCTCCTTGATTCTACGCATAGCCTCGATGATTTTTTCATCACTTGTGGCATAGCTCATGCGGAAGCACTCGGGCGAGCCAAAGGCATCACCACCAACGGTGGCAACATGACCTACCTCGAGCAGATACATAGCCAGGTCGCTACTTGTAGCAATCACTCGCTCACCATCGCGCTTGCCAAAGAAACTGCTGCACTTGGGGAACAGATAGAACGCGCCTTGAGGTTCGTTGACTTCCAAACCCGGTATCTCGCGAGCCAACTTAACTATCAGGTTCTTGCGACGTTCGAAGGCAAGTCGCATCTCTTCCACACACTCCTGAGGACCAGAGAAGGCTACCTCTGCCGCCTTTTGGCTTACGCTGCACGGTCCGCTCGTGTACTGACCTTGAAGTTTGTTGCATCCCTTCACTACCCATTCGGGAGCAGCGATGAAACCAATGCGCCAACCCGTCATCGCGTATGCTTTCGAGACGCCATTGATGATGACTACGCGGTCCTTGATATCGGGGAACTGAGCCATCGAAGCATGTTCTCCCACGTAGTTGATATGCTCATAAATCTCGTCGGCAATGATGATGACTTGCTCGTGACGGAGTAATACGTTCTTCAGTCCCTCCAACTCTTCGCGGCTATAAACAGCTCCTGTGGGATTGCTGGGCGAACAGAGGATGAGTGCACGAGTGCGAGGGGTGATGGCAGCCTCTAATTGCTCGGGTGTAATCTTAAAGTCCTGCTCAATGCCAGCCTCGATAAATACGGGAGTACCATCGGCCAGAAGCACCATCTGCGGATAGCTTACCCAATAGGGTGCGGGAATGATGACTTCGTCGCCTTTGTTTACCAGAGCCATGACGGTGTTGCAGACGCTTTGCTTTGCACCATTGGAACAAAGGATTTGAGCGGGTGTGTAATCCACGCCGTTCTCGCGCTTTAGTTTATCCACGATAGCTTGGCGAAGGCCGGGATAGCCTGGGACGGGGGAGTAACGACTCCAGTTGTCCTCAACTGCCTGTATGGCTGCTCGTTTGATGTGGTCTGGGGTGTTGAAGTCGGGTTCACCCACACTCATGTTAATGATGTCAATGCCTTGTGCTTTCAATTCACCACTGCGTTGACTCATGGCCAGCGTTGCGCTGGGCGATAGTCTCTTTAGTCTCTCAGATAATTGTGTTGCCATATTATTTCACTTAATTTTTATGTCATTCTTCACTTCATCACTTTTCACTTCTTTCTCCCCCTTGGGGGAGTTAGAGGGGGCTTTTCATCACTTCTTAAAGCCTATGTCCCATGCGGTTCTTCTTTGTTTCCAGATACCGACGGTTGTATTCATTAGGCTCGATGACGATGGGAACATTACCCACAATCTCAAGTCCGTAAGCCTCCAGTCCGACACGTTTAACAGGGTTGTTCGTGATGAGACGAATCTTTGTCACGCCCAGACTACGCAGAATCTGTGCACCTACACCATAGTCGCGTTCGTCGGGACGGAAACCCAGATGGATGTTAGCATCCACGGTGTCGTCGCCTTGTTCCTGCAGTTTGTAGGCAGCAATCTTATTCATCAGACCAATGCCTCGTCCTTCCTGATTGAGGTAAACGATGACACCTTTTCCCTCGCGCTCGATAAGGTCCATGGCCTTGTGCAATTGTTCGCCACAGTCGCAACGCTTGCTTCCAAAGATGTCGCCTGTCATGCAACTCGAATGCATCCTGACTAGAATGGGTTCGTCCTTTTCCCACTCGCCTTTGAACAAGGCCACGTGCTCCAGACCGTTACTCTTCTGACGGAAGGGAACAATGCGGAAGTGTCCGTGTTCGGTGGGCATGTCGGCTTCCACGCCTTTCTCCACAAGCGACTCGCGTTGCAGTCGATAACTGATGAGGTCTTTAATGGTAATAATGCGAAGCCCGAACCGCTTGGCTACTTCCTGCAACTGGGGCATGCGAGCCATGGTGCCGTCCTCGTTCAGTATTTCGATAAGGGCCGATGCAGGTTGGAGTCCTGCCAGACGTGCCAAATCGATGGCGGCCTCGGTATGTCCTGCACGCCTTAGCACACCCTTGTCTTGTGCGTACAAGGGATTGATGTGTCCCGGACGACCAAAGTCTGAAGGCTTGCGATTGGGGTCGGCCAAAGCACGGATGGTAGCCGCCCTGTCGTGGGCGCTCACACCTGTGGTGCACCCCTCCAACAGGTCAACGGTTACGGTGAAAGGCGTCCCCAGCATCGAGGTGTTTTCTTCTACCTGATGAGGCAATTGCAGTTCCTCGGCTCTACTAATTGTAATGGGGGCGCAAAGCACTCCACGCCCGTTCTGTAACATGAAATTCACCTTCTCGGGAGTAATGGTTTCGGCCGCAGTGATGAAGTCACCTTCGTTCTCGCGGTCTTCATCATCAACAACAATGACAAACTTGCCTTGTCGGAAATCCTCTATGGCCAATTCAATGTTTTTCAGATTCTCGTTCATATCTCGTTTAGAAACTTTTTGTCAATTCTTTCTATCAGGGTTTGTGACTCTTGGCGTATGACACTCATGTCACGAAGGAGTCGTAGTCGATAGCGCCAGATGCGGAGGAAGAAGAACAATCCCACGGGGAACACAATGCCTGCGACCATGTTCTTTCGCGTATTGCGGAAGGGACGGGTGTGGGCATCGGGCACCAGCACAGGAATCTCGTTTAGTGTACCCAGAATGAAGTTGTCACGACTATTGTGCAACTCATCGATGATGGCTTCCAACCTGTCATTGATGTCAATGACCTTAGTGTCTTCTTCGTATTCAAAGAATACCTTCTTGTAGTTGGGCATACTCATGAGATGATGCTCGCTTACATAATGCTCGCAGTCTTCCTGTAGTTCTACAAGTTTGTTTCGCAGTGTAGCGTAGTCGGGGTCGTTTATGATGACATCCTTGCGGTTGATCTTTCTCGACTCACGCAATCCGAACAGACGCATGAAGAACATGCGATAACCATCGATGTTGAAGACGGCCGAGTCTTTGTTCGACTTATAGGTGAGGAATGCACCGATGGGAGCCAGCACCATACTGCTTAGCCATACGCCGAAAGGTATGTACCACACGCCTGTCTTAGCCAATTTCTCGCCACTGGCATTCACGATGTAATAGAAGATGAAGATGCTCACGCTAATGATGACGGGTATGCCC
The DNA here is from genome assembly GCA_017962495.1 of Bacteroidaceae bacterium. Classification (GTDB taxonomy): domain Bacteria; phylum Bacteroidota; class Bacteroidia; order Bacteroidales; family Bacteroidaceae; genus Physcousia. The sequence continues at coordinate 65,177 of JAGCVH010000094.1, forward strand.
AATCCGCCCTTTCGGATGATGGCTCCCAATGGGGCACCGATGAAGAAGAAGATAAGACATGCCAGTGAATACGTGAACTTACGATGCTGTTCGACATAGTGCAGTCTCAGCACACGGTTATCCTCGTCTGAAATCAACTTGCGGAAGTCGTATTCAGCCTTCAGTTGTCGCGCCTTGGTGGTGGCAGTTCGGAATGTGCTTTGCAGAGCCTCATGGTTCAGTGCCATATAGAGGGTGTCGAAGGGTTGTGTCTTTGACACTTGTGAGATAACGCGTGCAGAGTCTTTTGTCGTTTTTCCTGTTAGGTTACGCGTCATCACGGTCCTTTGTTCCATATCGTAGAGCTCTCTTCCCGTACTGTCGATTCGGTTGACGAGTGAGTCGATGCCTACCCGGATGCTCTTCAACCCTTTCGTCTGTGCGTTTCCGGCAAAGAGCGAGGCATCCATCACGTTGAAGTTTCCGTCAAATTCAATCAAATCGACTTCGTGGGTAAAGGTCTCACGCATATAAGGCACGGAAGCCCTCATCATGTTGGCACTATGTGCGTCCATGTTGCGGAAGCGTTCGCCACTGAAGAGGGTCAGCATCAAGTGCATCTTGTCGGCTGTGCTCTGCAATCGCGCCGAGTCGGCCAGTACGATTTGCGTGTCGTTTTGTGTGTTGACGTTACTGTAAATCATCACACCATAGAGCATGCCCGTCTTCGTGTCTTTATGTTCGACATAGATGTTATAACCGGGAATCTCACCATAGAAGACACCTTCTGGAATGTCCAGTTCGGGTGATTTCTGTTTCATCGACCATACCAAGGCGGCCAGCCTCTTGGCGGCTTCGGGACCGACATTGTTTTGGAAATAGAAACTGCCTGCACACAGCAACAGCACTACAAAAAGGAGTGGGCGCAAGATTCGCAGGAGGGGGATGCCTGCTGCCTTCATTGCCAGCAACTCCAGTTTCTCACCCATGTTGCCGAAGGTGATAAGGGAGGCCAAAAGTATACCTGGGGGAAGGGCGGCAGGAACGAAGGTCAAGGCCATGTACCAGAAGAACTTTGCCAGTACGTCAATGGAGAGACCTTTGCCAATAAGTTCGTTGATGTATCGCCACGTATATTGCATCATGAACACGAACAGACATATGAAGAAGGTAGCTGCAAGCAGTTGCAGGAATGCCTTCGTAACAAAGATGTCCAATCGTTTGATTATCCTCATGCGCGTACGTACGTGTCAAAAAACGGTTGTAAAGGTACAAAGAAAATGCGGATAGACGATGCAATTAATTGTTAATAATAAAAAAAACGTACAAATTCTTTGCAGATTCGGAATTTTGACCTACCTTTGCAGTCGCAAAAATGATGATGGCGGGATAGCTCAGCTGGTTAGAGCGTCGGATTCATAATCCGAAGGTCAAGGGTTCAAGTCCCTTTCCCGCTACGAAGAAAGGCAACCAATCGGTTGCCTTTCTTGCGTTTATTCATCAGATGAATGTCAAATCTAAAAGATGAGAAGTAGGAGGTGAGGAGTGAGATGCGTCTTCAATTTGTCTAAAGAAAAGCCCTCTCTGCCGTGGAGCGGGGAGAGGGCTAATTTTTCACTTTTCACTTTTCACTTTTAATTTCTCTCCTACGGAGAGGCCTTTACCTTCCATACCTCTTCACCAGCCCCCTTATCCTTTCGTTCAGGGCTGTATTCGACATCAGTTGTTCGATGGTCAAGTGCATACGGTAACGCCAGTAGTGACGTGGGTTAGCCGGTACATTAATGCGCTCAGCGTTAGGATCGGGGAAACGCAGGTTCTCATCGATGGACAACCAGTCCTGCAGACTCAACAAGCACAGCATCGAAGGACATTCCAAGTGTCCGTCCACAATCTCTTCTGCAATCTCGGCCGTCATGGGGTGGGGGGCTTGTCCTTCATGATACAGCATTTGGTTGTAGTATTCCTGTGCCGTCTCACGTTGCTCGTCCCACCAGCCACGCATGGTAGGCATGTCATGAGTCGAGATAGTGGCAACACTCACATACGGATTCTCCCACAGATTGGCAAAGGTCAGCCAAGGAGCCTTCGGCATGGTCTGAATCTCCAAGGTCAGAATTTGTAGGTTCTTCATGACCCAACTTACGCACTCGGGTATCATACCCAGGTCTTCAGCACATACCAACATACGTGTGGCGCCTACAAGCGTGGGCAGTTTCTTCATCGATTCCTCGTACCAGAACTGATTGTGTCTATGGTAGAAGTAATGTTCATGGATACGCTTGAAGGCATCTTTTTCCCAATCGCCCAGATCCTCGAACAGGTAGTCTTGGTGGGCATCAATGCGGGGATGGAACATGTGTGGGTCTCGACGGTCGGGTACAAACAGCACATTACTGATGAGCGAATACAAACCATCACGGATTTTAGTCGAGTGCTCGTCGTTCTTGTCGGCAAAGGCCGCCTGCACCTTGCGTTGTGTCTCGAATTCAGGCTTCATGGCATAACGTCCGTTCTGCATAGAGTCCAGATAGAGTCGGCGCACTTCCGCAGTGTCATCACCAAAGACGCGATGAATAATGCGGTCAGTAATGTAGGGCTTGGTGTAAGTGTCTTCGCGCCAAGGTAGTCCGTAGCTTTCAATTTCTTCGACGGTCATGGGCAATGCTGGTGAGAACTGTCCAAGCAGACCATGCACGCTATGCTGAGGTATTTCCCAGATGCGGAAGAATCCCAGCACGTGATCGATGCGATAGGCGTCATAATATTCAGCCATCTTCTCGAAGCGTCTGCGCCACCACTTGCAGCCGTCTGCAAGCATCGTATCCCAGTTATATGTCGGGAAACCCCAGTTCTGTCCGTTGGTGCTGAAATAGTCGGGTGGGGCGCCGGCTTGACCGTTTAGGTTGAAGTAATGAGGTTCCTTCCAAGCCTCTACACTGGTCGGACTGATGCCGATGGGGATGTCACCTTTCAGTACGATTCCTTTCTCTCTTGCATGCTCGCGTACCTGGCTTAACTGCTCGTGAAGTATGAACTGAATATAGCAATTTTCTTCGATGGAATCGGTACTTTCTGTTCCTTTCTTGGTCAATGCCTTTACCTTCTTTGCATCATATTCATTCAGTGTCTCCCACTGGTGGAAGTCGGGTGTTCCATACAAGTCACGCAGGTAGCAGAAGGCTGCATAAGGCAACAGCCACTCCTCGTTGTCGGCATAGAATGCCTTGTAGGCTTTGCTGGCTTTGACTGTACTCCATTCCTGACGGAAGAGTCTGCGCAGGTAGTTGCGTTTTGTATCGAATGCCTTCTCGTAGTCAATGGCAGCTAAAGCATTCAGCTTTTGCTGTGCCGAATTGTAGCAAGTACGCATGGCGGCATCCTTCAAGGGAGGCAGAGCTGAGAGGTCGGCATAGATGGGATGCAGGGCATAGATGCTGATACTGTTATATGGGTACGAATCGGTCCACTTGCCCGTCTGCGTGGTGTCATTGATGGGCAGTATTTGCAGGACATGCATACCCGTCATGGCCACCCAGTCCACCATTCGACGCAGGTCACCAAAGTCACCGACACCAAAACTATGTTCACTTCTCAAACTGAAGACGGGAATCACACAACCTGCACCGCGCCATGGAGCCAATGGCAGTTTCACGGTCTCGTCTTCCACCACCACAGCCATCTTTCGTTCGGCGTTGGGGCATTGCAGGGAGCGGTTGTCGTGCATTTCCCACAAGCATTGCTCTCCAGTGCTGGTGTTCAGGGTCAGGAACTTATATTCTACAGGTCCTTGCAGTTCGGCCAGGTCTAATGCCGTCACCCATTCGTTGGGTGCAACGCAGGTCATTCTAACCTCTTTGCCCGCTTGCCAGTTGCCCAGCAAGGGGGCGCTTCCCAGAAGGGCCAGAGTCTGTTCGGCTGGAACCTCGGGAGCAAAGACACGCAGTATCAGTGTCTTCTCATCTTTGCTCTCGGGCCATTCCTGATGCTCGTGGCGCACGAATGCTTCGGTAAAGGCACTGGTATAGCGATAGCTGTCCTCCGGGCAGTCGCGCCAGCAGTCTGTCGTCTGCACACGGTTCTTTCCCTTTGGCAGTTCCAACTCGCGGGGCAGCACATCCCATTCGCTTCGGGACACTTGTCCTTCCTTAATAATAAGGTATTGGTAACGAACCCTTGCGGCACTGGCAGGGAGGACGGTCTCCCCTCGCCATGTTTCCCCGTCAATGGTGGCAAGTGCCACATCGATGCAGGTCTCTTTTCCAGCCTTTGTCATCCATGTCAGAGCAACGCGGACGTTTTCGCCCCACACGGTACGGTACTTTATTTGAAAACCAATGTTCATGATATATTGATTGAGTTAATTATAATGCGAAGTTATAAAATATTTTTTAATTGTGAATTATGAATTGTGAATTTATCGTTATCTTTGTACTATAAATTCAAATATTTTTCATTAACATCTCTGATTTCTATGAAAAAACTATCGTTCATCGTATGCTTTGCCTTGCTTGCTTCAGTCTTGTACGCCCAACGCTCTGAGACGTTGTTGCACGAGGGCTGGTTCTTCCATCGTGGTGACCTACCTGAAGCCAAAAATGCCGATTTCATCGAGAAAAACTGGCTGTCTATAACTGTTCCGCACGATTGGGCTGTGTATGGTCCTTTTGGCAGCTCTTTCGATTTGCAGAATGTTGCCGTCACTCAGAATGGTGAGACCGAAGCCAGTTTGAAGACGGGTCGCACAGGTGGCTTGCCTTATGCGGGTGTCGGATGGTATCGTACTCGTTTCGTTGCTCCCCGTTCTGGTCGCACGACTTTGGTGTTCGACGGAGCCATGAGTGAGGCTCATGTCTATGTCAATGGCAAGGAGGTTATCTTCTGGCCCTATGGCTATAATTCCTTTTATGTAGATGTGACCGATCAGGTGCATAAGGATGGCACACCCAATGTCCTTGCCGTTCGCCTCGAGAATCGCGACGAGAGCAGTCGTTGGTATCCGGGTGCGGGACTTTACCGTAATGTTAGGTTGGTAACCACGGGCGATGTTCATGTTCCAGTATGGGGAACTCAGGTGACTACGCCGCATGTGGAGGAAGGTTATGCTTCCGTTACCCTGAATACTACGGTAGAGAATGCCGGTGACCAGCCCGTACGCATTCTTACTGAGATTAAGGATGCTACTGGAAATACCGTTGCTTTCAAGGACAACACTCAACGCCTCTTCCATGGTCAGCCCTTCCAACAGCACTTCATCATCGACAATCCCCGCCTTTGGTCACCCGAGTCGCCTGTCCTTTATGAAGCCGTTTCCTGCATTCTTGTGGGTGTCGATACAGTCGACACTTACACAACCCGTTTCGGCATTCGCAGCATTGAACTTGTTCCCGATCGCGGTTTTTTCCTCAACGGAAAGCATCGTAAGTTCCAGGGCGTATGCCTTCACCACGATTTAGGTCCACTTGGTGCTGCAGTCAATCGTTCGGCCATCCGTCATCAGTTGACAATACTGAAGCAGATGGGTTGCGATGCCATCCGTACCAGTCATAACATGCCCGCACCGGAACTTGTGGAGTTGTGTGACGAGATGGGCTTCATGATGATGGTGGAACCCTTCGACGAATGGGATGTTGCCAAGTGCAAGAATGGTTATCATCGTTATTTCCAGGAGTGGGCAGAGCGCGACATGGTGAATATGCTTCAACAGTATCGCAACCATCCCAGTGTGGTCATGTGGTCGATTGGAAACGAAGTCCCAACCCAAGGCCGTCGCGAGGGTTATCGTGTGGCTAAGTTCCTGCAAGACATTTGTCATCGGGAAGACCCCACGCGCCCTGTTACCTGTGGTATGGATCAGGTCGATGCTGTATTGGCTAATGGTTTTGCTTCCTTGCTCGACGTTCCGGGCTTCAATTATCGCACACAAAAGTACATCCCAGCTTACGCCCAATTACCGCAGAACCTTGTATTGGGAAGCGAGACGGCAAGTACCGTCAGCAGTCGTGGCACTTATATGTTCCCCGTTCAGGTAAAGAGTGGTGTCAAGTACGACAATCACCAAAGCAATGGGTATGATGTCGAAGCCTGTTGGTGGAGTAATTTGCCCGAGGAAGACTTTGCCCTTGCCGATGATTATCCATGGACCATCGGTCAGTTTGTTTGGACGGGTTTCGACTATCTGGGTGAACCCACACCTTACGACACTAATGCTTGGCCCAGTCACAGCAGCTTGTTCGGTATCGTCGACCTTGCCTCTCTGCCTAAGGATCGCTATTGGCTCTATCGCAGTGTGTGGGCATCCAAGGAAAAGACCCTGCACATTGTTCCTCACTGGACGTGGCCCGGACGCGAAGGTGAGGTTACTCCTGTCTTCGTCTATACCAATGCCCAGTCGGCCGAGTTGTTTGTCAATGGAAAGAGTCAGGGCGTTCAGCGTAAACTCTCGCGGGCAGAGGCCGAAGCCCTAAAGGGTACTGATCCATTGTGGTTACAGCGTCGCTACCGCCTCATATGGGATAAGGTCATCTATGAACCGGGCGAACTGCGTGTGGTGGCCTATAACGCCGATGGCAGCAAGATGGGAGAGCAAACAGTTCGTACGGCTGGGAAACCTCACCACTTACAGCTTACTACGGACAGTCAAGGTCTTTTGGCCAATGGCGAAGACTTGGCGTATGTCACCGTCAGTGTAGTGGATAAGGATGGCAACCTTTGTCCTGATGCCACGCCAGTGGTAGAGTTCTCCACAAAGGGAGCAGGCCATTTCCGTGCTGCAGGCAATGGCGATGCCACTTGTCTCGACCTCTTCCACCTGCCTCGTCACCATGCTTTTGCAGGTCAACTTACTGCCATCGTAGAGAGTGGCAAAGCCCCAGGTACTGTTACCCTTACCGCCAAGGCAAAGGGCCTAAAGCCAGCCACCCTTACCCTAACGGTTTTGTAGGATTACGAGTTATTTATCTCCTCCCCTTGAGGGGGAGGCGGGGTAGGGGCTGTCTCCCCATTACGGGGGAGTTCGGAGAGACTCATAAGCCTTATTGTTATAACCCCTAGGCCTTATTGCTGTAACCCCTAGGCCTTCCGCCCGAAGCCCTAGGGGTTATTGTCGAAGCCCTAAGGGTTCTGTCGGTGATATAATATACCCTCTTCCATGCTTGTATATATCATCGCCACATGGTTGTATATATCGTTGTCTCATGCTTGTATATATCATCACCACATGATAGTATCAATCAGCGAAATTTTACTTATCAATCTCCAACTTTTTTCTTACCAATCATCACCCTTTGATTGTCAAGTGAAATTCTCGTGATATTTTGAATGACTATATTTTTAAAAGCCACTTCCAACAAGGTATGACTTCAATAGTCCCAAATATGTCCGTGATGTTATCTTCTTCATCGTAAGTTACTATTACGCGACGTTTACAAGGATGGACATTAGGGAACTTGCTAAGGGCCCCAACCTCACGTCCCCGTGTGGCCTCGTCGGCAAGTGAATAAGATGCTTGTACTGCAAGCTCATCCTCGGGCACATAAAAATCTACTTCGACATTTCCGTTATAATAATATACTCGTTCGTTGTCAAGGTCGTGACCATATCTTCTAAATAAAGAAAGAGCGACAGCGTTTTCTAAAAGCAAAGTATCGATGTTTAGCAGTTGAATTGTCAGCAAACCATTGTCTATGTAGTAGTACTTGCAGATGCTTTCTTTTTCTGAAAAAGCGGAAGCAATATTCCTTAGCCGCAACAGTAGCCAAGCGTCCTCCGAGTAGTTGACATAACTGGAAACGGTAGGTACACTTACTTTTCCAGCCACGCTTGACAAAATCTTTGACAAACGGTTGTATGAGATAGGCTGCATGATGCTCTCGGCAATTTTCTTTGTTAGCAGTTGCAGTAGTTTGGGGTTGGAGATATTGTTTCGCTGAGCGATGTCGCTAAGATAGATCTTCTGAAAGACACTCGAGAGGTAGGAACGTTTAACAGGCAGATTTACAGATTCTGGGAGTCCTCCCCAAACCATGTACTCTCCATAAGCTTTCATAAATTGGGCCTTCGACTCCGTACTAGATAGCGAAAGCTGATTGTGTGGGACTTGTCGGAAGTCTAGATATTCTGTAAAGCTGAACGGATATACTTCGACGGGAATATATCGTCCACCAAGGTCAGACATAATTTCCTTTGAGAGCATTTTTGTATTGCTACCTGTGATAAAAACGCTATACTTCCTGTCAGCAAGATTTCGGGCAAACTTTTGCCATCCATCAATATTCTGTATTTCGTCTAGAAATAGCATGGGACGTTTGCCATACATTTCCTGATGGCATTCTAGAACGAGGTTGAAATCTTCTGAGGTAAAACCTTCAAGTCGTCTATCTTCAAAATCGAGGTAAAGCATATCTTCCCATCCATGGCCTTCAGCCAGCATCTGACGCATTTTTTGGAATAGTAAAAATGACTTCCCAGAACGTCTTACACCAACAAAAACGAGCAAAGGAAAGGTGTCCAGGTCATAGTTTCGTGGAAAGATGTCATATTGTTCGATATCTTTTTGATTATCGAGTAACACCTGACGTAAAATGTTTCTTGTTATGGCCATAATCTGCTTTCTTTTAAACGCTAATTAATAAAACTGTACAAAAGTATAAAATGTGTTTTAATAAAACAAGAAATCTTCAATATTTTATAAGGAAAACAACTATTCCTGTAACCCTGTACTATGGTGGTACAGGGTTTTATATTTATTTTTATATAATCTATATAAAAGTGACGTCACTGATGTCACTGTTGTCATTCTTCTCCGTTTGGGTGCAATGGGTGATATCACCCTATATAACATTTATATAAATTAATAGGAAATGCTGTACCACCATAGTACAGCCTTTTTATATAAAAAATAAAATGTATACTATTCTATTGCACCCATTGCACCCATTGCACCCAAATCAAGGATGAAACAACAAAATCCTCCGCAAGCAATTGAGCTCGCGGAGGATTTCTATGGTATTTAATCAGACCCTGTTACCCTTTAAACTGTTCTTGCTCCTCTGTGCTACGCAAGCGAGCATAGCTCGAGCGAACCAGGGCGAAGCCCGATTAAACTTTTATTATCTTTCTACCTTCTCATCAGCGTTTTTCTAACCTAAGGGGTTAGGTTGATAAAGCTGTTGTGTAAGGCTCGATATATAGATGTCCTCATCTATGGATTCCCATCTAACATCGTCACCCCACTTGCCGATTACGTAATCTTCCCTTTGCGAGGGCGTTGCCTTTTGCAGAAGGGGAAAAGCATCCAGCGGACGGCAATAGATGTAGCCGTCTGTTGTCGTCGTCAGGATCAGTTGGTCAGTGAATTCAATCTTTTTGATTTTTGCTTCCATGATACTCCTCCCATTTGTTGATGATTTCTTCTTTATACATTCTTGCCAACTGCATGGCTCTTTTGACATTACGTGCCTTCATTCCTTCGTTCTCGATGAGTTTTATTTCAGGCGACATCTCTATTTTTATTCGTCCATCACCATCTACCACATGCACATGTATAGGCAGGTGTTCTTCTGAGTAGAAGAAGAATCGAAGACCGAAGATATTTATAATAGTAGGCATATTCTAATCACATCTTTCTGCAAAGGAAAGGAAAAAATTTTTAACCACCAAATAAAATCATTCATTTCTTCATACAATATCCAACTATGCGGTCGGGAGGGAGTACTCTATTGTTAACCTCGCTCGTTACCCTGTTGTATAGTCAGCATAAAACAAAATCCTCCGCATGCAATTGCCCGCGGAGGATTATTATTTAGGCTTTCTCCTCCCCCTTGAGGGGGAGGTTGGGTAGGGGCCTTACTTCCAGAAATCCTCTTCGAAGATGTTGCCCTTTACGTCAGCCTCTGTTGGAGGTTCTTCGCCTGGATCTCCAGGTGTTAGGCCACTGTCACCACCAATTTCGGTGATGCTGCCAGCCAACATCTCTACTACGTTCACGTTAAGAACTTCAGTCTCGGGTTGCAAATATATCTGTTTCATATAATTCAAATTTATTAAATTTAAAATTCAAAATTTTTGCTTCCTTTCCCTTCCCTTAGCCCCTCCCACTCGGGGGAGGGGACGGGGAGAGGGGTCGTGAATTATTTAACAACCACCTTACGTCCATTGATAACGTAGATGCCCTTCGTAGCCTTGCTTACGCGCTGGCCAGCCAGGTTGTAGATAGCCTCATTGTCAATTGTCAATTGTCCATTTTCAATTGCCTCGATAGAGGTTGCAACGCCGTCGATGCAAAGCTTAACATTGCCATTGGTGTTGGCCTTGTTCTGGATGAAGGCGCGGAAGCTCTTAAGATTAGTATTACCTTCACTCTTGTATAATTTACCACCACTTACGAAGTAGTCATTAGCGGCAACCTTAACCGTACCTGCATAATTACCTACAAAGTCGAAGTTTGTGCCAGTAACCTTAGCTTCACCAGCCTTTAGGATAACACCGTTGATAGTCTGCTGGGTACTTTCGGTGGCACCACCAACGAGAACGGGAACATTGGCCTCGATGGTGTTCTCTTCCTTTGTATTGAAGTTAATCTGAGAGTTTTCGCCATCGGGCACATCTTCGAAGGTGTAAACCTGAGCATTCTCACCAAACACAGCCTTCACTTGCTCTGTAGTCAAGTCGAAGGGCACTGCAACTGCATTGATACCAGCAACCACCTTGCGGTTCATAGTCACATTGGCATAAGTCTCTTCAGCCTGTTCAAAGGCTACAGTCTCATCAAGAGTAATTTCCTCAGCTACAGCCAATTTCATGCTCAGGTCAGCAATCGTGAAGTGGTGATTGGCATAGATAGTCAGCTTAGAACTATCTTCAGTAGGAGTAACATAGAATTTCAATGTAACGAATGGATTACCCTCAGAAACATTAATTGCCTTTGCTCCGAGTTCCTGAGCATTTACAGTCTGGCTTACTCCATCAAGAGCTATTGTCACAACATTGGGCAGATCACCATCACGCCATCCTGATACCTTCAGGGTAAGTTCATACAACTCATCCTTATTCATGGGCAGGGTGTAACCTTCCTGCTCACCATAAGTCAGCGTAGTGCCACCCCAAGCGAATACGGCAGCCCCACCATCGGTGTAAGCCAGACCCGGGTCAGTGGCCTCGTCCTTTACCAACAGACGAATGCCTTGAACCTTCGTCCAACCAGGAAGGTTGATGTCACCACTGGTTGTATTAGCTTCAGTTGTAGCAAATTGACCATCGAAGATGGCATCTACTTCAGCGGTATTGGCCGTCCAACTATTGGTCAGGGCTTCAGTCAAAGCCTGCACCTCGGCCTTTTCGTTCTCAAGGCTGGAATCAATCGTCTTAGCGGTTGCAATAGCCTTGATAACCTCTACATTGTTGTAAGGAGCATATTCGCCTTCGTCGAAGCCAAGAGGTTTAGCCTCAGCGGCCTCAATGGCAGCAGTAAGAGCAGCATAGTCCTCTTCGTTAGCCATTTCAGTAAAGAGTTCCAGACGAACCAGACGGAAACGATTGATGGACATCCATTGCTGACTTGCCGTAGATGTTGCCTTGACCTCAAGGGTCTGAGCGCTTCCATCTGTCTCAAATTCTACAGAGACATCGTCCCAACCATTACCAAAGACACCACCATTACCACCATTCTTAGGCAGATTAACAGTTACCCCACCGATGGAAAGGGTGTATTCGTCCAAAGCAGCGGCACCGCGAGCAGTGACCGTGAGCAAGTACTTGCCAGCAGGAATCTCCACCGAGCGAGTCATGTCGATGTCTGCACCTGCATTCTGTGCCCAACCACCATCAAGATACTTGGCAGCAACTGTACCGTCAGCAGCAGTGTAGCCTTGGCCTTGGTTTGTACCAATGCCGTTAGTCCAACCCGTGTTGGTGTCAGCGTTGGCAGCAGAAACTCTGTCAGTCATGTCAACAGCGCCCTCAACATTTTCAGCCATAGCATGACTCTCGTAATAAGTACGAAGTGCAGTGTAAACGGCATTTGTCTTTACAACAGCATCAGCGGCAGATGTAGGTTCTACGCTGCAAGCCTCATCAAGTGCTTGCCTCTTCTCCTCTGTGCCATAATTCAGCGTTGTGACATAATCAGAATTGGCAATAGCATAGAAAGCATCATAACTTGCCTTCGCTGTAGTGAAGGTTGTGGTAGCTGCGGTCAGAGCTGCGGAAGCTTCGTTGTAACCATCGACAGTGGTAGGCTCAGCCTTGTCAATTTCTGCATTCAGAGCAGTCCGCTCTTCACCAGTTACGTTAGCATAGGCTTCGTCATCCACAGCAGCCTGAGCAGCAGCTTTAGCTTCTTCCCATGCAGCTTTTGCACCAGCAAGAAAACCGCTATAGTTCAGCTTAACATGGCTGACATAGATGGCAGGGGTATTGTCGGCGGGGGTATTGTTGCTGCCTGTTCCATATCCGAAACTGACAGTGATGGGAGCTGCATCGTTCAATGTTACGCGAATAGTATGAGTTGTCCAATCGCTCTTAGCTGCCATCCACTCCGTCGTTGAAGAGTAATTCTTTGTCTCACCAACCTGAACATAGTTGTAGTCAGCATAGGTTAAGTTTGAAGTAGCGCCGTTGACATTCTCAACGTCATACGTCAGCGTATATACACCAGCGGGCAGAGCTTCCGTAGTCTGGTTGTAAGAAGCGAAGTTGCCACTCCAACGAGCCTCAAAACCAAAGCAGTACTCTGTTGCAAGGTGAGTCTCATCCACCGTGGCAGCAGAGAAGCGGACAGAGTAATCACCAATCAGTCCATTACCTTGATCGCGGAAATTACCTGATTGATTAACAGTCCAGCCTTCAGTAGAAGACAAGTTGGCATTTGTCAGGAACAAATCGGTGACATCGATGTTACTAGCGGTAGCCATAGCGGTATTAACGGCGTTGTTCAGCATTTCTGCTGCGGCATTCACCTCATCCTGAGTAGCATCTTCATCATCATACACAGCCTGAGCAGTAGCGATAGCAGCATCCAACGTGCCTCCCAAAGCGGTATTTGCCTTGGTCGCAGCAGAGATGGCAGTCTGCAACACGTCCCTAACCACAACAGCCGTAAACTCAATCTTTACTCCATCAAAAACGAGGTGAGGGTTGGCACCAGAGCCACTACCTGTAGATTGATATCCCAGACGAATCTGACCAGCAGTTTCAGCAGCCAAAGTAAACTCAACAGTCTGATTAACCCAAGAGCCGACAGTAGTATTGATGGCTACAGTACGGTTAGTTCCACTTGTGGGGAAGAAGCCTGTATAGGTGGTATTAGCTTGAGTGCCAGAGATGCAGTAGATAGGGAAGGTAAGCTTATACTTACCAGCTGCAAGAGTTACATCTTGATAATAGTAACCACCACAACCCCATACGCCAAAGAAACCGAGGCCATTGGCTGCACCTTCACTTGGTCCAGCGGCGGGAGCCGTTACATTGTTGCCTTTCAGTTGGTTGGTAGAACCATAGGCGAGTACGCCACCACCCATTGCTGAGTTGGGATAGGAGGCATTTGAGTTGTCAGCCGCAGTTACCACTTTAGTCCATCCTGTAACATCTTGGAAACCATAGACATCTCCAGAGACCATGTCTTTACCATAACCACGGATATCAGCAGTTATGACAGGACCTTCAGAAAAGTCCGCATTCGTCAGATAAGTGCTTGTCACATCCGTCTGTGCCCATGCACTGGTGGCAACCAGGGCAAGGAGCATAAGTAAAAGTTTTTTCATTTTGTTTGTTAATTGGTTAGTTAATTTAAGATAATTCATTTTCTCTTTATACTTAATTTATATGTGTGTGCGTGCGCATGTGCGTACACAATCGGCGACGAAATTACAAATAAAAATTGAATAATGAGCAATGGACATTAGAAAAAGTTATCCAAAGGGACAAAATGATACCGAAGTTATGAAGAAAAACCATGAAAAACTCTCATCAGCCCGCTCGGCTTTGCCACTTGCGTAGCCTGTCTGAGTTAAAAAGTAAGTATAATCGAGTGCATATACAAAAAAACTCCCTCCCAACCATTGTGGTCGGGAGGGAGTGCTTATGTCACCTATTTCTCCTCCCCTTTAAGGGGAGGATAGGAGGGGTCCTCTTACTGCCAAAAATCCTCTTCGAAGATGCTGGACTTTACGTCAGCATCTGTTGGAGGTTCTTCGCCTGGATTTGCGGGAGTCAGACCACTGTCACCACCAACGCCGGTGATGCTGCCAGCCAACATCTCTACTACGTTCACGTTCAGAACTTCAGTCTCAGGTTGCAAATATAACTTTTTCATAGCTAATATCAATTATGTATTATTAATGTTTTTCCTTCCCGTTAGCCCCCTCCCTTGAGGGGAGGGGTTGGGGAGAGGCTTTTCAATTATTTAACAACCACTTTGCGTCCGTTGATAACGTAGATGCCCTTCTGAGCTTTGCTTACGCGCTGGCCTGCCAGGTTGTAGATGGCACCGCTTTCCTGTACGTCTGCATTGATTTCGCTGATTGCGGTAGCAACGCCGTCGATGTACAGCTTAACCTCGCCCTCGCCATTAGTCTTATTGTCAATATAAGCGCGGAATGCCTTAAGGTTGGTAGAGCCGGCGCTCTTGTACAGTTTGCCACCGCTTACGAAGTAGTCACCCTCGTCAACAGTCATAGGAGCATAAACACCTACGAAATCAAAGTTTGTACCTTCAACCTTGGCTTCAGTAGCAGCAACAATCTGTACACCTTGGAAGGTTTGCTCTGTGCTAGCTGTGGTAGCATTAACCAGAACGGGAACATTAGCTGTAATAGAGCCGTCGCCCTTGTTGAAGTTGACGGTGGCATCCATAGGATCTGTGCTAGCCTCACTGAAGTTGTAAACCTCAGCACCAGTGCCAAAGGCTGCTATTACTTGGTTGGCTGTCAAAGCGAAGGGCAAAACAACAGTGTTCAAACCTTCCTTAACATTGCGTGCGATGGTGACGTCGGCAATGATGGTGTTTTCGATGGTGTTGTTAGCAGTTTCGTCGTAGGCTACATCCTCTGCGAGTTTGTCTGTGGAGAGAAGTTCGCCGTCGGAAATAGACATCCAGTTGTATTGCTTGTTGGTTTCAGCATAGAATGTCATAGTTACTTCTGTCTCTTCATCAAGTGTGAAGGGGAGGAAGCGCCATTGCCATCCAGCACCAGCGTTTGCTACGCCGGCAGTGCTTGCGATGAACTCATCATTGTCAGCCCAGCTAGCTACACCTGATTTAGTGATACCACGGCCACTATTGCCTACATTTGGTAAAGATATTGTATTATCTGTAGCAGTACAAGAAACGCTACTTGTTACATCAACAGAAGAGCGTGCAGCCACCTTGATAACATAGTCACCAGCGGGCAGAATGCATGTCTTTTCATACTTGATAGTCCAACCACCAGCATTACCCCAACCCGAAGCTGCTTGCTCGTAATAAGCATGAGTCTGACCGCTCCAGTGCTCGTTGCTTAAGTAATTGGGTTCAGCGGGTTCACCTGCAACGGTTGCTGTACCTGTCCAGGAGCCAAAGTCTCCAATCAGGCCTGTAGCAGAGTAAGTGTATTCATCAGCAACCTTGTTGTATTGAGCGATGTTTAAAGCGTTGACACCTGCGGCAGCCTCTGCAGCAGTGGTGGGAGCAGCAACACCAAGAGTTGAACCCCAAAGATTTGTGGTTTCGGTCTTGGCAAGAACCCATGCGTTGTAGCTAGGAGCTGCAGCCTTGAAGGTTGCGGTAGCATCCTGCAGGGCCTGAATCTTCTCCAGATACTGGGCTTTCTTGTCGCCAGCGACAGGTTCGTTAGCGATGGCCTCAGTTACTGCAGTTCTTTCGTTACCACTGATATACTTGTAAGCTTGAGCTTCGAGAGCCTCGTTGGCAGCAGCCACGGCATCGGCCCACTGTTGGTCATATACGCTGTAGTCAGGAGCACCATAATATTTCAGCGTGAAGTCACGGAAAATGGTCCACTTGTCAGTCTGGGTGTCTTGGTTGTCGATACCGATCTCGATGCTCTTATCCTCTTCGAGGAGGAACTTTAGGGCAACCTTTCCATTGCCATTATTGAAGTAGGTCTGGGCTTCTGCCATCGAGTTTACAACAGTGTTTTCAACACCTGGGATGAGAATCTTGTCCTCACCAGCATAGAAGTGCGTGTTGTGGTTACCTGCACGGTGGAAGCCTGTTACGCCAAACTCCCATGTACCACTATTCAAAGTTAAGGTCTGGTAGAACTTGAAGTTGTTGTTGTAAAACTCGCACTCGCCATAATTGCAGACACCAAAACTATAACCTCCATTAGGTGTACCTTCAATTGTCCAATAATCAGTATTCGTATGAACGCCTGCATTGTCCACCATGACAGCGGTTACATCAATATAACCAGGATCTGAAGGAATCGTCACATTGGGCAGCTCGTTGAGGAATGCCTGACGGAGTGTTGCGATAGCTGCATTGATAGCATCATTGGTTGTAGCAGCCCCTACTGCAGCATCGGCTTCATCAGTTTCAGTTTCAGAAGCAGCAGCAAGAGCAGCAGCTTTTATGGTCTGGTAGCGGCTGTATTGGGATTGCAAAGCCTTTGCAGCATCTACGAGAGCAGCGAGTTCGGTAGAAGCCGTGGAAATAGCCTCTTCTGTTGTCAGGGCATCCATGTTAATACCATCTGCATAGTTCTTGGCGGCATTGTAAGCAGCTGCGGTGGTGGTTCCTTCGAGAGCAGGAACGGCATCTATCTGAGCCTGAAGGGCAGCCTTCAGCTCAGAGAGGTCAAGACCATAATATTTCAGCGTGAAGTTGTCCCAGATACACCAAGTGTCAGTACGTGTGCCACGAACACCAATGGTGAGTGAACCGTTAGTTACGATAACTCTTAATGGGCCAACACCATAACTGCCGTTGGTAAAACTACCAGATAGCTGTGTCATACTTGTACCACGGTCAGCTTCGTTCATGTTATTGAAAGGAGCTGTTACATCATTGGCATATACAACTGGGTAGTTGGTACCATCGTAAGCGTTAGTGTAGTCAGTCAGAGCGGCTTGAGCTCTCAACTCATAAACACCATTGGGTACAGTTAGGGTCTGGCTTAGAGTGAAAGTAGCTCGCCAAGATTCGGCACAAGGGTTAGTCACATCACCACCACAGGGATTATAGTTGCCTGACACCATTGTCCATGCATCTTGCTTGATGGCAGGAAAACTAAAGTTTGCATTCACGATGAGGGTTGTTGCATCTACAGGATTTTCAGCAGTAGCACTCTCCATACCTATTGGCTGTGTGGGTAGGCTCATCAGTTTCCACTTGGCTCCATCAATTGTACCGTCTGAACCAGGAGTAACAATAGTGCCGTCGGCTCCAGCTGTGAGGAATGCACCAGCACCACCACCATGGTTGTCAGCGGAAACGATGGTATAAACAGGACCATTGTCTGTGCCAACCTGAGAGAATGTCCATGTGGAGTTCTTGTTTTGAGACTGGTCTGTGTATACTGTGCCGCCAGCCAAGTGCTCCAGTCCCTTTCCGTCACCATTGATGTTTGTTCGAATCTTAAAATCACTACCTACAGCCTCAAGTTGAACTGCAATACCATTACCTATTGTTGTAGCAGTAGTAATACTGGCTTGAGTATTCCACCCATTACCCCTAGTAAGGTATTGACTTGTGCCGACATTGTAGAGCATGTAATAGCCTGCTCCAACCTCGGATGCGGTCCATGATTGTGCTCTCATTCCGAGCGCACTTACGATGCATAGCATCGCGAAAAGTAATCTTCTTTTCATTTGTTTTTGTTAATTGGTTAATAAATTAGTTAGTTTCTTGTTTTCACATGTTTCACATATCTTTATATATGCGCACATGGGGGTGTGCGCACAGTATATCGTGGCAAAATTATACAATAATATTTACGCGCGTGCGACAAACAATGTCTTTAACACTTCTTTTAACAAAGATTAACTTATTTCGCCGTGAAATTGTTGATGGCACTACTTGTTCCAACATGGCTACTGCCAAGGTATAGGCCGTGGAAGACGGTGGTGGCATCAGTGGGGGCAGTGGTGTTGTATTTCACATTATAAGTGCTGCCCGACTTCATGCCAGTGGCGGTAATCAAAGAGAGACTACTGGTGACAGCGGCGGGGAAAGAGTATGTGACAAGGTTGTTGCCCGAGGCATCGGCCAGGGTGTAGTAACGTCCGCTTTGATAACCGACGGAAGAGGTGATGAAGGCATAGCCTTGCTTGGCACCAGAGATGGTGCTTGAACTGCTGCCTCCACCCTGTGAACCGCCTGCGCTGATGCCGATACCGGTTCCCGTGATTTGGATGTAAGAGTTGTTGTCGCAGTCGAAACCTTCCTCGGGCGACCCTTTGCTGGTGTAGGCAAAGGCAACGCCATTGCCAATGACGACGGCTCCAGAGCGTCCGTAATTACTATCGACAGCATCATTGCCATTGCTGTAGCATACAGTGATGCCACCATTGAAGAGGATGGAACCTGCAGAGTTGATGCAGTCATCGTAACACTTCAGGTAGTGCTTACCTCCTTGAATATCGACACTGGTCTTGGACTCCAGTCCTTCGGCACGGTTCTGACTGGTATTGATGGTAAGTTCGCCACCCAGGAGTGTGGCTTTACCCTGAACCTTGATGGCTTTGGGACTGCCATTGCCTCCGCTTGAGGAACCTCCTCCCCATCCGCCACCGCCTCCGCTGCTGTTGTTCATAGCAGTGCCAGTGGTGGTAACATTCAAGACAGGCCCAGTCTCGTCGTTGCGTCCCATAGTGAATGTTTGATCAGCATTTATGCCTTTGCCACCCTGACCACTCATGGTGATGGTGATGGTTCCGGCTTCGAGCACGATGTTCCCATCGCCAGAGATGCCTTTAGGTGTGACATAGTTGCCACTTGACGTTGATCCACCAGTCGATATGGTTCCTTGTGAATAGGTGGAAGTGGCATCGGTGAGGGTGTAGGTGCGAGTAGAGCCGCTTGTGGTGTAGTTGCTCGACATCGTATAGAAGTAGGCAGAGCCCGAGGTGGGACCTGTGAAAGTGGTGGACTTAAGGGTGTAGGTGGTGCCTCCGCCCCAACCGCCTCCGCTGGTGTAGGTGCTTTGGAAGTAGTATGTGCCTGAATCGCTCTTCTTGAAGTCGTAATAATAGAAGGTCTTAGACGTATTGCCAACAGTTACGGTTACGGTGTTGGTGAGTTGTGCCACTTGCGTGTCGGAGGAATTGTAAAGATAGACAGTCGACCAAGCCCTGTTGCTTCCACCTGGTCCTCCGCCACTACTTGAGGGAACATTAACATAGACACGATACGATTCGGAAGGAGTCTCGCTTCCCGATTCGGAATCGATGGTCTTTGAGGTATCGAGTGTCTCGCCCTTACCACTATTGGTAATGGTGACGGTGGTGGAGGCTTTGTCTTCATTGATGGTAAGCGTGCCGTCGGCCGAAAGTCCGCGTCCTGCTATAGCCGTATTGGTAATGTTGACAGTACCGCCTGATATGGTGAGGTCGCCACTCGCCTTGATGGCAGTGGTATAACTGGGTTCGCCGTCCTCGATGACATAATCACCACTTTGTTTGATAACGAGAGTGCCATCGGTAATGAGGATATCCGTCTTCGACTTAATGCCTTTTACTGCTGCGCCAGAAGACTGCAGAGTGAGATTGCCTCCAGATATGGTCATCAGTGAGTCGCTCTTCAGTGCCGCAACATCCTGACCTGTGAGTGTGAGATCGATGGTTCCACCATTGATGAACATCTGTCCGTCGTCCTCTTCACCTTCTTCTCCTGTAGCTTCAGCTTGTATGCCGTCGCCCTTGACATTGGTGGCTTTAACGGTTCCGCCATTCATCTTAAAGTATTGTCCTGCATGTATGCCGTCGTTGGTTGCAGACGTGATGTTAATGATGCCTGCGGTGCGCTTCACAAGCATATATTCTTTCGATGAAATGGCGTGTTTTATGTTTCCCGTGAGGTTAAGCGTACCCCCTCCGCTTATCTCCAAATGCCCCTTGGTGTAGAAGGCGCCTTTCTGTCCTCCATCCGTTGCTGCATCTGCCAAAGTATTGGTTGTGCCTTCTGCCAGTTCCAAGGCAATGCGCTTGCCACATTTGATGTTAATGGCTTCGGCAGTGGAACCTGTCAGGGTAAGTCCTGCGAGACGAATCGTTGTCTTGAGCGTTCCATTATAAAGGAATGAACCTGAGGAACTGTTGCCACTTAAGACAAAGCACATCTCGCGGTCGGTGTTGTCGTTAGTGATTGTAACATCGGCTCCACTTATGCTTGTAGTGACGCCTTGGACAGCGGGCGTGACGGAGGCTGAAGACCCAGAATAGGTCACGTAAACGGTGTCGGACACGACATACTCAGTGGTATCTTCGTCATGGATGGGTTCGGTGAAGGTGATGCTGTCGATATCGGCCAGTTGGTAGGTGGTGCCTTTAATGGTGAGCGTACCATCGCCGTAGGTCATATCTTGGGCATCGATGTCATAAGCGGTGTAGTTTCCTCCTACCCAAACATAAAACTTTGTGGGGAGTATTCCAGCCACGATAATTGCCGTGCTAACGATTGCTATCAGAATGGAAAAGATGCGTTTCATTTACTGTATATTTGCAATATTCAGACAGCAAAATTATGAATTTGGTTTGAATCGGCAAAGGAAATTAAGTTAAAAAATGCCCCAAGCCCAATGGGCCTGAGGCAATAGGAATGATGGGTTTAACAAAAGGTCAGTTAAGGCCTATTTCCGTAACTTTCTTTACCGTTATTTGGTTTCTGGAAGGCCTTAGGCGTTCAGAAATAAGGCCTATGTCTTATGTGACTAAAACATAGGCCCTATTTTATCGAGCTTAGGCACGATGGCAATCAAGCATAGGTTCGATGGCAATTAAACATAGGTTCGATTGTAATCATGCTTAGGCCTTCGCCGTTTGAGCTATTTGACATACACCTTCTTTCCATTCACGATGTACAAGCCCTGAGTAGGATTGCTGACGCGTCGGCCACTGAGATCGTAAAGGGATTCGCCATTTGCCAATCTTCCATTTGCCATCCCATTGTCTCCCTCTCTCATTATCTCAATGTCTTGAATACCATCGACTAACGGGTCGTACATACGATAGTTTCCACCTGTGATTTCTTCGAGCGTGAGGGGAACATAAACCATGCAATACTCATTGGGACCTTCCTCGAAGAAGAAAGCAACGCGATTGTCGGACTGCATGCACATGGTGCTGTATGCCGAAGAGGTTTTGCTTACCTGCAGGCCTTGACTCCATCCCTTGGAGATGAGTTCAGAGGTGTAATTATAGGTAGTGTTGAAGCTGAGTTGTTTCCACCAGATGCTCACGTTGGAGCGTGAGTCTCCTGAGGGAAGACTTTGGAGTGCAATGGGATAGACATGATCGTATAGGCCATCGGTACGCTTTCCATAGACAATGAGAATCTCGCCGTTACAACTGTTGGAACCAACCTCGATGCCATGGTCCTGCTTGTTGCTCTCAAGGGCATTGCCCCATGAACCAGTGGTGTAGCTGTCGTCGTCGAACTTGAAGACATTGAAGTAACGACCATAAGACTTGCGGCCACTGAGGACAATGTTGCCATTGGGAAGTTCCTCTACCTTCGGCTCATTGCTTCCACTGCAAGCCTTAACGGTATTGGGTGACAAGAGGTTCCATGTCTGTCCGAAATCGTCGGAGTAAACGACATAGGCACCAGCAACGTTGTTTCCGCGACACAGCAGGGCTGCATACAGACGGTAGTATTTGTCTTTCTTGATTATGCGGCTTTGCAGAATCTTTCCACTGCCGAAGAATCCGCTGTAACAATCCACATTGTTCTTGCTGTCGGTAAGCAGGGAACCTTCCACTCCCCAGAATTGATCGGTTATGTTCTCTGCCTTGGTCCATGTCTCACCGCCATCGTGACTGCGGATGCGTGCGATGCAAGGACGCCAGGAAGATGTGGCTTGAGGATAGGGAACCTTTCCGCTGACACAGATGATGAGCACCTCGTCGCTCTCTCGGTCAGCAACGACTGCGGCATCACCATAACCATAACCAAAGTGAGGATAGTCGAGGGCATTGGCTGGTATTCCATCGGCAATGCACTTGGGTTCGTCCCAGGTCTGGCCATTGTCGAAAGAACGACGCAGTATGAGATCTACCTCACCAAAGCCAATGTCTTGCTTGGCAGGACGATAGTCACTGATGGACAAGAGCACACCCTTGCTTGTGTTCATGATGGCGGGTATGCGATAGGGATATCCTTCGGGACTATTACTATAATGAAGATACTGGTACTTATTGTTGGGGTCAACCTCGACGTTAATCGTGATGGTTCCGTCTTCGGCATACTCCACACCTTGCAGTATATATCCACGGTAGTTGACATTCTGCTTCACGGTCACTTGCTCGTTGCTGGGAAGGAAGAGCGTATTGGTGGCTCCGTCATTGTCGGTTGTCAATGATAGGTGGGAAGTAATGCCACCGTAAAGCACATCGAGATAAGCCACTCGTGTGTTGGTGGGGTAGGGATTGGTGCCGGAAAGCTTGTACGTAATAGAGCGCTCGGCAACACGTTCGAAGTTCCAATGCGTACCAGCTCCTTCGGCATTCCAGAATTTCAAGGGGAAACCAGTCTTGCCACCATAGGAATTGATGCCCATCTCCTCGGCTCCAACAGGGGTGATAACATATCCTGCATTGCTGGCGGCATCGGCATAGGTGTCGATGAGCCTCCACTTCTTTGCCTGGGCAACCGAAGTGAAGTATGTAGCTGTTCCCTTCTCCGCATTGTCAGCCGAAAGAGCAACTTCGCTACCCATCGCACGATTGTATATGGTATAGCTTTCCGTTGTGCCTACGAAGCACCATAGATACGCCTCACTTCCCACATCCAATGTGGTATGCATGGGTGTGTCATTACCATTGCTTCGTGCTGCAGAGTTGATGTCCTCGACAGTACCAAAGCGAATCCACTTCTCGCCGTATGCCTGACTGAAGATATCGAGTTCGAAGATGGCATTTAGTGTGACGCTACCTAAAGCGTCCACGTTAACCTCTGTGCCCAGATTCTCACCATTGAGATAGAACCCCTTGAATCGATAGGCGGCATTACCACTTTCGCCAGAAAGAAGGACTGTTTCCGCAGCTCCGGGTTCGTATATCATCTGGCAATTGCCAGTCTTGGTCTTCCCTTGCAGCGTGAATTTGCCACGAGCTTGTGCCAGGTTACATTGAATGTTGATAGCAATACTTTGTTCGCTTGAACCATTAACCTCCACGAAACAGAAATCGGAACTGAAGTCTGTGGAAGCTTTGTTGAAAGGGACCGCTGCCTGGTCGAAGGCACCAGTGTTCTTGATAACGTAATAAAGTCTTCGCCCATCGGAATATGTGCCGAATAGCGTCACGTTGCCCTCTTCGAATGCACCTTCGGTGCTGATGGTCCACTCAAAAGGTGCGTTCTCCATCTTCTTAAAACCGAGATAGCAAGTGGCATCGCTTGTGCTTTGAAGCGTGTAGGTGTTGTCGCCTGTCTGCGTCACTTTCCATATATAGGCAGGGTCGTTAGCAGAAAACGAACCATTCATGGCCAATGCACCATTGTTGTTGTAGAAATACAATGGGTTGTCATTGTCATTAAAGATGTAATAGGTTTTGCCATCTTTCGGCATTCCCTGTGCCCACGAGATGCATGCCATCATGGTCAGGCATAGCATTGAAAATAGTCTTTTCATAAGTTGTTAGGTTTAGGGTTAGTAATGTGTTGCTATTCTATGTTCAGTTGGGTCTGCGCCTCCGTCATCATGCGTCGCATGGTGGCAGCATTCTCCTTCGGACATATCATCAGCACATCGCCTTCCTCCACTACGACATAGTCTTTCAGACCGTCGATGATGACAGTATGGTTTCTGGGCATACGAATGATATTGCCCTGGCAGTTGGTGAGGAGGGCGCGGGTGTCAAGCAGTATGTTGCCCTGTTCGTCTGTCGATTGGTTATTGCTTACTGTCCCCCAAGTGCCGAGGTCTGCCCATCCAAAGTGACATTCATAGACATAGACATTCTCGCTCTTTTCCATGATATTCATGTCAACACTTAATTTAGGCAGTACGCTAAAGAATTCGGGAAGAAACTTGGGAGCAGCAGTTTCGGCTTCTGCCATCATCTCGGGAATCTCTATCTGATATTCGGGTACCAATTTGTAGATGTTATCGAGCATGGCATCGACGTTGAAGACAAAGATACCTGTGTTCCATAGGAAACTACCATCTTGCAAGAAGATTTCGGCATATTGCAATTCAGGCTTTTCAGTAAAGGTCTTCAGTCGGGAAATGTTTTTCTGATCGGTTTCTTCACCCATCTGTACATAACCATAGCCTGTTTCTGGTCGGGTAGGACGTAGGCCCATCACGAGCAAGCGATTGCCTTTTGATACAAAGTCAAGTGCTTGCTTAACATCGTTTTGGAATTGTTCGTCATTCAATATCAGTTGATCGACGGGCGAAACGATGAGGTTGGCTCGTGGGTCAGTTTTCTTAATAACAACCGTTCCCCATGCCACGCTGGCTAAGGTTCCACGGTGCAAAGGCTCTTTCAGGATGTGAGTCTCATCTACATTTGGCAGTTGCTCGTGGATGTACGGCAGATAGTCGACATTGGTAGAGATGTAGATATGATCGGCAGGCATAAACCGTAAGAAACGGTCATAGGTTTCCTGCAAGAGTGTCTTCCCCGTGCCAAAGATGTCGATGAATTGCTTGGGGAAGCTCTTGCGGCTCATAGGCCATAGGCGACTGCCGATGCCGCCGGCCAATATAAGACAATAATTGTGATTTTCCATGGAGTTATAGGAGACTCTCAGAGTAGTAAGACTTAATGGAGAGGAGTCAGAACATAGTTATTGCTTCTCGAAGGCTTTGCGAATGGCGTCGGCCACGCATTGCATCTCTTCGGGAGAGAACTGTTTCTTGGGATTGGCAAAGTTGAGGTCGCCTTCGCTTTGCATGGGTACAAGATGGATGTGTGCATGAGGCACTTCCAGTCCCAGTACAGCTTGTCCCACCTTGCGACAAGGAAGAACCTCCTTGATGGCTTCGGCCACATGCTTGGCAAAAACCTGCATGGCTCCGATTTCCTCGTCGGTCAGGTCGAAGAAGTAGTCAACCTCGCGCTTGGGTATAACTAATGTATGTCCTTTGGCCAGTGGTGCAATGTCGAGGAATGCATAGAAACGATCGTCCTCAGCACACTTATAGCTGGGAATCTCTCCTGCTACTATCTTTGAGAATATGGTCATGGGAGTTATGGGATTATAGTGGTTATGAAAACTAAAGGTCGAAGGTGATGCTAGTTATTTCCAGTTCTACCATGCCTGCGGGCACTTTGATGTTGGCAACATCGCCTACGTGCTTGCCCAGCAAACCTTGTGCGATAGGGGTACCGACACTGATCTTTCCTTCGCGCAGGTTAGCCTCGCTCTCGCTAACGATGGTATATTTCATCTGCATCCCGTTTTTGCGATTCTTCAATCCAACGGTGGCCAACATCTGTACACTGCTGGTGTCCAGCGTCTTCGTGTCGATAATCTTGGCCTCCATAATGGTCTGTTTCAGCAAAGCAATCTTGTTTTCCAACTTTGCCTGATACTCTTTGGCTGCATCGTATTCAGCATTCTCGCTCAAATCACCCTTGTCGCGTGCTTCGGCGATGGCAGCACTTGCAGCGAGTCTTTCGACACTTTCCAAGTGTTGCAATTCTGCTACTAATTTATCGTAGCCTTGTTGTGACATGTATGCCATGATAATTTACTATTTTACTATTTACAATTTAACGATAGTCAAAAGAAGAATCCCGACGAATTGCTTCATCGGAATCCTTTCTTTATTGTTCTCGGGGCAAAGTTAGGAACAAAAAACGTATGTTCCAAACTTTTCAACTAATTTTAACTATTTTTTTACCTTATATACGTAGAATGACTTAGCAGGCAGGCTGACCATAATGGCATTTCCACCTTGTCCCACGCGTTCGGCATTCTCTTCTTTCGGCTCGATGGCGTTGGGATTGTCAACTGTATTTTCCAAGTCGTACTGGCTCAGGTCGAGTTTGATAACGCTGGCTTCCGAGATTTGCTTCATGCCCTTGAGTACGACGCTGACTGTCTTGGGTTGGTCGAAGGTGTTCACCAACTTTACAATATATTCAGCCTTATCCTTGTCCCATACGGCTGAGGCCAGCACGCCATCCTCACCCTTCCCTGGGAAGTTTGTCTGTTGGATGGGCAGTACGTTTGTACCCTTGTTCTGGGCATAGAGGGCCTGTACCCAATAGCTGGCACTCTTGGCAACGCGCAGGTTGTCGTACCATATCATGTCGGGACGCCACTGCCATCCATCGACATGGCTGAACAGCGGGGCATAGGTGGCCATGTGCACAATGTCGGCATTGCGCTCAAGGCCTGTCATAAAGGCAGCTTCGTAAATGCTGGCACCGGCATGGTTCCACTTCTTACCTCGATCGTGGCAAGCATATTCACCGGCAAATACCTTTGGTCCCTTGCGGTCATATTTGTCGTAACGGTTCCACTCGTTTTTGAACCAAGAGATAGGACGATAGAAGTGCTCATCGACGAGATCAGCCTTTTGGCGCTTCATAGCTTCCCAACCAATCTCGAAGTTGTGGCCTTCTGCATCAGGGCCACTAGTGCCAATGATCTTGATTTCGGGATGAATCTTACGCACGGCATCGGCAACTATCTTCACACGCTTAAAGTAAGGATCTGCCCATTGCTCGTTGCCAATGGCAAGCAGTTTCATGTTGAAAGAGGCAGGGTGTCCCATCTCGGCACGCAGTTTTCCCCACTTGGTGTCTGTACTTCCGTTGGCAAACTCAATAAGGTCAAGGCAGTCGTCGATGAAGGGTTGCAATCCCTCGACGGTAGCAGGAGCATGGGCGTTATCACCATTCTGGAACTGGCATGCCATACCAACATTCAGAACGGGCAGGGGTTCGGCACCAATCTCCTCACTCAGGAGGAAGAATTCGTAGAAGCCGAGGCCATAACTCTGGAAATAGTCGGGATAGTAGCGATAGGTGAAGGTGCACTCCCAGCGGTTTTTGTTCAACGGACGATTTTCAACAGGGCCTACTGAGTTCTTCCAGTTGTAACGATTGTCCAGCGTTACGCCTTCAACGATGCAACCACCAGGGAAACGGAATACACCTGGCTTCATGTCGGCAAGAGCCTGAGCCAAGTCTTTACGCATACCGTTTTCGTGTCCCTTCCAAGTATCGACGGGGAATAGGCTGATATGCTCCACATCTACTGTGCCTCGTCCACTGCGACCGTTTTCCTCACACATAAGGACTCGCAACTGGGCTTTGTCGACAGTGCGATTCGGTTTAAGGATGACGGTGTACTTCTGCCAATCGCTCGATGTTACCTTGACGTCCTGCTGGCAGAACTCCTGATGCTCGTCGTTGGTGTAGGGTTCCACCAATTGAACACGCAGCATCTGGGTCCTTCCCTCGGGTACACGTGCATAGACACTAAAGCGGTATTCCTTGTTCTGTTCCACACCAATGCCGAAGTAGCCTTCGTTCTGCAGACCTGTCCACCAGTCGTTGTGGTTCATTGTGCTGAGGCGAGCATAGTGAGGATTGCGGTCAAACGGACCATCGTTCTTAATTTCCACCTTACCAAAGGCTTGCCATCCCATCAAGTGGTCGGGAGTGAATTCAAAAGAGCGATTCTTAACGAGCTCGCCATAAAGTCCACCGTCGGCGGCAAAGTTGATATCCTCGAAGAAAATACCGTACATCGTGGATTGAACTACAGCTCCAGGCTTCTGGGTGTCAATGGTTACGGTGTAATCTTGTGCCCATGCTCCCATGCTGATGGCTAACATGGCACTTAGTGCTAATCTTTTTAACTGCATAGTATGTAAGTTTTATGTGTTTTCTTGTTTTCGGACGTAAATATACGAATAATAATTGGTATGGTCAAAATTATGGTCGAAAATTGCAATGATGTGAAAATATCAGCGCAAACCATCAGCTCCGATTTCAACTTTTCGTCGAATTAGGCCTTGCCGCACGATATAAAGACCTCGTGGTAACATGTTGAGGTCGTGACCACAATATTGTCCATTCATTCGGAATACCTCGTAAGGACGGTTGTAGTTGATGTTTGTGGGGATAGTGGTTTCGGCTATGCTGTCGGTGGGTGATATATATTCGTATCCAAGTTTGTTGTCCATCCATGTGATACGCTTTTGAATGAAGCGTCGGACGTTCTCGACTTCAGCATCATAGCTACCCCATAGTGTGGGGTTCTGATGAACCTTTTGGTTCATGATAGGCCAGCGCAAGAAGTTGAGACGCTGCGACGATTGTAGCATGTCGGAGAGAGAGTCGGTATATGCAATAAGATATTCTTCAGTAAGCCCTCCCTGTCGTGCTTCGTCCCATATTTCAAGCATACGTTTCTTGGCTGGGACATTACTAATCACGATTTTGTCGACAAAACTTTTCATATTGCCAGTATAGCTTCCTCCACTGCGGTAGACATAGTCACTCTTGTTGGTGACAGGGTAGGTGCGTTTATCGTTTTCGAAGGCTAAGTCGAAGTCCCATACGGGTCCTGTAAATATGGTGTCATTCTGCCTTTGCTTGTACATGAACACACTCCAATAAGTGTCAGTGTTTCCCGACAGCTCACCTACTAGGAAATGGCGTAGGAAAGTATTGAGGTCCAGATATTGGTTCCATTGCCTCTCCATCGTATTGAAGTGGTTCTTGATGTAGCTAAACTGTTCGGTTGTGATGCTATCGGAAGAAGGCGATTTGACGGTAACAGGATTACCTTGTGAGGACTTAAACCATGAAGTTCCTTCACTGGCATAGGCATCTATCTCAAAGAAATAGCCTCCACTCAGGGCCACTCCACTGTTATCCTGTGGAGTCATTTCTTCGATGTCAACGCGCTTCTTATTAACCTCTACTTGGTCGCATAATTGATAGTTACCCTTGTACTCGCCATTCAATAAAACATCTACGGACTGTGCGTAAGGGGTGTAGGGCATACTCATACGTCGACTAAGTTCAAAAGCCAATAGGTTTCGAAGTAGGGTTTTGTCACCGTAATTGTTGATGAGTGTCCACTTTTTTGCCTTAGCAGGTGCATCCAAAACTTGTTGTTTTTTGTCGAATTTGATGCGATAAGGACGTTTGGGGAATGTGCGTGAACCATTTCCACGTTCTCGAATGCTACCTGGCTCGGACAGAATAGAGCCATCTGTACCTATGATAGTTAGTATAGCCTCAATATTGTGCTCTTTGTCATACGGAATCTCACCATTTTGCGTATGGATGGTGACCAAGGGCAGGTTTGTGGGGCGGTACAGGCGACTATAGTCACCAGCACCTTCATGCCCGTAGAATTCCAATTCGGCAATATTACAGCGTACATCGGATGGCCCTATATATCGGACATAGCGAAAACCAACCGAGCAGTCAACATCGGAAAACGACATTTCACCTATTGTTCCCCGCTCATCGATAATGTATAGAGGAAGGGCGTCCATGAAATCCTCTCGGTTAGCCCCTTCAAAGACTCCCAGTATTACGCGACTAGGACCGTCATTACTACTGCGTGGCGACCAACCCACCCGAGTGATGACGTGTGGAGTTCCTAAGTCTAAACCAACCCATGTGTAACTGCGATCATAAGAAGCATAGAAGGTACTGAATTTTCCATCAAATGCCATTTCACAAGTATTTACCGACGTGGACATCGTCCCTGTCGAGTAGTCGATGGCTGGGCTTCCGATGATGGTTCCTGTTAGTTTGCTGTCAGCTTTGGCAGTTGGATGGAAACCTATCGTAAGCAATATAACGGAAAGGAGTAATTCTCTTAGTCTCATGCGTTTAGTGTGGGTGGAACTAGGATTCCGTTCGCAAAGTTAAGGCTTTATTTGCATACGTGCAAACCATATCTTATAAAGTTTCGGTCGGCAAGATGAGACTAATATGAGGGCTAAGCAAAAAATAAAGTGGGTTTTATTTTGTTCTTATCTCGGATTGCCGTACCTTTGTAAAGCAAAAACGCTAATATATAATAATGTATTGCGCGCGAAAAAGGACTTAATATTAATAATACTCTGATATGACACTGGTTAAATCAATTTCAGGCATTCGCGGAACCATTGGAGGCCGCACGGGAGATACATTGAATCCCCTCGACATAGTGAAGTTTACAACAGCTTATGCTACCATTATTCGTCGTACGACAAAGGTTACTTCGAACAAAATCGTGGTTGGTCGCGACGCTCGTATTTCGGGTGAAATGGTGAAAAATGTTGTATGCGGAACCCTGATGGGTATGGGCTTTGATGTGGTTTACATAGGTCTGGCTACCACACCCACAACGGAGATTGCCGTCACAATGGAAGGAGCTTGTGGAGGCATCATCCTGACAGCCAGTCATAACCCTCGTATGTGGAATGCCTTGAAACTGTTGAACGAGAAGGGCGAGTTCCTGAACAAAGCTGAGGGAGAGGAGGTATTACGTATAGCTGAGGCAGAAGACTTCGAATATGCCGATGTTGATCACCTGGGCAAACTCATTGAAGATGATTCATACGACCAGAAGCATATCGATATGGTGCTTAATCTCGACCTCGTTGATGTTGAAGCAATCAAGAAGGCAAACTTCCGCGTAGCTTTTGACTCCGTGAATTCTGTCGGTGGTGTTATCCTGCCCCAACTCTTTAAGGCATTAGGTGTGGAGCATGTGACGGGTTTGTTTACTGAACCTACTGGTGACTTCCAGCACAATCCTGAGCCTTTGGAGAAGAATCTGGCCGATATTAAAGCACTGATGCAGAAGGGCGAACATGATATTGGTTTCGTTGTTGACCCCGATGTCGATCGTTTAGCTCTTTTCTGCGAAGACGGCACCATGTATGGCGAAGAATATACTTTGGTGACTGTGGCCGATTACATTCTTCAGCATACTCCCGGCAACACCGTTTCGAATCTTAGTTCAACCCGTGCCCTGCGCGATGTTACGCGCAAGTTCGGTTGTGAGTATAATGCTGCTGCTGTAGGTGAAGTGAATGTGGTGACGAAGATGAAGGAAACCAATGCTGTCATTGGTGGTGAGGGTAATGGCGGAGTCATCTATCCTGCTGCACACTATGGTCGTGACGCTCTTGTGGGCATTGCTCTCATTTTGACTTATATGGCCAAGAAGGGCATGAAGACGAGCGAACTTAGGGCTACCTATCCTCCTTATCAAATTGCAAAGAATCGTATCGACCTCACGGCTGGGACCGATGTCGATGCTATCTTGGCTAAGGTGAAGGCAATGTATGCCGGTAAGGCCGATGTTAACGATATCGATGGCGTGAAACTGGATTTCCCAGACAAGTGGGTACACCTCCGTAAGTCGAACACAGAACCCATAATTCGTGTCTATAGTGAGGCAGCAACGATGGAAGAGGCCGACCTGTTGGGCAAACAAATTATGGATGTAGTTTATAGTATGGTATAATAGAATTAAGAGACTATGTTAACTCAAATCATCAATGGTCGCATTCTGACCCCACAGGGTTGGCTGAAGGATGGTAGCATTATCCTTCGCGACAATAAGATTCTGGAAGTAACAAACTGC
The DNA here is from genome assembly GCA_017962495.1 of Bacteroidaceae bacterium. GTDB lineage: Bacteria > Bacteroidota > Bacteroidia > Bacteroidales > Bacteroidaceae > Physcousia. The sequence goes on from JAGCVH010000094.1 coordinate 96,882, forward strand.
GACCTTGCCATTATCGGTGCCAACATTATTGACGCTAAGGGCATGTCTGTGGTTCCTGGAGGAATTGAGATGCATGTGCATGGTGGTGGTGGTCGTGATTTTCAGGAGGGAACAGAAGAAGCCTTCCGAGTTGCCGTTGAGGCTCATGCCAAACATGGTACCACAAGCATCTTCCCCACACTGTCAAGTTCTACCGTGCCAATGATTGAACAGGCCGTGGCGACCTGTAACAAGTTGATGAAGGAGGAAGATAGCCCTATATTGGGTTTGCACCTCGAGGGACATTATCTCAATCCTTTGAAGGCTGGTGCGCAGATTCCTGAATGGATAAAGGATCCCGATCCCAACGAATACATCCCCATTGTAGAGAATAGTCCATGTCTGCGTCGTTGGGATGCTGCTCCTGAGTTGCCCGGTGCCATTCAATTTGGTAAATTCTGTGCTGAAAAGGGCATCCTGCCAAGTATTGCCCACACGCATGCTGAGTTCAGTGATGTAAAGACGGCATTTGAGGCAGGCTTTACTCATGTTACCCACTTCTACAATGCAATGCCTGGTTTCCATAACAAGCAAGGGTACAAGTACGAGGGAACTGTCGAAAGTGTTTACCTTATTGACGACATGACTATCGAGTGTGTGGCAGACGGCATTCATGTGCCTCCTACGATTTTGCGCATGGCTTATAAGATTAAGGGTGTTGAGCGTATGGCACTTATCACTGACGCATTGGCTGTTGCAGCTGCTCCTGCCGATGCTGTCGCCTTCGATCCTCGTGTCATTGTTGAGGACGGTGTTGCCAAGTTGAGTGATCGTTCGGCTTTGGCAGGTTCCATTGCTACAACCGATCGCCTGATACGTGTGGCTGTACAGCAGGCCGAGATTCCTCTAGAGGATGCCGTTCGTATGGTTAGCGAGACTCCGTCGCTCATCATGAAGGTCAATGATCGTAAGGGCACCCTACAGCGTGGAAAGGATGCCGATGTTATGATTTTGGACGACAAACTCGACATCCGTTGTATCTGGCAAATGGGTAAGATAATTGAAAATACACTGTTTTAAAAGCCTATTTTTAAATTAGTTATAAAAAATTTGCCCAAAAGTTTGATGGAATAAAAGATAATGCATAACTTTGCTGTCGAATTGAAACAAATAGAGTTACTAATATGAGAAATGTTAACTTTTGGTGGTGGCAAAACTCGGGGTTCAAAGAATCGTGAGAAGATAGCCGCATACCCATAAGTAAGCATAAAAGATAAAGAGGCTTGTCATTCTTACGACAAGCCTCTTTTTTAATGTTTGACTGAAGAAATATAAAGATAATAATTGTTTAATTCTAAAAATTAGTTGCTATGAAAGAGAGACAGAAAAGGTTTTTCTTGCCAGAAAGCGAGATTCCAACACAGTGGTACAACATCCAGGCAGACATGGTGAACAAACCTCTTCCACCACTTCATCCTGCCACGAAAGAGCCTTTGAAGGCCGAGGATCTTTTCCCCATCTTTGCCGAAGAATTGGCACGACAGGAAATGAACCAAACGGATGCGTGGATTGATATCCCCGAGGAAGTTCGTGACATGTACAAGTTCTACCGTTCTACACCACTCGTTCGTGCTTATGGATTAGAGAAGGCACTTGGTACACCTGCCCATATCTATTTCAAGAATGAAAGCGTAAGTCCTGTGGGTAGTCACAAACTTAATTCAGCATTGCCACAGGCATACTACAACAAGAAGCAGGGTGTGACCAATATCACCACAGAGACGGGTGCAGGACAGTGGGGTGCAGCTCTCTCGTATGCTGCTAAAGTGTTTGGACTGGAATGTGCTGTCTATCAAGTGAAAATCAGTTACAACCAGAAACCTTATCGCCGTAGCATTATGCAGACTTTCGGCGCAACCGTAGAAGCATCGCCCTCTATGTCAACCCGTGCAGGTAAGGATATCATCACACGTGACCCCATGAATCAAGGTTCGTTGGGTACAGCTATTAGTGAGGCCATTGAGTTGGCAATGTCAACGCCCAACTGCAAGTATACGCTGGGCTCTGTTCTGAATCATGTTGCCCTGCATCAGAGTGTGATTGGATTGGAAGCCGAGAAACAGATGGCCATGGCTGGTGAGTATCCTGATATCGTGATTGCTTGCTTTGGCGGTGGTTCGAACTTCGGTGGTGTGGCATTCCCCTTCATGCGTCACAACATTCTGGATGGAAAGAATACACAGTTCATTGCCGCAGAACCTGCTTCGTGTCCTAAGCTCACTCGTGGCGTATTCCAGTACGATTTCGGAGATGAGGCAGGATATACGCCATTGCTGCCCATGTTCACCCTTGGTCACAACTTTATGCCAGCCAACATTCATGCAGGTGGCCTTCGCTATCATGGGGCAGGTGTCATCGTTAGCCAGTTGTTGAAGGATGGACTGATGACAGCTGTCGATATTCCTCAGTTGGAAACCTTCGAGGCTGGAACCTTGTTTGCTCGTACCGAGGGTATCATCCCTGCTCCAGAGTCAAGCCACGCTATTGCCGCCACTATTCGCGAAGCATTGAAGTGTAAGGAAACAGGTGAGGAGAAAGTAATACTATTCAACCTCTCGGGTCATGGATTGATAGACATGAGTGCCTATGACCAGTATTTCTCTGGTAACCTGCAAAACTATGAGATTACCGACGAGCAAGTGGCCGAGAACATCTCTAAACTTGAGAAAGTGATTTAAGTTTTTTATAGGTATTAAGGTAAAAAGATGCCCCCTGCTTCTGTTGAGGCAGGGGGCTTTATTGTTTGTTGTTGAAGGGAATTATAGATTATCCTTTTCAATGTCCTTGAAGTATTTGTAGGTACCGTGCTTCAATTCGTCGGTGGCAGCCTCATCGCATACGATGATGGCATGGGGATGCATTTGCAGGGCACTGATTGTCCACTCTTGACTGACCGCACATTCGATAGCATGTTGCAGGGCGCGAGCCTTTCCGTGACCGTTGCAGACGATGAGTACTTCCTTGGCGTCCATAACGGTGCCAACGCCAACAGTCAGAGCCGTCTTGGGTACCTTGTTCACATCGTTGTCGAAGAATCGACTGTTGGCAATGATGGTGTCGGTGGTAAGGCTTTTCACACGAGTGCGGCTTTGCAGAGAACTGAAAGGTTCGTTGAAAGCGATGTGTCCATCGGGACCAATGCCTCCCATAAAGAGGTCGATACCGCCAGCGTCTTTGATAGCTTTTTCGTAGGCAGCACATTCGGCAACCAAGTCTGGAGCATTACCATTAAGGATGTGCACATTTTCTTTCTTTATGTCGATGTGAGAGAAAAAGTTCGTCCACATAAAGCTATGATAGCTTTCGGGATGTTCTTCGGGCAGACCCACATATTCATCCATATTGAAAGTGATGACATTCTTGAACGAAACCTTGCCAGCTTTGTTCAGTTCGATGAGGTGTTTATACAATCCCAAAGGAGAAGAACCAGTGGGGCATCCCAGTTTGAAAGGTTTTTCAGCAGTGGGTTTTGCTTCGTTGATACGGGCAGCAACATATTCTGCAGCCCAGCGTGACAACTCTTTGTAGTCAGGTTCAATGATTACTCTCATAATATAAAAGTTTAAAGTTTAATCGGACTGAAGCCCTGTTTAACGTTTAATACTTAATAAATAAACGATTTAGGATTTCTTTTTATTGCTTGTTTGCTTTGAATTTTGCCATTTTCCCATCGGTCTCATAAATGCACTGACGCAGGTCGCGTTGTGTGATTCGAACGGCATCGCGAGTCAGTTCGGGCACATTGTAACTCTTTAATAGAAGGATGTTGTATTCAGGGTCATATTGTGGCAGGCAGAAGGCTTTATGGGCTTGGCCATTCTTGTCGAAGTAGGCAATGAAGGGACGCGTGTAGTTTGCGTCCATCCGTCGAGTACTGAAGACGATCCATCGTCCGTTCGAACTCCATGAGTGGTAGGAGTCCACATCGTTGGAGTTTGCCTCCGTGAGGGCATATATGGAGTCAGTTTGTAGGTCTTTGACATACAGGTCACTCGATTTGTGCCAAATGTGGAACTGGCCGTAATCGCCTTCAGCAAAGAGGAGGTAACGCCCGTCGGGACTGATGCGTGGGAACGATGCACTGCGTTCGCGACTTTGACAGTCGACAACCATCTCCGATGGTCCGAACTTTCCCGTTTGCTCGTCGAACGGCATACGACGGATGTCATAGAAGAATCTGTCGTAAAGCAATACGCGACGCATCTCTGTTAGGCTGTCGGGGATATTAAGTTCAACATCTTTTGCCGGTTCTTCAGATACGCAATAGTAAAGCCATTTCCCATCGGGCGACCAACAAGGGAAGGTCTCGAACTTCGTGGAATCAGCTAGGACAAGGCTCACTTCGTTCTTGTCTGCATCATAGAGCAATAGGTCGCTTGCTTCATCCAACACCTCAATTTTCTCTTTGTGATACATGTGGAAGGCTTGTCCCGTCTTGTTGGTGGAAAATGCCACTAAGTTCTGGGTGGGATGCCACGAGGGATAGACCCCGGCAGTTAGGATGCTGTCGCCCTTAATCTGCACTTTTTCAGCCTTCCCGTCACGTATGAGTATGGTTCCGCCATGTTGTGCACGGACGTGGAACAACATTTGACGGGTGGAATAGTTTTGATAGTTGTGGCAGTTGATGCAATGGTTGTCCTCGTCGCTGTAGGCACGATTGTTCTCGTAGATTACTCTCTCTTCGAAGTTCGTCAGGTTGCGTTGGTATAGTCCCAATTGTCTGTATAATTCGTAGCCTGGTTCGATGAGTCGGTACGAAAGGTATGGGTCGATGTCTTCCTCTGCCACTTGTAGTGTGTGAGGCTTGTAGCGCACCCAACCTTGAGGGAAGAGTGCAAAGACGGATACTCGAATCGTTGAACCTCTGTTCGCTTGCAGGAGTTCTCTCCATTCCGTGGTGTCGATGAGGACCTTGAGATCCTTCTCTCCGCCGGTAACCACCTTTCCCCCCTTTTCTCCCTCCATCAGGGCAACCACTTGTGTCGGGTCGCTCTCGAGAAGTGAGAAGTTAAGTGGTGCTATGTTTGCAGGAATAGTGATATCTGTATAATCTGGGTAGAGTGGTGCTACGCTATCGGCTTCTGCGAAAGACGTGGGTACCGTATAAGTGTGGCGACCACAGGCCGTGAAAAGTAAAAAGAAAAAAGCAAAAAGTAGAAAGGCTTTGCCCTTATAGTCTCTCATTATATTCTTCATTCTTTATTTTTCATTTTTAGCGAGGCGCTAGTTTACTCCCTGTTTACTTGTCCCCTCATTGTTCGTGTCCTTACGTTTCGTGGCTTTCAGGTTACCGAAGAAATAGTAATACGGATAGAACCCTTTCCATTTCTTAAAAAGTTCGTGAGCATGCTCGGCACGTGTCTCGTGACTACCCATGAAGGGCTTCGTTTCGTTCAGCATGGCCAGTAGTCTTGCCTGATTATATTCTAGTCCAGGAAATGCTTTCAGTATTTCGGGATATTTGTTCGACATAAGTAGTAGTCCCTCGGCGATGGATGGGGGAGGGGTGCTCCCCTGTAAGGGTTGACAGCGAGCGATGAACTGTGGCATCGTCTTAGTGTAGAGGTGCACCATCAGACTGTTCCACAAAGCATTGACACTTCGCCCCTCATTCAGCGCGATGTTGTAACCCATGAATGTGGGTTGTGTGAATAGGTTCTCAAAGTTGTCATGCACGGGTTCCGTGAGTCGCATATGATGGAATTCGGGATCGTTGTCTATCAGACTTAGATTGCCCACCATGGGACGATATTTTTCAACGAAGTCGCCTTCAAATGGCACATGCTCCAGAATGCGAAGGTACTTGTTAGCTACTCTCCATTCGCCTTTGAGTATGGCGCCGCGTGTTAACAACTTCAGTGAGCGCAAGGTAGGTCCGTTCATTGTCATGTGCTCCATAGCATGGTGGATGGCTGTCTGTACCAGTCCTGCATACAAGTCACAATCCATGACATAGTAGTTGGCAGCATCGTTCGCGTTCTTGTTAAATCCATGTATGTAAGGCACGTCATAATCCATGCGAATGTCAAACAGGCGTGAAGCCTGTTCCTCCGATTGCGTCAGGGCGATAGCGTAGTAAGCCGCAATTGGTCGATACGACAGGTCGGCATTCTTTCGTGCCGTTTCAGCCATTCCTCGCCAGTTCTGTTCCATCATCTGGCACTGCATACGCGTCGTTACGCGCACATAAGGACGCATCCAGTGGCTCACGCCCATGGGCAGAGCAACCGTCAATGCGGCCATTGCCAGTCCTGCAAGATGTTGCTTGGTGCTTTCGTTCTTGTCAGGAAGGAATGGACTCGGGAATTTATGGCTATGACTGAATGATCGTATTATCAACGCCAATGTCAACAATACAACGAGTGCCAACAAAGGCACACCCATAATCAAACCAGTTTCTGCTTCATAGAATAAATCGTAACCGATGTAGGCAAGGAAAAGGAGATAGGCCATAGCTGGGACGAACTGGAGTAATTTCCACCATCCCTTTAACCTCAGGCAGTAACCCGTCAGCCACGTACACTTTGCAACGAGCAAGGCCATCAGTGCACCACCTAATACTGGCCAGCGGTATGTGGTCAACAACATGCGTCCAGCACGGCAAAGCATCTCCCATGGTCGCCCGTCCATGAACCGCATTAAAACATCGTTTGGAGACCAAAAAGAGTTCTCTCGGGCAATACGCATTGTGTCGCCCATCCACAGCCAAGCCCAGAGCCACACCAGTACGAAAAAGAAAATAATTACAGAAAGATGAAGTCGTTTCTTTTTCGTCTTCTGTCCGTCGCTCTTCACCTGTGAGGCTTTAACGTTCGTCGCTACTTGCCCTGCAGTCTGGCTTTTATGATCAGCCTTGTATTGCTTTCTTTGTTTAGCCATTACTCTATTTTCCCGACAAAAGTACTTTATTTACTTTAGATAAGCAAATATGCAAACATTTTTTTACGGCATAACCCCTAAAAAGAACAGCCCCTCCAAAAGGAGGGGCAGGAATGTGTTAGAAAATAAATATGATTAGGAATGATGCATCGCGAACCTATGTTCGATACGCGAAGGCCTTAGGTCTTACGGGCGATCGCCTTAGGTATGATTGCGGAAGGCCAGCGATACATTATTTCACGACAAAGTTCAGTGATTCCAGATCGGCATCGCGCGAAGAGGTGCCATAGAGAATCTGGTAGTTGCCGGGCATTGGAGTCAGTTCGTCGAGGTACTGGTCGTAATAGGCGAAGGCGTCGCTGTCGAGGGTGATGACGGCAGTCTTGGTCTCACCAGGCTCTAATGTCAGTTTTTGGAAGCCCTTCAGGGCCTTGATGGGGGCACCAGCATCGCCAATTCGCTTGACATAGACTTGCACGGTCTCCGTTCCCTCGCGTCTGCCTGAATTGACAACGGGCACCTTCAGGACAACTGACCCATCGCGGTTCATCGACTTGCTCGACAAACGGCCTTTGCCCACGTTAAAGGTGGTGTAACTGAGGCCATAGCCAAAGGCATACTGAGGCACGCCTGTGAAGTAACGGTAGGTGCGATTCTTCTTCGAATAGTCGAGGAAATCGGGTAAGTCGTCGTTAGAACGATAGAAGGTGACGGGCAGTTTTCCTCCGGGGTTATAGTCGCCAAAGAGCACTTCGGCCAAGGCCTTTGCGCCTCCCTGACCAGGATACCAGGCTTGAAGCAGGGCGTCGTACTGACCTTCCACACTGCCAAAAGCAATAGCGGAACCGGAACAATTGACGAAGACGACGGGCCGCCCTGTCTGGTGCATAGCCTTGAGTAACATCTGCTGCACCTTGGGTAGTTCGATGTCTTGCTTGTCGCCTCCTTCGCCTTCCATGCGAGCAGAGATTCCACCAATGATGATGATGGCATCGGCACTGCTCACCTCGTTGGCGAGGTCGGTGAAGTCGACTAACTTGCGTTCGCATATGTCGCCGCGTAGCATTGCAAACTGACCATTGCCATGCTTGTATTCAATCACCACATCATAGGGTTTGCCAGCCTCCACGGGGAAGGACTTGTATTGTACCCTGCGACCGAAGCCTCCCCTGTGGCCGCTTGCGGCTTGATTTTCCTCTACAACCTCGCCGTTAACCTTAAGTACATAGCCGTTGTCAGTAGTGAGTGTGTATTTCATCTCGCCAGAGAAGGTGGAGACATATCGACCGCTGATGCGAACGGAAAGTGTATCGCGATTGACACCTTCGGCAAAGCCCCAAGCACCAAAGGTGGAGAAGTTGAGTTCATTATAATATTCGGTTTTGGCTGGTTCGCCGGCCAAGTCATTGTTATTGAAGAACTCTACTTTCACGCCCTTGCCCTCGTTGAAGTCGGGCAGATGATGGACGGTGGTGAATTCGTCGTTCAGTTCGCATGCTTTATGATAGATAATGTTTGCTCCAGGAACAGCATCTTTAATGCCACTAAGCAAGGAGTGTTGATGGGCCTCCGTGGGAGTTCCGCCATAGTTGCCGTTGAGCATGCCCACATCGTCGGCATTGGGACCAAGCACGGCAATGGTCTTCAGTTTTTTGGAGAGGGGAAGCACGCCTTTATTGTGAAGCAAAACCATCGACTCACGAGCGGCTTGAGTGGCAAGTTCGTTGTGTTTCTCACTGCTGATGACTTCGGGAGCAAGATTTGCCCATGGGAGCATTTCGGCAGGGTCGAACATACCCAGTTCGAAGCGGCCCAGTAGTGTCTTGCGAAGATGATCGTCGAGGACACTATCTTGGATAAGTCCCTGTTGCAGGGCTTCATACAAATTCATAAATACCTTGCCACATTCCAGGTCGGTGCCATTGAGAACAGCATCTACAGAGGCCGACAAGGGACCATCGTGAGTCTCATGCTGACCACGATTGTAGAAATTGTTGATGGCATCGCAATCGGTTAGCACAATGCCGTCGTACCCCCATTTGTTGCGCAGGATGTCGATGAGCAGGCGGTCGCTACTGCAGCAAGGCTTTCCTTCGAAACGCTGGTAGGCACACATTACTTCGCGCACATTACCTTGTTTTACCAATGCCTTGAAGGCAGGCAGGTAGGTTTCCCAAAGGTCGCGGTTAGTGGGTTCCACATTCATGGAGTGGCGCAAGGGTTCAGGACCACTGTGTACTGCATAGTGCTTGGCACAGGCGTGGGTCTTAAAATAGCGATCATCGTTGCCTTGCATACCCAGGACAGTCTGCACTCCCAACACCGCACTCAGATAAGGGTCTTCACCACATGTCTCCTGGCCTCTGCCCCAGCGTGGGTCGCGGAAAATGTTGACATTTGGACACCAGAAGGTGAGCTCGGGATTGCCGGGATAATAAGTTACTCCTTGAGGCACATTGAAGATGTTGTGGTCGGAACGATTCCAATTGGCACGAGCCTCATCACTGACCTGTGAGAAGACATCATACACCAGTTTGGCATTGAATGCAGCAGCCATTCCGATGGGCTGAGGATAGACGGTATATCCGCCCTGACGTACACCGTGGCAGGCCTCACTCCACCAGTTGTAGGAGGGGATGCCAAGACGATCGACAGAGGCCGATTTGTTCATCATCAGCCCCACCTTCTCATAAGGGGTGAGTAAAGACAAGAGGTTTTCTACGCGTTCCTTATTAGAAAGCGATGGATCCTGGAACGGATACTTCTCCTGAGCCAATATGGAGGAGGAGAGCATGGCGGTTATTGCTAACCCCAATAATTTCTTCATGGTGGATGTCATAGTTCTATATGTTTAAAGTTTTTATGTTTTATTTCACTCTTTTCCTAAAATGATGTTTACCAGTGCAGTGACATCGGCAATGGAGATAGTTTCATCGTCGTTGATGTCTGCAATGCCATAAGGTCCGGTTGGCTTGCCAAGGATGATGTTGACAAGTGTGGTGACATCGGCAATCGAGACAAAACCATCGAGGTTGACATCGCCTCGGATATAGGGTTTTAGTACTACACGCTGACTCATATCGTCGGCACTGATTACACCGTAGGGTATGAAGCGAACTTCCTGACCTGCATGGAGCAGAATGGTCTCATCCGTATCGTAATCGTAAGCTTTGAAGGTGATGAGGTCGTTAGTTGCTGTTGCGTTATAGATTCGAAGGTATCCGTCGATGGCAATGCCTACGCATTGGTCGCCAACAAACGCACCAATGGCAAAGTTGTTGTCATCGTATGGAACATAGGTGTCTGGAGAGAGACTGACCACAACATGGGCTGTCATGCAATGTTCGAAGTCACCGTGATAGAACAGCCAAGGAGCGCGATGTATAGTTAAATTGCCACCAGTGACTACCTCTGGAGAGTTAGTGTAATAAGGCTCGCCAGTTTGACCATAGGCAAATATCTCCACATCGCCGTTGTTGCGGGTAATGAACTGGTCGGCACTGATGGCGTGCGAATAGATGGTGGATGCGCCCTCTGCAAGGTCGTTCCCATGAACATAAATGAGGCACTTTGCTCCGTCAATAGTAATATAACCGCCATTGAAGACATAGGCTTCGCTTGCTGGGGCCTTTCGACTCTTAATTCCATTCGAGCCGTCGCCACTAACACTAATCTCAATACTTCCTCCCAATAATTCTACATCGTAGTTGGAGCGTATGGCGTCACAGGCATTGCCCTCAACATTGATGTTCAGTCTGCCACCACTCACCGTGAGAGTACTGTCGCTCTTGAGTCCACAGGTGTTCTCTGTTGAGACATTGACATTCAACATGCCACCTGTAATACGAATTACTCCAAAGTCGTCGCTGTCAACACCGTCGCCATTGGTTTTCAGGATGTTAATCACGCCACCATTCATTTCAAAATAGTTGTGTTCGTTGTTGGCATTTCCCTTGCCACAATGAATGGCGTCGCCCTCTGCTGCTAAGATGTTGATGGTGCCTGTCGTTCGTTTTATTTGAAGATACTCCTTTGCCGCAATAGCGTGTTTCGTGCGACCGGTGATGTTGAGTGTCCCCAATCCTTCGAACTCGGGATGGCCTTTGAAATAAAAAGCTCCCTTGTGTTCGCCGTCAATCTTGTCGGTCAAATAATTCTTTGTTCCATCTGCCAGCACCACTTTTATGCGTTTTCCACACTCTACATCGATGGCGGCTCCCCTTTGGCTCTCTATGCTGACACCCTTCAGGCAGAGCGTTAGCTTGTAGTCGCCAGTCAAAAGCAAACTGCCATTCTCCGTTGTTCCAGAGACGGCATAGATGTATTCTTCCGTCTTTGTCGTCGATGTTAGGCTGACATAAGCTCCATCCGTTACAGCCGTCACTTGTGCGGTGGCAGGTATGGTCACAGAGGCAGTATTCTGATTAAAGACGACCTTTATCGTGTCTCCCTCTTCGGCATACCCCGAAATGAAGGGAACTGTAAAAAGCAGGCTTGTAATAAGTGTCTTAAAGTTGGTCATCGTATAATAATTTTCTTGGTTCTGTTGTCTTGTTGACGAATGATATAAATGCCTGGTCTCAAATTCTCTGTCTCCCTGCCAACGAAGGCTCCACTGGGTGTGTAAATACCCTTGATACCTGTTTCAGTTACAATGGGAGTGACGGGAGTTTCCTCCTTGATAAGCGTGAGCATGAACGGAGACTGCAATTTGCCGATAACATCCGAAGCGAAGCTAAGTTGTTGCTTGACTGCGTACGTGTCACCATTCTCTCCATATGCCTTGAATGTCAGCGCTTCCCCTCCCTGTCCGTACAGCGTCATGAACAACCTTCCGTCAATCCACCGACCCGTGCCCCGGCATTCTCCGTCGGCCCATGCCGTCAGCGTCAGGGATTCCTTGGCATAGGAAAGCCCTTCCGCTTCGACGTCTCCGATGACACCCATGACATTGGGATAGGCAAAGCGGTTGAAGCCATACAGCTGTTCAGAGACACTCATGCGGTGCTGCGTGCGCAGGCGCGGCATATTTTGTGCCTTGTTGAAACGGAAAGCCTTCGCCTGTACGGCCTTGTACATATATCCGAATCCCGGAGTCAGACTGCTAAGCGTACCCGTCCATCCGTCGTCGTCGGAATAGATGGAGAATCCTCCCTGTCCAATGACGATGTCCCCTTCCTGCACGAGGCTGTTGTCAAACGCACTTGCAAGCGTCTGGGGGTACAGGAAAGGATACCCAATCCAGTTCCATCCCTTTCTCAGTACAACTGGAGCCAGGTTGACGGGCAACCTTGCAGTGAACTCGAAGAGGTAGCCGTCGGTGGCCTGCATCTTATAGAGCTCTCCCGAGTTCAACGATTTCAGCGAACCCTTCATCTCGTCCCTGTCGTCGCTGTACCAAGCCTCCAGTGTCTGTCCGAGAATGCGGTCGACGTGGTCCTTGAAGTCATTCGGCGACAGTGGGGTGAGGAAAGGATGCGAAAC